>NZ_DASYHB010000063.1:0-14678 GCF_035999185.1 Ensifer sp. | reverse complement strand
CCCCATGACAGCAGCGCCAACGAGAGCTGTCAGAATTCTTTTTGCCATTTTTAGAACCTTTTTCTGTTGTCGTTAGTTCCCGTCTGCAGCAGCGCATCCCAGGCGCGTGCAGCCTCCGCCACCCTCCTGGCGCGAGTGCCGACTATCTCATGCTCAAATTCCATGAGGGTCAAGAGAGGCGGCCGATTTTCTGGTTTTGCATGTGAAAAACTCAAAAGAAGCCAGAAAGTTAGGCAGTTTTTTGGGGGAACGGGCAGGCACTGGGCGAAAAATGGCCAAACGCGGGTGCGCGACCGCCAAAATGGCACTCCGCGACTTTTGCCACTTGACCGCCGTTGTGGCTCGTTCGAAGAGTTTCGCATTCGAATTTTGAAAGCGGAACATGCAATGGCAGACAGCGGCAATGTGAACGGTAAGGCTGGTATCAACACGCGCCTCGCCCATAGCGGTAACAACCCCTCGGACTATTTCGGCTTCGTCAATCCACCGGTGGTGCACGCCTCCACCGTGCTGTTCCCGAACGCCAGGGCGATGGAGACGCGTGCTCAGAAATACACCTATGGCACACGCGGTACGCCGACGACGGACGCGCTTTGCGATGCGATCAACGAGCTCGAAGGCTCTGCGGGGACGATCCTCGTTCCCTCCGGGCTTGCAGCCGTCACGGTGCCCTTCCTCGCCTATCTATCGGCTGGCGACCACGCGCTGGTCGTCGATTCGGTCTATTTCCCCACGCGCCATTTCTGCGACACGATGCTGAAGCGCCTTGGCGTCACCGTCGAATACTACGATCCGATGATCGGCGCCGCGATCGAAAGCCTGATCCGTCCGAACACCCGCCTGGTTCACACCGAAGCGCCCGGTTCGAACACGTTCGAAATGCAGGACATTCGTGCCATCGCCGACGTTGCCCATCGTCACGGCTGCGTTGTGACCATGGACAACACCTGGGCGACGCCGGTCTATTTCAAGCCGCTCGATCACGGCGTCGACGTTTCGATCCATGCATCCACCAAGTACCCGTCCGGCCATTCGGACGTTCTGCTCGGTACGGTGTCGGCGAACGCTACCCACTGGCCGGCCTTGACCGAGGCGATGGTGACGCTCGGGGTGTGCGTTTCGCCCGACGACAGCTACCAGATCCTGCGTGGCCTCAGGACCATGGGCATTCGCCTCGAACGGCACCAGGAAAGCGCGCTCACTCTGGCCCGGTGGCTGGAAGGGCGGGAAGAGGTCGCCCGTGTGCTGCATCCGGCATTGCCGAGCTTCCCGGGGCACGAACTTTGGAAGCGCGATTTTACCGGAGCAAGCGGCATCTTCTCCTTTGTCCTGAAAGCGGAAAGTCCCGATCGGTTCAGGGCCAAGGCCCACGCCTTCCTCGACGCGCTGAAGCTTTTCGGGCTCGGCTATTCCTGGGGCGGTTTCGAGAGCCTGGCGCTTCATGTCGGCCTCGGAGATCGAAAGGTGGCGCTGGCGCCGACCGAAGGGCCGGTCATTCGTCTGCAAATCGGCCTGGAAGACGTGCCGGACATCCGCCGCGACATCGAGGCGGGACTGGCAGCGGCGAACGCAGTCTGAGAGTTTGGGGGGCGCGGCGGTCAAGCGCGGCGCCCTTACTTGTCCTGCCACGCTGCAGCCTCAAGCCGCGTCAGCGGTTCGCGCCGTAGCCGTAGAGCCAATCGAGATCGGCAGCGAGCGCTTCCGGTCCCTTGAGTTTCAGGACGATGTCGCGGCCGATGCGAAGCGGGCCGCGGGCGTGGTAGGCAAAGTGGTTGAAGGCCGCACGGCGGCGGACACGGGCGATGCGCGGCCGGCGGGCCGCCTCGTAGCGCTTCAAGGCCTCCGGGACGTGGATGCCGTCCGAAAGGCAATCAGCCAGTTCGCGCGCGTCCTCGATGGCCATCGCCGCCCCTTGCGCCGCAAACGGCGTCATTGCATGCGCGGCATCGCCGATCAGCGCGATCTTTCGCCCATCCTGCCAGGCGCCGTCGTCGACGGTGCACAGCGGCCAATAGGTGGGCGATGTACCAGCTTCAATAAGCGTGCGGATGCCGGCGTTCCAGCCTGAGAATGCGTTCAGGCACTCCTGTAGCCGCTCCTGCGAATCCTTGCCGACCCAGACGGCGTCGGTTTCCTTGCCCTCGATGATTGCGACGAGATTGAAGCCGTCAACCTCTCGCAAAGGGTAGGCGACGAGATGGGCGCGGGGGCCGAGGAAGGCCGTTACCTGATCCGGTTTGAGAAGACCGGCGGCTACTTCACGCGATATCGTCATGCGCCAGGCGACATTGCCGGAAAAGCGCACACGACCGGAGCCGGGTACGCCGTTGCGCAGGCGCGACCAGATACCATCCGCGCCAATGATGACGTCGGGTATGCGTCCCGTCACGTTCGCGATCGCCTGCTCGTCAGGCGCATCTATCGGGCATCCGAGATGGAGCCGGCAGCGCGCTTCTGAGCCGACCGCTGCGAGCAGGACCTGCTGAAGACTTGCACGATGCATGACCGCATAGGGGGCATGCCATCGGCCGCGTGCGAAGGCGCCGGCCGAAACGCTGGCGAGCGCGCGCAGCGAAGCGCCGTCAACGAGCCCGATGCGCTCGGGTTCGTTCCAGAACGTCTCAAGGTCTTGAAGCAGGCCCAGTTCGATCAGGATCCGGGAGGCGTTCGGCGACAGTTGCAAGCCGGCGCCAACTTCCGTCAGCGCCGCCGCCCGCTCAAGGATATCGACTTCGAAACCCCGCCGGGCGAGGCACAAGGCGGCGGTGAGCCCACCAACGCCGGCGCCGACGATCGCGACGGGGCGCGACATCGTGGCTTGTCAGGCGGCCTTATGGGCGAAGAGGCAGCCGGGCGGGTTCGTTTCCGTCGCACTCAGCTTCGCATTGTAGCGGTAGAGCGTGGAGCAGTACGAGCAGACCTTCTCGCTGTCGTCGCCCATGTCGATAAAGATGTGCGGGTGATCGTAGGGAACGGACGCGCCGGTGCACATGAATTCCTTGACGCCGATTTCAATTGCCTGATGTCCGCCGTCGTTCTGGAAATGCGGGATACTGTGGCCGGCCATGTCATGCTCCGATGAATGCAAGTCTTGAAAAGTTGGCGGCACCATAGTGAGCTTTGCCGAAAAAGTGTAGCGGCAAACACGTCGCATTTGTGGTTTTTGCCGGGGTAGGGTTTCGCTCTTGAGGGCGACGAACTAGGTTGCCGCGGACCGATACTGCAGGATGATCAAGAATGGACCTCACTCCGCCGCCGTTTTCCCGCTTCAGCCACGAGGGCCTGGAGATATCCTTTTTCGACGAGGGCGATCCGTCCGGCGCGCCCATCCTGCTGATCCACGGCTTTGCCTCCAGCGCCAACGTCAACTGGGTGTTTCCCGGCTGGTTGAAGACACTTGGTGACGCCGGCTACCGGGTGATTGCGTTCGACAATCGCGGCCATGGCAAGAGCAGCAAACCGTACGATCCAGCACTTTATCATCCGCAGCAGATGGCCGGTGATGCCGTCGCGTTGCTTGGACATCTCGGCATCTCCGAGGCGCACGTGATGGGCTATTCGATGGGTGCGCGCATCTCGGCCTTCCTGGCACTTGCGCATCCCGACCGTGTGCGCTCGCTGATTTTTGGCGGCCTCGGCATCGGCATGGTGACTGGGGTAGGGGATTGGGACCCGATCGCCGACGCCCTGGTGGCGCCTTCGCTCGATGTGGTCACCCACGAGCGCGGTCGGATGTTCCGTGCTTTTGCCGATCAGACCAAAAGCGACCGGCAGGCCCTTGCAGCCTGCATTTCGACGTCGCGCGATCTGCTGGCGCCGCAGGAGATGGCGCGCATTGATGTGCCGACCTTGATCGGTGTCGGGACAAAGGATGATATCGCCGGCTCGCCGGAGGAACTGGCGGCATTGATGCCTAATGCGCGGGCGCTTGATATTCCCGGCCGCGACCACATGCTGGCCGTCGGGGATCGGGTTTTCAAGAAAGCCGTGCTCGAATTCCTGGCGGAGATCGACCGCGGCTGACCTCCCGACGCTGCGGGAAAATGCCGCGTGCGGCCGCCCACTGACATTTCGCGGAACCAATGTCGGGCCATTTAAGTCACGTGGGATTTCCCCTATAGTGACCTTCAAGGACGGACAGGAAGGAGAGCGACGATGGTCGCCAAGACCGAACTTCGCCAGGCTGATGCACTGAAGGTGATGGACCCGATCTGGAATACGCTGCGCGAGGAAGCCCGCGTGGCGGCCGAGCAGGACCCGATGCTGGCCGCCTTCCTCTATTCGACGGTGGTCAATCAGCACTCGCTCGAAGAAAGCGTGATCTATCGCATCTGCGAAAGGCTTGATCATCCTGATCTTCAGGCGAACCTTCTACGCCAGACCTTTTCGGAGATGCTGGAGGATTGGCCGGAATGGGGCGCCATTCTGCGCGTCGATATCCAGGCCGTCTACGACCGCGACCCGGCGTGCACCCGCTTCCTCGAGCCGGTGCTTTATTTCAAGGGGTTTCACGCCATACAGACGCATCGCCTTGCGCACTGGCTGTTGAAGCGCGGCCGCAAGGACTTCGCGTTTTATCTGCAGAGCCGCGCGTCGAGCGTGTTCCAGACGGATATCAACCCGGCCGCTCGGATCGGCCGCGGCATCTTCCTTGATCACGCCACCGGCCTCGTTGTCGGTGAGACGGCCGTCATCGGCGACAATGTCTCGATTCTGCACGGCGTGACGTTGGGCGGTACGGGCAAGGAAGGCAGCGATCGTCACCCGAAGATCGCCGACGGCGTGCTCATCGGCGCCGGCGCCAAGATCCTCGGCAACATCCATATCGGCCACTGCTCGCGGATTGCCGCCGGCTCGGTCGTCTTGAAGCCGGTGCCGCCGAAGTCGACGGTTGCCGGCGTGCCGGCGAAGGTCGTCGGCGAGGCTGGTTGTTCCGAGCCGTCGCGCCAGATGGACCAGATCTTGAGCAGCTTCGATATCTGAACGGAAGGGAACCGGTGTGTTGCCGCGTTCGAGGGGTTTACACCCGCCGACGCAGCATGCGAGAAGCGCCGCACAGTTAAACGGCTACGGAGACGTATTTTGAAGCCCGAAGAAATCCGCAAGCTTGAAGCCTATTTCAAGCGCACCTTTAATCAGCAGATGGTCGTCAAGGCGCGTCCGAAGAAGGACGAGTCCGCTGAAGTCTATCTCGGTGACGAGTTCCTCGGTGTCGTTTTCCGCGATGAGGAAGACGGCGAGCTTTCCTACAACTTCTCCATGGCGATCCTCGACATCGACCTCTAAGTCTGACGCAAGTCTGACTGCGGAAGCCTGAAAGCACAAAACCCCGAAAATCCCCTGGGATTTTCGGGGTTTACTATTGTTCAGGGCATTGCATCTTGCATTGAGCAAATGCCCGCCATTTTCATCTTGGTTCTTCGGCGGCCGCGAAAGAATTTTTTCCGCAGAATCGCATTTCTTCATCAAGTTGTTGCATCTGTTGTGTTTTATTGCGGCGCACACTCGTATTGACTTTTTGTGCAGTGCACATAAACTGAAGCCTCCAGATCAGGCCGTCACCAAGGAGACACCGGATGTTCAACTTCGATGATGCAAACAAAAAGAGCAAAGAAGCCATTGACGTGGCTGTAAAGAGCTATTCCGCTTGGACCAAGGGTCTCCAGGCTATCGCGACCGAAGCTGCCGACTTTTCCAAGAAGTCGTTTGAAGACGGCGTTGCGCATGTCGAGAAGCTGACCAGCGTCAAGAGCGTTGAAGCTGCGTTCGAACTGCAGACCAATTACGTCAAGGCGAGCTACGAAGGCTTCGTTGCCGAAGCGACGAAGATCGGCGAAATGTATGCCGACCTCGCCAAGGACGCTTACAAGCCCTACGAAGCGCCGGTTGCCAAGGCAGCCGCTGCCGTGAAGGCCGCTGCCGCCGCAGCCTGATCATCAGGTTCACCAAATTTTGAAGGCCGGCCGCAGCAACTGCGGCCGGCCTTTTTGTTTTTCGCTTTATAGCTGTGCGAAGCCCAAAGAAAGTTGATCAATCTTGCGCGCGGTCGTGCGATTATGATTGCAGTGCGTTGGTTCGGTCTTAAAATCTGAAAACGAACCATTAGATAAAGGGCAAGCACGCTGCGGCCATGTTCAATGGGGTCGCTGCCGTACAAGGAACTGACAAGAATGATCGCCATGCCGGTCCGGATGCAACAAGGTAGCGACGACGAAGGAAACGGCCCCAATCGCAGCACGTCCGTCATCACGCGTACCAAGCCGAAGACCAAAAAGCCGAGTTTGTATCGTGTTCTGCTTTTGAATGACGATTACACGCCGATGGAATTTGTCATCCACATTCTGGAGCGCTTCTTTCAGAAGAACCCGGAAGAGGCGACCCGCATCATGCTTCACGTCCACAATCACGGCGTGGGAGAGTGCGGCGTCTTCACCTATGAGGTCGCCGAAACCAAGGTGTCGCAGGTGATGGATTTTGCCCGGCAGCATCAGCATCCGTTGCAATGCGTCATGGAAAAGAAATGAGGAACTAACGTGCCAACATTTTCGCCCAGTCTTGAAAAGGCGCTACACCAGGCACTGACTTTTGCCAACGAGCGCCACCATGAATATGCCACGCTCGAGCATCTGCTTCTGGCATTGATCGACGACGCCGACGCGGCTGCCGTGATGGGTGCCTGCAACGTCAACCTTGAGACGCTGCGCAAGACCGTAACCGACTACGTCGATAACGAGCTTTCGAACCTGGTGACCGGTTACGACGAAGATTCCAAGCCGACGGCGGGGTTCCAGCGCGTCATTCAGCGCGCGGTCATCCACGTCCAGTCGTCCGGCCGCGAGGAAGTGACCGGCGCCAACGTGCTGGTGGCGATCTTTGCCGAACGCGAGAGTCACGCGGCCTACTTCCTGCAGGAGCAGGAAATGACGCGCTACGACGCGGTCAACTTCATCTCGCACGGCATTGGCAAGCGCCCGGGCAGCTCCGAATCGCGGCCGGTGCGCGGCTCGGACGACCATGAGTCCGAGCAGAAGCCGTCGCGCGAAAACGAAGAGGCGAGCGCCAAGAAGCAGCAGGATGCGCTCACCGCCTACTGCGTCAACCTCAATGAGAAGGCGAAGTCCGGCAAGATCGACCCGCTGATCGGCCGTCACGCCGAGGTGAACCGTACCATTCAGGTGCTGTGCCGCCGCTCGAAGAACAACCCGCTTTATGTCGGTGATCCCGGCGTCGGCAAGACGGCGATTGCTGAAGGGCTCGCCAAGCGCATCATCGAAAAGAAGGTGCCCGAAGCCCTGCAGGACGCGACCATCTTCTCGCTGGACATGGGCACTCTGCTTGCCGGCACGCGCTACCGCGGCGATTTCGAAGAACGCCTGAAGCAGGTCGTGAAAGAACTCGAGGATTACCCGGGTGCGGTGCTGTTCATCGACGAGATCCACACGGTTATCGGCGCCGGTGCCACGTCCGGCGGCGCGATGGACGCCTCCAACCTGTTGAAGCCGGCGCTGTCTTCGGGCGCGATCCGCTGCATCGGTTCGACCACCTACAAGGAATACCGGCAGTTCTTCGAAAAGGACCGGGCGCTGGTGCGTCGCTTCCAGAAGATCGATGTGAACGAGCCGACGATCGCCGACGCGATCGAGATCATGAAGGGGTTGAAGCCTTATTTCGAGGAATATCACCACCTGAAATACTCGAACGAGGCGATCAAGGCAGCCGTCGAGCTTTCGGCTCGCTACATCAACGACCGCAAGCTGCCCGACAAGGCGATCGACGTGATCGACGAGTCCGGTGCGGCACAGATGCTGTTGCCCGCCGGCAAGCGCCGCAAGCTGATCACCGAAAAGGAGATCGAGGCGACGATTGCGACGATGGCGCGCATTCCGCCGAAGACCGTCTCGAAGGACGACGAGGCAGTGCTTGCCAATCTTGAGCGGGAACTGCGCTCGGTGGTCTACGGCCAGGATCTGGCAATCGAGGCGCTGGCGTCGTCGATCAAGCTGGCGCGTGCCGGCCTGCGTGAACCGAACAAGCCGATCGGCTGCTACGTCTTCTCGGGCCCGACCGGCGTCGGCAAGACCGAAGTTGCCAAGCAGCTTGCGACCTCGCTCGGCGTCGAACTGTTGCGTTTCGACATGTCGGAATACATGGAGCGGCACACGGTTTCGCGTCTGCTCGGTGCACCTCCCGGCTATGTCGGCTTCGACCAGGGCGGCCTGTTGACCGATGGCGTCGACCAGCATCCGCATTGCGTGCTGCTGCTCGACGAGATCGAGAAGGCGCATCCGGACCTGTTCAACATTCTGCTGCAGGTCATGGACCATGGCTCGCTGACGGATCACAACGGCAAGAAGATCGACTTCCGCAACGTCATCCTGATCATGACGACCAATGCCGGCGCATCGGAAATGGCCCGGGCTGCTATCGGCTTCGGCTCTTCCAAGCGTTCGGGCGAAGACGAAGAGGCGCTGAACCGCCTGTTCACGCCGGAATTCCGCAACCGTCTGGACGCCGTCATTCCCTTCGCGTCGCTGCCGACCCCGGTCATCCACCAGGTGGTGCAGAAGTTCGTCATGCAGCTCGAAACCCAGCTTGCCGAGCGCAACGTTACCTTTGACCTTGCGTCCGAGGCGATCGCCTGGCTTGCCGAGAAGGGCTACGACGAGAAGATGGGTGCGCGGCCGCTGGCGCGCGTCATCCAGGAAAACATCAAGAAGCCGCTTGCTGATGAAATTCTGTTCGGCAAGCTGAAGAAAGGCGGCGTCGTTCGGGTGACGATCGGCACCAAGGCCGACGGCACCAAGGGCCTCCTTCTGGATGCGGTTCCCGAGACCACGCCGATCAAGCCGAAGGCGGAGGTTTCCCGGCCGGCGATGAAGGCGGCCAAGCCGAAGAAGGCCGAGGAGAAGGAAGAGGTGGGCGCCGAGCCCACAGCGAAGGCCAAGCCGAAGAAGGCGGCCGCCAAGGCGTCGTCCGATGGTGATGCCAAGAGCGGCGACGCAGCTCCTCGAAAGGGCCGCACGGTACCGAAGGTGCCGCGCAAGAAGTAGGCCATCGCAAGTGAAGTTCGACGGTGCCGGATGATCTCATCCGGCACCGTTTTTCTGAAAGAATGACAATCCGGAATAGCTGATGACGAAGGAAGACGACGAGCAATCCTCGCTCGCCTGGTTCGGGAAAGGCATGCGCGGCATATTTAGCCTGCCGGCCTTCATCCTGATGCTGTCCTTCGTCGGCTTTTGCTCGCTCACGGCACAGGCCGGAATTCCGGTGGAGCAGGTCGTGTTCATGGTCGGCATGGTCTGGGCGCTTCCGGCCAAGGTCATCCTCGTCAGCTCGATGATGAGTGGTGCAGGGCTGGCAACCGCCTTCCTCGCCGTGTCGCTGTCGTCCGTGCGGCTGATGCCGATGGTCGCCGCGCTGATCCCGGAGCTGCGCTCACCGCGCACACCGACCTGGCTGCTGCTGTTCCTGTCGCATTTCGTGGCGATCACCGCCTGGGTGTTTGCGATGGAGAAGGTGCCGCAGGTGCCCCGCGAGCGCCGCGTTGCGTTCTTTGCGGGCTTCGGCATCACGCTCGTCGTGGCGAACATGCTTCTGGTCGCCGTCGTCTACCATTTCGTCGCGGATTTCCCGCCGATCGTGGCCGGTTGCCTGTTTTTCCTAACGCCCGTCTACTTCCTCGCCTCGATCTGGCACTCGGCACGCCACCCGGTCGTCTATGTCGCGCTGCTGTTCGGGCTGATCGGCGGGCCGCTGTTCTACTGGCTGCTGCCGGAGTTCGACATTCTGCTCGCCGGCCTTGTCGGCGGCACGCTTGCCTGGTTCGTCGAGCGCCTGTGGCGCCTCCGCAAGGAGGTGGGCGCATGACATGGCACGACGGTTGGTGGGCCTATGCCTTCATCGCGATCGCCGGCTGGCTCGCAACCGATATCTGGCGGTGGCTCGGCGTGATCGCCGGCAACAAGTTGCGCGATGATTCTGAAGCGTTGAATTGGGTGAGGGCGGTCGCGACCGCGCTGGTCGCGGCGGTCATTGCGAAGCTCATTCTCTATCCGACCGGCGTGCTTGAACAGTCGCCTCTGTGGCTTCGCGTCGGATCGGTCGCGCTTGGCGCAGCTGCCTTCTTCCTGTTCGGAAGAAAGCCTGCAGTCGGGATCGCGTCGGCGATTGCATGTCTTGCGGCGGGGCTCTGGTGGTTGGGCTTTTGAGAGCCTGCTGATGCTTTGGCAAAGAGCCGGCTTTGTGCCGGCTCAAGCTGCTCACGGTATTTCTCGGCGCGTGGCCGAAGCCAGGCTTAAAGCGCCTGGCGAACCTTCTCGGCATTGGCAGCCAGCACCGCGCCGTCTTCCATCGTGCCGGAATGCGGCTTCAGCGGCACGCCGTCGCGACGCGGAATGACGTGGAAATGCAGGTGGAAGACCGATTGACCGGCGGGCGCCTCGTTAAACTGCATGACCGTCACGCCGTCGGCCTCAAAGGCTTCCTTGGCTGCGACCGCCAGTTTCTGCACCGTGGCAATCAGAGACGGCAGGGTGGCGGGATCCGCGTCGAGCAGATTGCGCGAAGGAGACTTCGGCACCACCAGCAGATGGCCCTCGGCCTGTGGCATCACATCCATGAAGGCGACAGTCGCATCGTCCTCGTAGACACGGTGCGATGGAATTTCGCCGCGCAGGATCTTGGCGAAGATATTGTTGACGTCGTAGCTCATTGTTCTTCCTCGTATATTGGCGCGGAACCGTCAGTCGTCCTGGCGCTCACCTTTGCGGAAAGGCCCGTGTTCCGCAAGAATCTCCGCCGTTTCCTCCACATCCCTGCGCTCGCGCTCGAGATAGTCGCCAACCGCGCGAGCGAGCCCGGAATGGGTGAAGAAATGGGCGGAATGGGTCGTGACGGGCATGTAGCCGCGGGCGAGCTTGTGCTCCCCTTGCGCGCCAGCCTCCACCCGCTTCAGGCCTTTCGCAATCGCAAAGTCGATGGCCTGGTGATAGCAGACCTCGAAATGCAGGAAGGGGTGGTCCTCGATGCAGCCCCAATGCCGGCCATAAAGTGCGTCGCCGCCGATGAAGTTGATGGCGCCGGCAATGTACCGGCCATTGCGGCGCGCCATCACCAGGAGGATATCGTCGGGCATGCGCTCGCCGATCAGCGAATAGAATTCGCGGGTGAGGTAGGGGCGGCCCCACTTGCGCCCGCCGGTATCCATGTAGAAGGCAAAGAACTGGTCCCAGATCGCTTCCGTCAGGTCGCTACCGGTCAGCCAGTCGATCGAGATGCCGTTTTCGAGTGCGGCCCTGCGTTCCTTTTTCAGGGCCTTTCGCTTGCGTGAGGCGAGGGTTTCCAGAAAATTGGCGTGCGAGGAATAGCCGTCGTTGTTGAAATGGAATTGCTGGTCGGTGCGATGCAGAAATCCAGCCTGCTCGAAGGCCGGTATTTCCGTCTCCGGCACGAAAGTCGCATGTGCCGATGAGGCGTCGTGTCGGCGCGCGAGTTCCTTGAGGCCGGCGGCCAGCGCATCCTGGACGGGCCTTTCCGCTTCGCCATGGGCCGTCAGCAGGCGTGGCCCTGTCGCCGGCGTAAAGGGCACGGAACTCTGCAGCTTCGGATAGTAGCGGCCGCCGGCGCGCTCAAAGGCGTCGGCCCAGCCATGATCGAAGACATATTCGCCCTGGCTGTGGCTCTTCAGGTAGCAGACAAGGCCGCCGCGCACCTGTCCGTCGGCACCTTCGAGAAGCAGGTGCTGGCCGAGCCAACCGGTTTTCGCGGTTGCGGATCCGGATTGCTCAAGCGCCGACAGGTAGGCATGCGAGAGGAAGGGATTGTAGACGCCGCCGGAATGGTCCTTCGACGCGCCGGAAAGCACGTTCCAGCGTTCTGCCGGTATGCCGGCAAAGGACTGCATTATTCTAAGGGTGACGGCGTCTGACATCAGCTCAGGAAACCAGCGCCTCCCGCGGGTCGAAACCCTCGAAGGTCATCTGGTCCGCGTGGGCGAAAGTGTAGGCTTCGGCCTGCCGGTCACGCACCGTCCAGGTGATGATGGTCTTGCCGAGGGTCCGCTCCTTGGTGATGAACGAGTTTGGCAGGTGGCCGTAATGATAGGAGATGAAGTCGAGCCCGAGCTGCATCGCCTCCTCGTGTACGAAGAAGGTCTCCGGATTGGCGCCTTCGGCGGTCAGCCCCAGCGGGTAGGGCGCGTCGAGCGCCTTCAGGTCCTTGAGCAGCCAGTGGTCGAAGCTCATCAGAGCGACGTGCCCCTGGTAGCCTTCGAGCGTATCGAGGACAGCGGCGGCAAAGCCGTCGTCATCGCCCTTGCGGCCCTTGAGTTCGATGACGAGGGGAACCTTGCCCTTCACGAGGCGCAGCATCTGCGTCAGTGTCGGCACCTTGTCCTTGGTGCCGCCGATCGCCATCAGGCCAAGCTCGCCGGCGGTGCGGGCGCGCACGTCGCCCTTGATACCGCACAGGCGCTCGGTGTCGTCGTCATGAAACACCACCGGGATGCTGTCGGCAGTGTATTGCAGGTCGCACTCGATGGCGAAACCGGCATCGACAGCGCGGGAGAAGGCCGAAAGCGTGTTCTCCCAGACGTCTTTGTTCATGTCGTGATAGCCACGGTGGGCGATCGGTTGGGCTTTCAGCCAGGAAATGTCAGCCATAGCGGGCACCCTGATCAGGCGATCTCGATGACCGCGTCGATCTCGACGGCGGCATTGAAGGGAAGTGAAGCCATGCCGACGGCGGCACGGGCGTGTTTGCCCGCCTCGCCGAGCACGGTGGCGAGCAGGTTGGACGCACCGTTGATGACGAGGTGCTGTTCGACAAATTCCGGTGTCGAGGCAACGAAGCCGTTGATCTTCACCAGGCGACGGATGCGGCCGAGATCGCCGCCAAGAGCGGATTTCGCCTGTGCAAGGATGTTGATGGAGCAGAGTTCGGCCGCACGCTGGGCGCGGGCGACGTCGACATCCTTGCCGACGATACCGGTGACGGCGACCTTGCCGTCCTCCATCGGGAGCTGTCCGGAAATATAGAGCATCGAGCCGCTGATGACGTACGGCACGTAGTTGGCGACCGGGGTCGCGGCCTGAGGGATGGTGACGCCAAGTTCCTTGAGGCGCGCTTCGATCTCTGCCGACATGGAAAGCTCCATTGTTGTCTTTTGTGTTAAAATCCTGCATTCAGGCCGGATCGCGGCGGGGCGCCGACTTTTCCAGCAAGCTCCGCCTCGCTTCTGCCGAACGCTTGTTTATAGCATTGCCGGCGAGTCCAACAGGAGGAAACGAATGTTTCGCAAAGGCTTCGGTCTTGTCACTCTGGGCAGCGTTGGTTTCGCCGTCACGACCGCCATGGGCGTTACTGCGGCGGGGGCAAGTGTCCTCGTCCCGCACCGCGCGGTGTATGACCTGGAACTCAAGGATGCGACGGATCGTTCGGGCATAGCCGGAATGTATGGTCGCATGGTCTATGAATTCAATGGTTCTGCCTGCGAGGGGTATACGGTCAGCTTCCGTTTCGTGACCCAGGTCGATACCGGCGAGGAAGTGCGTCTCACCGACCAGCAGACCACCACCTATGAAGACCTGAAGAACGGCAATTTCCGCTTTCTCACGCGTTCCTTCACCGACGAGAAGCTGGACAAGGAAGTGCGCGGTACCGCGCATGAGGAAAAGGCCGGCGTCAAAGTCGAGCTGACTGCGCCCGACAAACGGGAAGTGGAGCTTGCCGCCAGCCGCTTCCCGACGGCCCACATGATGGAAGTGATCTCGCGGGCACAGAAGGGCGAGAGCCTCTTTGAAGCGCGCATCTTCGACGGCTCCGATTCTGGAGACAAGACGCTGATCACCTCGACCTTCGTTGGAAAGTCGCGAAAGCCCACAGCCGACGAGCCGGATGCCGGGAAAGCGGGCAAGCTCAGTGGCGACAGCTACTGGCCGGTGACCATTTCCTACTTCAACGACGACAAGAGCGGCGACGCGCTGCCGATCTACCGCATGTCGTTCAAGCTCTACGAGAACGGAATCACCCGCGACCTGACGATGGATTACGGCGATTTTGTCCTGAGTGGTAAGCTTGCGGACCTCGAAGTCTTCAAATCCGAGGATTGTAAATAGCCGATCCCGTCGAAAAGCGGGTTCCAAGGCTTGATTTATCGGGCAGCAGCGGTTAAGGGGCTGCCCATTCCACACGTGAAGCAAGGGATGTTCCGGGAGAAATCCGGATCGTTCCGCCGGTGGGCCGGTCGAAAGACCATGCTCGACGCTTCGCGGAGGTTCAACCGGAAAAGGAGAAAAGGCATGGCATTGCCTGATTTTAGCATGCGTCAGCTTCTGGAAGCTGGCGTTCACTTCGGCCACCAGACGCACCGCTGGAACCCGAAGATGAAGCCGTACATCTTCGGCGATCGCAACAACGTTCACATCATCGACCTCGCACAGACCGTTCCGATGCTGTCGCGCGCCCTTCAGATCGTCAGCGACACCGTCGCCAACGGCGGCCGCGTTCTGTTCGTCGGCACCAAGCGCCAGGCGTCCGAAATCATCGCTGACGCTGCCAAGCGTTCGGCCCAGTACTACGTCAACGCTCGCTGGCTCGGCGGCATGATGACCAACTGGAAGACGATTTCGAACTCGATCCAGCGCCTGCGCAAGCTCGACGAAATCCTCGCTTCGGAA
>NZ_DASYHB010000196.1:0-27994 GCF_035999185.1 Ensifer sp. | reverse complement strand
GCCCTGTTCGGCGGCCTTGTTGCCCCCAAGCCGATGCTCGATGTCAACGCGCTCTCCGACCACATGAAGAGAGACATGGGTTTCATGGATGTTCATGGGGCGCATCGCGACGACGAGGAGGCCATGGCCGCCGCTCGCCGCTTGCTGAGCATCAATGAGCTGCCGCGAATCTAGGCGCGGGATCGATGGCCGTCAGGCGTTGCGAAGACGCTCGACGGCCATCAACACACGCTCCGGTGTTGCCGGGGCATCGAGCCGCGGGCACTCGCGGTAATCGGCGACACTTGCCACCGCCATGGACAGCGCTTCCAGAACCGAGATCGGCAGCATGAAGGGCGGCTCTCCCACCGCCTTGGAGCGGCCGATGGTCTTCTCGACGTTGCTCGACCATTCGGCAAGCTTGACGTTGAAGATCTTCGGCCGGTCGGAGGCGAGCGGGATCTTGTAGGTGGAGGGGGCGTGGGTGCGAAGCCGGCCCTTGTCGTCCCACCAGAGTTCTTCCGTCGTCAGCCAGCCCATGCCCTGTACGAAGCCGCCCTCGATCTGGCCGATGTCGATCGCCGGGTTCAGCGAGCGGCCGACATCGTGGAGCACGTCGACGCGATCGACCATGTATTCGCCGGTCAGCGTGTCGATCGAGACCTCCGAAACGGACGCGCCATAGGCATAGTAATAGAAGGGCGTGCCGCGGCCGCTGGCGCGGTCCCAGTGGATCTTCGGCGTCTTGTAATAGCCCGCGGCCGAAAGCTGGATGCGGCCCATATAGGCCTGCTTGATGAATTCCGGGAAGGGGATGAGTTCTTCGCCGATCTTCACGTGGTTGGGCACGAAGCTGACATGGTCGGGCGTCGTCTGCCAGCGCTCGCAGGCGAAGGCGACCAGCCGTTCCTTGATCTGGCGCGCCGCGTCGTGAGCCGCCATGCCGTTGAGGTCAGAGCCCGAGGAGGCGGCGGTCGCCGAGGTGTTCGGCACCTTGCCCGTGGTCGTCGCGGTGATGCGCACCCGGTCGAGATCGACCTGGAAGCTGTCGGCAATCACCTGCGCCACCTTGATGTAGAGCCCCTGGCCCATCTCGGTGCCGCCATGGTTCAGGTGGATCGAGCCGTCCTGATAGATGTGCACCAGTGCACCGGCCTGGTTGAAGGCCGTCAGCGTGAAGGAGATGCCGAACTTGACGGGCGTCAGCGCGATGCCCTTGCGGATCACGCGGCTTGTCCGGTTGAAGCCGAGGATCGCCTGGCGACGCGCCTGATAGTCGGCGCTCTCTTCGAGCTCGGCGACGATCTGCGCGATGATGTTGTCTTCGAGCTGCTGGTGATAGGGCGTGATGTCGCGGCCGGAACCCTTCTCGCCGTAAAAATTCAGCTTGCGGATTTCGAGCGGATCCTTGCCGAGTTGATAGGCAATTTCCTCGATGATGCGCTCGCCGCCGACCATGCCTTGCGGTCCGCCGAAGCCGCGATAGGCGGTGTTCGACACCGTGTTGGTCTTCAACGGCTGCGAGGTGAGTTTTACATGCGGATAGAAGTAGGAGCTGTCCGCATGGAACAGTGCGCGGTCGGTGACCGGGCCTGACAGATCCGACGAGTAGCCGCAGCGCGCCGCATAATTGGCGTGGACCGCATGGATGCGGCCGTCGTCGTCATAGCCGACATCGTAGTCGACCAGGAAGTCGTGGCGCTTGCCGGTGGCCGTCATGTCCTCGTCGCGATCCGGACGGAACTTGACGGCGCGGTTGAGCCTCTTGGCAGCAACGGCTGCGAGCGCTGCGAACTGGTTGCCCTGCGTTTCCTTGCCGCCGAAGCCGCCGCCCATGCGGCGCACGTTGACGGTCACGGCGTTCGAGGGCACGCCGAGCACGTGCGAGACCATGTGCTGGATCTCGCTCGGGTGCTGGGTGGACGACCAGACGGCGACTTCGTCGTCCTCGCCGGGTATCGCAAGGGCGATATGGCCTTCGAGATAGAAATGCTCCTGGCCGCCGATGCGCATCTGTCCCTTGAGCCGGCGCGGTGACTTCTCCAATTCTGCCTCGGCGTCACCACGCTGCAGGGTCAAGGGCTGGGTCACGAGTTGGCCGCCATGGGCGACGGCGTCGAGAATGTCGGTGAAATGCGGCAGGTCGCGATAGGTGATCTTGGCCAGCCTTGCTGCCCGCCGCGCGATCTCGCGGGTTTCGGCAATCACGGCAAAGGCCGGTTGACCATGGAACTGCACGAGCCCATCAGCAAGCACCGGCTCGTCGTGCAGGTGGCTGGGGCTGATGTCGTTGGAATGCGGCATGTCCTTGGCGGTCAGCACCAGGACGACACCGGGCACGGCTGCGACGGCCGACAGATCCATGGCGGTGATTTCCGCGTGCGCCCGGTCGGTCATGCCGAGCGCGCCATGCAGCGTGCCTGCGGGTTCGGGCATGTCGTCGATGTAATCGGCCGTGCCGGAGACATGTTTGTGGGCGCTGTCGTGACGCTGCGAGGCATGCATCTCGCCGCGGATCGCCTTGCGTTCCTCGAAGGTGGATTTGTCCATTATCTCTCTCCCGCGGCGTAGCGCACGAGTTGCGCGGGTTCTCCACCGCTTTCCAGGAAGAAACGCATCAAGAGGTTTTTCGCCGCAAGCATGCGATAGTCGCTCGTGGCGCGCCAGTCGGTGAGCGGCTGGTAGTCGGTCTCGAAGGCGGCCTGTGCCGTACGAACTGTTTCTTCGTTCCAGGGCTTGCCGATCAATGCCGCTTCCACATGGGTGGCGCGCTTTGGCGTGGCCGCCATGCCGCCAAAGGCGATGCGTGCGGTCTGCACTGTGCCGTTCTCGACCGATAGACTGAAGGCGCCAAGCAAGGCGGAGATGTCCTCGTCGCGGCGCTTGGAAATCTTGTAGGCGGCAAAGAGATTGCCCGCCGGCAGGCGTGGCACGAAGATGCTCTCGACGAATTCGCCGGGCTTACGGTCCTGTTTGCCATAGGCGATGAAGAAGGCTTCGAGTGGCAGCGTCCGGCGACCCGCGGTCGAGCGCAGTGTCACGGTGGCGCCGAGCACGATCAGGGGCGGCGGGCTGTCGCCGATCGGCGAGCCGTTGGCGATGTTGCCGCCGATCGTGCCCATGTTGCGTACCTGTTCGCCGCCGATGCGGTCGATCAGTGGCCCGAGGGCAGGGAATGTCTTGCTGAGGGCGGCAAAGGCCATGGTGTAACTGACGCCGGCGCCGATGGTCAGGCCCGCATCGTTCTCCTCGATCTGCTGCAGTTCGGCTATGCCGTTGATAAAGATCACCGGGTTGATCGGCCGCATCTGCTTGGTCACCCAAAGGCCGACATCGGTCGAGCCGGCAACGACCGTCGCACTCGGATTTTCGGCGAGCGCCTTTGCCAGGCCGTCGCCGTCGGCCGGCACGATCAGACAGTGTTCGGCCTGGCGAACGGTGACGGTTTCAACCGGCGTCAGAGCCATCAACCGTGCGGTGATTGTTTCGCGCTCCCGTGTGATCGGGTCGAAGATTTCGGAAGGGCGCGCCTTGGCCGCCGCTTCCGCGGCGCGCACGATCGGCTCGTAGCCGGTGCAGCGACAGAGGTTGCCCTGCAGCGCCTTTTCGATGTCGGCTCGATCAGGGTTGTCGTTGCCGAGCCAGAGGCCGTAGAGCGACATGACAAAGCCGGGCGTGCAAAAGCCGCATTGCGAGCCATGGAAGTCGACCATCGCTTGCTGCACCGGATGCAGCGCGCCGTCCTGAGCGGCGAGATGTTCAACCGTAACCACATGGGTCGCCTGCAACGAGCCGAGGAAGCGGATGCAGGCATTGACGCTTTCGTAGACGAGCCTGCCGCCCACCATCCGGCCGACGAGCACGGTGCAGGCGCCGCAGTCGCCCTCGGCACAACCTTCCTTGGTGCCGGTCAGCCGGCGCTCCAGTCTCAGATAGTCGAGTAGGGTCGTGGTCGGCGCGATGTCCGAAAGGGCGATCTCGCGATCGTTGAGGATGAAGCTGATCGATCCGTTCGGCTGGGGCATGCCATTCATTCCCTGCTGCTGCATACGTCCTGAAATCACTTTGATCTTAGGTGGTTATGCAGAAAAGCAAAGGGCTGAACGGAGTTTTGCACGCCATGCGGGCAGCGCGAGGACATCAAGTCCGCGCTGCCGTCTTCTTGACAGATGTCGGCTGCTATTGCGCCGTCCAGCCGCCATCCATCGACACATGCGTGCCGGTGATCTGCGCGGCGTCCTCGCCGGCGAGATAGACGGCAAGCGCTGCGACCTGCTCGACGGTGATGAACTTCTTCGTCGGCTGGCCTTTCAGCATCACGTCGTTGATCACCTGTTGCTCGGTGATGCCGCGGGTGCGCGCCTGGTCGGGGATCTGCTTTTCGACGAGCGGCGTCAGCACATAGCCCGGGCAGATCGAATTGGCAGTGATGCCGCTTTCGGCGACTTCCAGCGCAACGGTCTTCGTCAGGCCGAGAACGCCGTGCTTGGCGGCGACATACGCCGCCTTGAAGGGCGAGGCGACGAGGCCGTGCGCGGAGGCGATGTTGATGATGCGGCCCCAGCCTTTCGCCTTCATGCCGGGAATGGCGGCGCGGATCGTATGGAATGACGAGGAGAGATTGATCGCGATGATGCGATCCCATTGCTCGATCGGGAAATCCTCGACCTTCTCGACATACTGGATGCCGGCATTGTTGACGAGGATATCGACGCTGCCGAAGCGCGTCGTCGCGGTGGCGATCAGGTCGGCGATCTCGGCGGGCTTGGTCATGTCGGCGCCATGATAAAGCACAGTTCCGCTCGTCAGCGCGCTGACCTCTTCCGTCGCCATTTTAATTTCGTCAGGGCTGCCGAAGCCGTTCAGTACGATGTTGGCGCCGCCCTTGGCGAAGACCTTGGCGATCGCAAGACCGATGCCGCTCGTCGAACCGGTGATGACCGCTGTTTTCGTCATTGCTTCTCTCTCCCTATGCAGCGCCGCCGACCGATTTTGTTGCGGCGCAACAGCCCCAGCCTAAGCGGAAAACGGCTGACCTGACAATTGTGTTTTTAACCTTTGGGTCGCAGACTTGCCGAGGGGATCGACGAAGCCGATTGGTTGCGTTTTGTTTTCGTTTGACATTCGTTTTGCCATCGTATTGAAGTTTTCGAAATGACGTCCCGCCCTTGTGGTCGGGTGAATAAACATGCGTGTGGCCGGGGAGGGGCATATGGGCGGATATATTCTCGCGATCGATCAGGGTACGACCTCAAGCCGGGCGATCGTCTTCGACGGCCAGCAGAAGGTTGTCGGCGTCGGCCAGAACGAATTCAGGCAGCATTTCCCGAAATCCGGCTGGGTCGAACATGATCCCGAAGAGATCTGGCAGACCGTCGTTTCGACCGTCGAGACGGCGATCGCCAAGGCAGGCATCAAGGCCAGCGACATTGCCGGCATTGGCATCACCAACCAGCGCGAGACCGTCGTCGTCTGGGATCGCGAGACCGGCAACCCCATCCACAATGCCATCGTCTGGCAGGACCGCCGCACCGCGTCCTATTGCGACCGGCTGAAGAAGCAGGGGCTGGAAAAGACCTTCACCAAGAAGACCGGCCTTTTGCTCGATCCCTATTTCTCCGGCACCAAGCTCAACTGGCTCTTGACCAACGTCGACAGGGCGCAGGCGCGCGCCGCCAAGGGCGAGCTCTGCTTCGGCACCATCGACACTTTCCTCATCTGGCGGCTGACCGGCGGCAAGTCCTTCGTGACCGACGCCACCAACGCCTCGCGCACGCTCCTTTACAATATTGCCGAGAATGCCTGGGACGACGAACTGCTGAAGATCCTGAAGGTGCCGCGCGCCATGTTGCCCGAGGTCAAGGATTGCGCCGCCGATTTCGGCGTCACCGATCCGGCGCTTTTCGGCGCGGCGATCCCGATCCTCGGCGTTGCCGGCGACCAGCAGGCAGCGACCATCGGCCAGGCCTGCTTCAAGCCGGGCATGCTGAAATCCACCTACGGCACCGGCTGCTTCGCGCTGCTGAACACCGGCAAGGACATGGTGCGCTCGAAGAACCGGCTGCTGACCACGATCGCCTACCGGCTCGACGGCGAAACCACCTACGCGCTCGAAGGCTCGATCTTCGTTGCCGGTGCTGCGGTGCAGTGGCTGCGCGACGGACTGAAGGTGATCAAGGCGGCACCCGATACCGGCTCGCTTGCCGAAAGTGCTGACCCGACACAGGAGGTCTATCTGGTGCCGGCCTTCACCGGCCTCGGCGCCCCGCACTGGGATCCGGACGCGCGCGGCGCGATCTTCGGCATGACCCGCAATACCGGACCGGCCGAATTCGCGCGCGCAGCGCTGGAAGCCGTCTGCTACCAGACCTGCGACTTGCTTGAGGCGATGCACAAGGACTGGCGCAACGACGGCAAGGAAACGGTACTGCGCGTCGACGGCGGCATGGTCGCCTCCGACTGGACGATGCAGCGGCTGTCCGACCTGCTCGACGCCCCGGTCGACCGGCCCGTCATTCTGGAGACGACCGCGCTCGGCGTCGCCTGGCTCGCCGGCAGCCGAGCCGGTGTCTGGCCGAAGCAGGAAGACTTTGCCAAGTCCTGGGCGCGCGATCGCCGCTTCGAACCGGCGATGGACGAAAAGACGCGCAAGGCCAAGCTCAAAGGCTGGCGCAACGCCGTCAAGCGCACGCTGAGCTAGGCGTCCGCAGTCCGGCCGTTTTCGTCTGGTCCCGCCCACGATCCGACACAGCTCCCATTCATGCTCGCCTGGGAAACACAGCGTTTCCCGGATGAGCATTTGCTGCCCACCCGCGCGCCAACTATCTGTTGTGACAACACAAACAGGACGGGCACTATGGAACTCGGACTTTACACTTTTGCGGATGTCGATCCGAATGCTGCAGACAAGGGCAGGGAGGGGCAGCGGCGCCTCAACAACCTGCTTGAAGAGATCGAGCTTGCCGATCAGGTGGGGCTCGACGTCTTCGGGCTTGGCGAACACCACCGCCCCGACTATGCGGCTTCAGCGCCGGCGGTGATCCTTGCCGCTGCCGCCGCGAGGACGCAGAACATCCGGCTGACCAGCGCGGTTACGGTGTTGAGCTCCGACGATCCGGTGCGCGTCTTCCAGCAGTTCTCGACGCTGGACCTCATCTCCAACGGTCGCGCCGAGATCATGGCGGGCCGTGGATCCTTCATCGAATCCTTTCCGCTTTTTGGCCAGTCGCTCGACGACTACGACCAGCTTTTCGCCGAGAAGCTCGATCTGCTGATGGCGGTGCGCGACAGCGAGAAAGTTACCTGGGCAGGCGAGATGCGGCCGGCGATCAATGATCGCGGCGTCTACCCGCGTCCGTTGCAGGAGTTGCTGCCGCTCTGGATCGCCGTTGGCGGCACGCCGCAATCGGTGGCGCGCGCCGGTGCGCTCGGCCTGCCGGTGGCGCTGGCGATCATCGGCGGCGAGCCGAGGCGGTTTGCGCCGCTCTTCGATCTCTACCGCGAGGCGGCCCGTCGCGCCGGCCAGGATGCGGCCAAGCTGAAGACCAGCATCAACGTTCACGGTTTCATTGCCGATACGACCGATGTTGCCGCCGATCAGTTCTATGGGCCGCAGGCGGAAGTGATGAACCGCATCGGCCGCGAGCGCGGCTGGGGGCCGACGAACCGGGCGCATTTCGACCAGGCGCGCAGCCCCGACGGAAACCTGTTCCTCGGCGATCCGGAAACGGTGGCGAAGAAGATCGTCGAGAACTGGAAGCTCTTCCGCAACGACCGCTTCCTGCTGCAGATGGCGATTGGGCCGATGCCGCACGACCAGATCATGCGCGGCATCGAACTCTACGGCACAAAGGTGGCGCCGCTGGTGCGCAAGGCGCTGGCCGAGGAAAGGGCCGCGGCTCCGGCTGCCGTCTGATCGTTCGAGGGCCGGCGGCAGCGCCGGCCTTCTCGCTCGGTGCTGGCGTAACACACAACGACACGCTACATGTGAGCGCGAAAGCGAGACACGGATGACCCTCAACAACGAAGAAGACCTGCTGCGGCTGAAGGAAATCGGCCGCATCTGCGCCAATGCGCTGCAGGCAATGAGCGAGGCGCTTGAGCCCGGCATCACCACGGCGGAACTCGATGCGATCGGCCGCAAGGTGCTGGAGGAGGCGGGTGCGCGCTCGGCGCCCGAGCTTTGCTACAACTTTCCCGGTGCCACCTGCATCAGCGTCAACGAGGAAATTGCCCACGGCATCCCCGGCAGCCGTGTGATCAAGGCCGGTGATCTGGTCAACATCGACGTCTCGGCCGAAAAGGACGGTATCTTCGCCGATACCGGCGCGTCGTTCCCGGTGCCTCCGGTCACGGCTGCGATCGACCGGCTCTGCCGAGACGGCAAGCGGGCGATGTGGGTCGGCCTCAAGCAGGTACGCCCCGATCAGCCGCTGGCGGCGATCGGCAACGCGATCGGCGACTTTGCCCGCAAGAACCGCTATTCGCTCGTCACCAATCTCGCCAGCCACGGTATCGGACGCTCGCTGCACGAAGAGCCGACCGAGATCGCCACCTGGCCCGATCCCAAGGAGCGCCGCCGGATGACCGACGGCATGGTCTTCACCGTCGAGCCCTTCCTGTCGATGGGCGCGCAATGGGCCGAAGGCGGCAATGACGACTGGACGCTCTACAGCGATCCGCGCGCGCCGACGGTCCAGTACGAGCACACGGTCGTCGTCACCCGCGGTGGGCCGCTGGTGGTAACGCTGCCGGGTTAAACAACCACGTCCGGCGCGCGGCGTTCCGGCACGCGTCGGCCGCTAACCTGTTGAAATCGGCGATCGTTCGATTTTCTCAATAGGTCCTTCAATTATTGTCGTTTGTGATCTCTCGTGTTGCGGCGCAATAAAGTGGCATGACCACGCTCGACAGACCGCTTCAGACCAACATTTCCGCGACCGCAACTGCCGGTGCGGTTGCAATGGCCGTCGCCATGGGCTTCGGCCGGTTTTCCTATACGCCGATCCTGCCGGCGATGATGGCGGACCTCGGCTTGTCGCCGGGCGACGCGGGTCTCATCGCTTCGGCCAACTTTATCGGCTATCTCGCCGGAGCGATCCTTGCCGCCTATGGCTGGGCGCATGGGCATGAGCGCCGGATCGGCCTCTTCGCGCTTGCGGCGACCACGGTACTGCTCGCGGCCATGGGGCTTTCGTCCTCCGTTGTCGTGCTGGCGCTGATCCGCTTCCTCGCCGGGCTCGCCAGCGCCTTTGCCATGATCTTCATCTCCGGCATCGTGCTCGGCCACGGCCTCATGGCGCGGTCGGAGCATTTGCCGGCCGTCCATTTCGGCGGCGTCGGCCTTGGTATCGCGTTCTCTTCGCTCTCGGTTTGGGCGAACCCGCTCGCTGGCCACGCGGGGCTGTCGACCTCCCAAGGCGACTGGTTTGCCGGGGCTCTCGTCGGGCTGATCGGCACCATTGTCGTCGCGGCACTTTTGCCAGGCGTCCCATCCACCGGTGCCGGTACTGTGAGGGAAAAGCCACTTTTGTGGACGCGGCCCTTCACGGTGGTGACGCTGACCTATGCCCTTTTCGGCTTCGGATATGTGATCACCGCCACTTTCCTTGTCACGATGGCGCGCGATGCCAGTGGCGGCCATAGCATCGAGTTTCTCGCCTGGCTTCTGACGGGGCTTGCCGCAGCACTTTCCGTCTATCTCTGGCGGTTCGCCGTGCCGCGCTTCGGCCTTGCCGGTGTCTATGCCATCGGCCTGCTGGTCGAGGCGGTGGGGCTGGTGCTGACAGTCAGCTTGCCCTTGCCCTACGCGCCGCTAGCCGGCGGGGTGATGCTCGGCGCCACCTTCATGATGATCACCGCCTATGGCCTGCAGATCGGCAGGCGGCTTGCGCCGGAAAGCCCGCGCAAGGCGTTGGCGCTGATGACGGCTGCCTTTGGTATCGGCCAGATCATCGGGCCGCTCGTTGCCGGCTGGCTTGCGGAGCGCACCGGCAGCTTCGCAGCGCCGACCTTGATTGCGGCCGCGGTGCTGCTTGTCTGTGGCGGGGTTATCGTCATCGAGTTGAAGCGGATTTCGGCAGCCCTGAACGCGTGAGGAACGGCGAAAAACCTGCCATTCGCACGCCCCTTGTCCGGATGAAATAACAGTAACGTTTACATTACCCGATTGTTGACGGCGGCGCTTTGCCCTAGTTTCGGCGCTTCGGGAGGCGAGTTGTTCTCCTCCTCCGAAACGAGAGTGCCGCACTTGTTCCTATCCTTCTTTCCGAAGCCGAAGCTCTTCTTCATATCCTTTGTCGTCTGGTCGCTGGTTGCCGTAGCCTTCTGGTATGGCGGCGGCGAACAGCTGGGCGCCGTCTTCGGAATGCCGCCTTTGGCCGCGGATGCGCCGCCGATCACCGGCATCTCTGCCTTCTGGTCGCCGGCCTTCATCTGGTTCTACCTCTATTTCGCGCTTGTCGTCGGGCTGTTTGCCGCTTTCTGGTACGTCTACTCGCCGCACCGTTGGCAGAACTGGTCGATCCTCGGCTCGGCACTCATCCTCTTCGTTACCTATTTTCAGGTGCAGGTCAGCGTCGCGATCAACAACTGGTACGGCCCGTTCTGGGATCTGATCCAGGCAATTGTGTCGAAGACGAAGGTGGTGACGGCAGCCGAGTTCTATGGAGAAATCGGTGTCTTTCTCGGCATCGCCATGGTCGCGGTCGCGGTCGCGGTGATGACCCGCTTTTTCGTCAGCCACTACATCTTCCGCTGGCGGACGGCGATGAACGAATACTACATGGCCCACTGGGGCAGGCTGCGCCATATCGAAGGTGCATCGCAACGTGTGCAGGAAGATACGATGCGCTTTTCCACGACAGTGGAGGGCCTTGGCGTCAGTCTCATCGACAGCGTGATGACGCTGATTGCGTTTACCCCGGTGCTGATCCGGCTTTCGGCCAATGTCAGCGAGCTGCCGATCGTCGGCGCCATCCCCTATCCGCTGGTGACAGCTGCTGTCCTTTGGTCGCTGTTCGGCACGGTGTTTCTGGCGCTTGTCGGTATCAAGCTGCCGGGCCTCGAGTTTCGCAACCAGCGCGTGGAGGCGGCTTACCGCAAGGAGTTGGTCTATGGTGAAGACCACGCCGATCGCGCCCAGCCGCCGACGGTCGCCGATCTCTTCGAGAACGTTCGCCGGAACTATTTCCGGCTCTATTTTCACTATCTTTACTTCAACATCGCCCGCATTTTCTACTTGCAGATCAACGGCATCTTTTCGCTGCTGATCCTCGCGCCGTCGATCATCGCTGGCAAGATCACGCTCGGTGCGCTCAATCAGATCTCCGGTGCTTTCGGGCAGGTGACGTCATCGTTCCAGTACCTCGTTTCGTCCTGGCCGACGATCGTCGAACTGCTGTCGATCTACAAGCGCCTGCGCGCTTTCGAAGCCGCAATCGATGACGAGCCGCTGCCGGAAATCGAGCAGAAGTTCATAGCCGTTGGCGGCAACGAAGAGCTGGCCTGAGGCGAGCGAATGAAACCAATCAGAAGGCGGTTCGACCCGCCTTCTTTTTTGCCTGCTCGATCAAAGGCAAAGCCTGGGCGTAGCTGACACAGGCAACATCTGCCTTGCCGCAAACTTCGCTCAAGAGCCGGTCAAGCGCGCGCCAGTAGGCACCGCCGTTCATCTCGACGAAATGGAAGCCGAGCTGCAGCGGGATGCGGTCACCTGAATATTCGCGGTCGAAGGCTTTGCGATAGGCCTCGTAGGTGCGCGCCTCGAAGCGCGCGCTGTCCTTCTTGTTCTCGACGCCCATCGAGTGGCGGACGAAGAGATTGTAGTCCATGCCGATGACGGGACGCTGCGAAGGTCCTTCGGGGATCAGCGGCAGGCCGAAGCGCGGCAGCCCGTCCTTCGTCGTCGGCCAGCCCGGGCCCTTAGTCACAAGGCTGGCGTCATAGGTGAAATTGTCCGCCTTCAGCGCCGGCAGCAGGCCATCGCTCAAGGAGAGATAGGGCGCGCGGAAACCCTTGATGCCGGTTTTGGCGAATTCGGACCAGCCGGCCGGTTCCGCTTCGGGCTTGCCCGCCTTCTTCCAGGCATCGCTTAGCGCCGTGTTGAAGGTCGCAAATTCGCTCTGCCAGTCGGCCTTGCTCCAGCCCTTGCCGTCGAAATGGCCGCAGGCGTGGCTGGCGATGTCGTGGCCGTCGAGATGGGCCCGCCAGATATGGCCGGCGCGCGCGGCGATTTCTTCACGGCTCTGGGCAAAGCCGACATTGGAGCGGCCGGGCTTCTGTCCCGGTGGCCGGTAGATTTCCTTGCCATCCGCCCGCGTCATCAGGAAGGTGCAGGAGAGGAAGTAGGTGAAATGCGCGCCGGTGCGCTTGGCCATCGCCAGGCTCTTTTCCCACAGCGCGTTGTCGTGCGCGCCGTCGAAGGAAACGATGACGAGCTGCTTGTCGCCAGCCGGGGCCGTGGCCGGGGTCGATGGTTCGGCCGCTGCAAGGGCGGGACAGAGGGCGAGCGAAATGGCGAGGGGAATACGGATCATGATCAACTGCAATGATTTGTTTTGTCGGAAATGGTTCGAAAATGCGGCAATCCTTTGATCGCTCTGGAAAAAAGCCGCCATCAAGGCTACTCCATAGCGGCCTGGACCGGAATCGGCCCAGCGTCGAATGACACAGAAAATCAAAGTGCTGCAGCGACCCGCTCTTGTCCCTTCGGGCATGCGGCGCTGAGCAGGTCCGATATCTCGAACAAAGCGGTGGCCTCATGGCGATACTCGTACTCGGCATCATTCTTTTCCTCGGCCTGCATCTCATCCGCGTGGTTGCGCCTGGCTTTCGCGCCGGGGTCATCGAAAGCCGCGGCAAGGGCACCTGGATGGCGATCTACGCCGTCTTCAGCCTCATCGGCCTCTGTCTGATCATTTACGGCTTCGGTCAGGCCCGAAGCGAAACCGGGATGCTCTACAATCCCCCGGTGTTCCTGCGCCATATCGCGCTGCTGCTGATGCTCTTTGCGTTCATTAGTGCCGCTGCCGGCTTCCTGCCGGCGGGGCGCATTGCGGTGGCGTTGAAGCACCCGCAGGTGCTGTCGATCAAGATCTGGGCGCTGGCGCATCTGCTGGCCAACGGCGAGACGTCCTCCGTGCTGCTGTTCGGCTCGTTTCTCGCCTGGGCCGTCATCCTGCGCATTTCGCTGAAACGCCGCGAGCGGGCGGGCGAGCGCGTGTTGCCGGTGTTCAAATCGTCGGCCAACGACGTGCTGGCTGTCGTCATCGGCCTCGTCGTCTACGTGCTCTTCGTCTGGAAGCTGCACGAATGGTTGATCGGCGTTGCGCCCGTTGCGATGGGCTAAATAACGTTCGCCCCCTTACAAGCGCCGCAAAATCGGGTAGAAGGCGCAAAATCCATGAAAGTGCGGCGCGCGCATAAGGACGCGCTCAGCACGTTCGAAGAGTTTGAGATCGCGTGCTGTTCCCGTCGATGACGGTTCGAACGGCACGCCAGTGCAGGCAAGGCCGGGGCAGCAGATGGCGAACCAAGACGACAGCTTTATCCGCGAGGTCAATGAGGAACTGCGTTCGGAGCAGATGAAGAACATCTGGGCCCGGTTCGGCGGTGTCATTGCGGCGATCGCCGTGCTCATCGTTCTCGGCACGATCGGCAAGGTTGGCTTCGACTATTGGCAGGACAACGCCTCCTCGAAATCGGGCGATGCGTTCCTGCAGGCGCTGAACCTCGCCAAGGAAAACAAGTCGGACGAGGCATTGGCTGCGTTGAACGGTCTCGAGAAGGACGGCTACGGCGCCTATCCGGTGCTCGCTCGTCTGCGCGCCGCCACGCTTCAGGCCCAGAAGGGCGAAACGGACGCGGCGGTGAAGGCGTTTTCGGACATCGGCAAGGACGCCAACGTTCCGGAAGCCATCCGCGACGCGGCCCGCCTGCGTGCCGCCTATCTGCTGGTTGACGCCGGCAGCTACGAGCAGGTCTCGGCCGAGGTCGAGCAGCTTGCAGCGCCGCAGAACAACATGCGCCATTCGGCACGCGAGGCGCTTGGTCTTGCAGCCTACAAGGCCGGCGACTACGCCAAGGCGAAGACCTGGTTCCAGCAGATCGTCGACGATGCGCAGAGCCCGCGCAACGTCACGGGACGCGCACAGATGCTGCTCGACGTGATCGCCGCCAGCGGCAAGGCGTAAGTTTCCGCCCGTCCTGCAAGGGATGGGCATAAGGGTGCAAGACCCGTTCGAATCAGCGCATGATCCCAAGATCGTTCCCGGTCTTGGGGTTGTGCGCTAAAGCATTTAAAGCAGTTCCAGCAAAAGTGCGCAGCGGTTTTGCGTCCGGGACTGCGACAGTTAGATGAGCAGTTCCAGCAAAAGTGCGCAGCGGTTTTGCGTCCGGAACTGCGTAGGAAAACGGAACAGTTCCTGGTGGAACTGTCGCTGCCCAATGCGGCAGAAAACAAGATTTGAGTGCGGCCTGCCGGATCGGCTGGGGCGCTCCAAGCGGAAACGGAATAGATCCATGAGCTTCACCGTCGCCATCGTCGGGCGTCCCAATGTCGGCAAGTCCACCTTGTTCAACCGTCTGGTCGGCAAGAAGCTGGCGCTCGTCGATGACACTCCCGGCGTTACCCGCGACCGGCGGCCCGGGGATGCCAAGCTGATCGACCTGCGCTTCCGCATCATCGACACGGCGGGTCTTGAGCAATCGGCGCCCGATACGCTGCAGGGCCGCATGTGGGCGCAGACGGAAGCCGCGATCGATGAGGCCGATCTCTCGCTGTTCCTCGTCGATGCCAAGGGCGGTCTGACGCCGGCCGACGAGACCTTGGCCGAAATGCTGCGCCGTCGCGGCAAGCCAGTGGTGCTGGTTGCCAACAAGTCCGAAGCGCGTGGCTCGGACGGCGGTTTCTACGATGCCTTCACGCTCGGCCTTGGCGAACCCTGCCCGATCTCGGCCGAACACGGCCAGGGCATGCTCGACCTGCGCGACGCGATCGTGGCTGCGATCGGCGAGGAGCGCGCCTTTCCGCCGGAAGATGACGTGGCCGAGACCGATATCGACCTCAGCCCGACGTTTAAAGACGAAGACGGCGAAGAAGAAGTCGAGGCTGCCTATGACGAGACCAAGCCGTTGCGCGTGGCGATCGTCGGCCGCCCGAACGCTGGCAAGTCGACGCTCATCAACCGTTTCCTCGGGGAAGACCGGCTCTTGACCGGCCCGGAAGCCGGCATCACTCGCGATTCCATTTCGGTCGAATGGGACTGGCGTGGCCGCACCATCAAGATGTTCGACACCGCCGGCATGCGCCGCAAGGCCAAGGTGCAGGAGAAGCTCGAAAAGCTCTCGGTTGCCGACGCTTTGCGCGCCATTCGCTTTGCCGAAACGGTCGTCATCGTCTTCGACGCAACCATTCCCTTTGAAAAGCAGGACCTTCAGATCGTCGATCTCGTCCTGCGCGAGGGCAGGGCGGCGGTGCTTGCCTTCAACAAGTGGGATCTGGTCGAGGACTGGCAGACGGTGCTTGCCGACCTTCGCGAAAAGACCGAGCGGCTGCTGCCGCAGGCGCGCGGCATCCGCGCCGTGCCGATCTCCGGTCATACCGGCTATGGCCTCGACCGGCTGATGCAGGCGATCATCGAAACGGACAAGACCTGGAACCGGCGCATCTCGACTGCGCGGCTCAACCGTTGGCTCGATTCGCAGCAGATCCAGCATCCGCCACCGGCCGTTTCCGGCCGTCGTCTGAAACTGAAGTACATGACGCAGGTGAAGGCCCGCCCGCCGGGCTTCATGATCTCCTGCACGCGTCCTGACGCGCTGCCGGAATCCTACATTCGCTACCTGATCAATGGCCTGCGCAACGACTTCGACCTGCCGGGCGTGCCGATCCGCATGCACTTCCGGTCGGGCGACAATCCCTACGAATCGAAGGCGAAGAAGCGCCGCTAAGCGGTCCGGCTGCTGACAGCCGTTGAGATTGCTTTTGTGCGGGCGGCTCATTCCACCCTCCCTCATCCTCGCCTTGTGGCGGGGATCCGGCGGTCCGACGTCCGTCGGATCAAAAGACCCTTTCAGCACAAGGATCTGGGCTGATCCCGCAGTTCCAATGGAACTGCCAGAGATTCCTGCGACAAGCACATGACGGACATGTGGGGTGGCGCAAGGGTTTCCCGACAAACAACGACCAGCAATATCTTGGCCAGTTGTGTGGAAAGGTCCCTAGGCGCTTTCCACTGCCGGTTAAGCGGCAGGCAGTTTTTCTTTTGCCACCAGCGCGCCGTGATGGCCGATGACGCCGGCCGCGACGCTTGCCGCGAACGCAGCAGCCTGCGCGGGCGTATCGCCGGCAACGAGGCGAGCGACGAAAGCACCATTGAAGCTGTCGCCGGCACTGGTCGTATCGACGACACGTTCGACCGGTGTCGCCGGGACGTGCTCAACCGGCCTGTCGCCGAAGGCGAGGGTCACGCCCTTTTCGCCATCCTTGACGACGACATTTTCGGCGCCGAGGCTCTTGTAGCGCGCGATCGTCGCTTCGATCGAGGCGTCGCCGAAATGGGTGATTTCGTCGTCGAAGCTCGGCATGACGAGGCTTGCGGCGCGAGCGCCGTCGGTCAGCGTGCGGCGCATGCGCTCGGCGTCGTCCCAGAGCCGGGGGCGGATATTCGGGTCGAAGACCACCAGTTTGCCGGCGGCCCGCGCACGGCGCAGTTCCGACAGCAGCGTTTCGACGGCGTCTGGCGCGAGGATCGCGAGCGTGATGCCTGAGTAGAGGATGAGGTCCGAGCCTTCGATGGCGCGACGGAGATGATCGGCATCGTCGGCCAAGAGCTTTGCAGCCGAATGGGAGCGCCAGTAGGAGAAGCTGCGCTCTCCGTCCTTCAGGTGGATCATGTAGAGGCCGGCCGAGCGGTTTTCGATGCGCCGCACGGCCGACGTGTCTATCTCTTTTTCGGCCATGAAGGCGAGCATCTCGTCCGACACCGTATCGGTACCGACGGCGGAGCAGTAGCCGACGGTCCAGTCGACGGGCATGAAGAGGCGTGCGTAATAGGCGGCGTTGAAGGTGTCGCCGGCATAGCCCTTGCGCAGCAGGCCGCCATCCGCCTGCATGAGCTCGACCATGCACTCCCCGATCGCAAGCATCTTACCGGCCACGTCTTTCCTCCTCGCAAAAATTTCGCCTGTGACGGGATAAGGGGCTCCGTCGTTCACGGCAAGAGATTGTTTCCGGTGATGCGGTCGCGGAGACAGGACGGCGTTTACTGATCCGCCGGGCAAGGCTACACCTTTGTTCGACGGATCGTCTTTGAGGGGGCATTCATGGCGTCTCTGCAGGTTTCGGGTGAGGACTGGTGGCGCGGCGCGGTGATCTACCAGGTTTATCCGCGCTCTTTCCAGGATACCGATGACGATGGCGTCGGCGATCTGAAGGGCGTCACCCGGCGCCTGGCGCATATTGCCTCGCTCGGCGTCGATGCGATCTGGCTGTCGCCGTTCTTCACCTCGCCACAGGCCGATATGGGCTACGACGTGTCGGACTATTGCGACGTCGACCCAATGTTCGGCACGCTCGCCGATTTTGACGAGATGCTTGGTGAAGCCCATCGCCTCGGTCTCAAGGTGATCATCGACCAGGTGATCTCGCATACATCCGACCGCCATCCCTGGTTTGTCGAAAGCCGATCCAGCCGGGCGAATCCCAAAGCGGATTGGTATGTCTGGGCCGATCCGAAGCCGGATGGCACCGCACCCAACAACTGGCTGTCGATCTTCGGCGGTCCGGCCTGGGAGTGGGACGGGGTGCGCAAGCAATATTACATGCACAATTTCCTGGGCTCCCAGCCCGACCTCAACTTCCACAATCCCGAAGTGCAGGACGCGGTGCTCGATGCCGCCCGCTTCTGGCTCGACCGCGGCGTCGATGGTTTCCGCCTCGACACGGTGAACTTCTACTTCCACGACAAGCATCTGCGCGACAACCCGCCGCTCGTTCCCGACCCGGACGCCACCAGCAACGATGCGCCCGACGTGAACCCCTACGGCATGCAGGACCATCTCTTCGACAAGAGCCAGCCGGAGAACGTCGCCTTCCTCCAGCGGTTCCGGGCGCTGCTCGACCGGTACGACGCCCGCATGACGGTCGGCGAGGTGGGTGACGGTGCGCGGTCGCTGAAGACGGTGGCCGCCTATACGGGCGGCGGCGACAAGCTCAACATGTGCTACACCTTCGACCTCTTGGGTCCCGATTTCACGGCAACGCATATCCGCCGCTGCGTCGAGAATTTCCAGAAGGCCGTGACCGACGGCTGGGTGTGCTGGGCCTTCTCCAACCATGACGTGACCCGTCATGTCAGCCGTTTCGCCAAGGGCGAGGCGGAGCGGGAGACAGTGGCGCGGCTGGCGATCACGCTTTTGTCCTGCCTGCGCGGCTCGATCTGCCTTTACCAGGGCGAAGAACTGGGACTGCCGGAGGCGGGGCTTGCCTTCGAAGACCTGCGCGACCCCTACGGCATCCGCTTCTGGCCGTCCTACAAGGGTAGGGACGGGTGCCGTACGCCGATGGTGTGGGAAGAGGCAGCGGCGAACGCCGGTTTCACCGGCGGCAAGCCCTGGTTGCCGGTCAAGCCGGAACATCAGCGACTGGCGGTCGATACCCAGGAGACAGGCGACACCGTGCTCGACCATTACCGGGCGACGCTCGCCTTCCGCAAAGCGCAACCGGCCCTGCGCGACGGAACGCTACGCTTCCTCGACAGCAACAGCGACCTTCTCGCCTTCGTTCGCGAGAAGGATGGCGAGCGGTTGCTGTTCGTTTTCAACCTCACGCGCGAGCCGCTTGAGTTTCTGGCGCCGGCCGCCTCGATGCAACCCCTGGATTTGCCCGGATATCCGGCACGCCTCGAAGCCGGTAGCATCAAGATTGCTGGGCTGTCGGTCTTCTCTGGGAAACTCTGATGCGCGTGTTGTTGATGGACCACGAAACGATCGCCCGATGGGTCGAAATGCGGCTCGCACTCTGGCCGGATACGCCGGAAGCGGAGCACCGCGCCAAGGTCGAATCGTCTCTTGCCGAAGGCGACCGATATGCATCGTTTCTGTGCGAGGACGAGGTCGGGGTTGCTGCCGGCTTTGCCGAGGCATCGCTTCGTCGCGATTACGTCAATGGCTGCGAGACCTCGCCGGTGGCGTTCCTCGAAGGCATTTATGTCTTGCCCGCGTACCGGCGCCGTGGCGTGGCACGGGCGCTGATCACGGCGGTGGAACGCTGGGCGGCGAGCCAGGGGTGCCAGGAACTCGCCTCCGACACAGCGACGGACAATCTCAGGAGCCAGAGCCTGCACACGGCGCTGGGCTTCGAGGAGACGGAGCGGGTCGTCTATTTCCGCAAGGAACTGTTGCCGGTCGCGGCCAACAATTGAGACGCCTCTACTGCATGTTTTGTCCTCTCATCGTCTCCGATTAGAGGACAGAACATGCAGCATTCAAAGTACTGTAGCGACCTTTGCGCGCCCGATAAGGCGCGCGGCGCTGTAGCTTCACCCGATCAGCATGAACTTGTCGACGTCGACGAGCCCGCGGTCGGAGATCTTCAGATGCGGGATCACCGGCAGCGGCAGGAAGGCAAGCTGAAGGAACGGCTCCTCCAGCGTGGCGCCGAGCGCGAAGGCCGCCTGTCTCAGGTGGTGCAGCGTGTCGCGAACGGACTCGTAAGGCTCGAGGCTCATCAGGCCCGCGACCGGCAGCGCGATCTCGCCGGTCACCTTGCCGTCTTCGACGACGACGAAGCCGCCCTTGATCTCGCCGAGCCGGTTGGCGGCGATCGCCATGTCTTCTTCGCTGACGCCGACAACACAGATGTTGTGGCTGTCGTGGCCGACGGTGGAGGCGATGGCGCCCTTCTTCAGTCCGAACCCTTGCACGAAGCCGTTGGCGTGGTTGCCGTTGACGCCGTGGCGCTCGATGACGGCGACCTTGATGATGTCACGGCCAAGATCGACGCCGGTCTGGTTGCCGACGGCCGGCAGGCGGTAGCGTCGGTGCTCGGTGATGATCTTGCCGGGCAGAACCCCGATGACGGAGGTATCGCCATCGGTGACGGGCACGCCGAAGGCGCTGGCATGGACATGGCCGGCCTTGACGCTGTCGAGCCCGACGGGCGCGACCGGCTTGCGGGTTGCAAACAGCGCGTCGGTCACGCGGCGGCCGCCGGAAAACACCGTCTCGGCCTTGCAGTTCTCCAGGCTGTCGATGACCACGAGATCGGCGCGCCAGCCCGGAGCGACAAGGCCGCGATCGCGCAGGCCGAAGGCGCGCGCGGCCGAGATCGAGGCGGCGCGATAGATCGCCAGCGGCTCGACACCGGCAGCGATTGCCGTGCGGATCATGTGGTCGAGATGGCCCTGCTCGGCGATGTCGAGCGGGTTGCGGTCGTCGGTGCAAAGCGCCAGATGCGGCGACAGCCGTTCGGTGATGATGGGCATCAGCGCGTGCAGGTCCTTGGAGACCGAGCCCTCGCGCACGAGGATATGCATGCCCTTTCGCATCTTCTCCATGGCCTCCTCGGCCGTGGTGCATTCATGCTCGGTGCGGATGCCGGCTGAGAGATAGCCGTTCAGGTCCTTGCCCGACAGCAGCGGCGCGTGGCCGTCGATATGCCCGCCCTGGAACGCCTCGAGCTTGGCGAGACAGACCGGGTCCTTGTGCACGACGCCGGGAAAATTCATGAACTCGGCGAGGCCGATGACCTTGGGGTGGCGACGGAAGGGCAGCAGCCTCTCGATCGGAAGGTCGGCACCCGAAGTTTCCAGATGGGTCGCCGGCACGCAGGAGGAGAGCTGGACGCGGATGTCCATGATCGTCTCGAGCGCGGAATCGAGGAAGAACTCGATGCCTTCGGTGCCGAGCACGTTGGCGATCTCGTGCGGATCGCAGATGACGGTGGTGATGCCGAGCGGCAGGACGCAGCGATCGAACTCGTGCGGGGTGACCAGCGAGGATTCGATGTGCAGATGGGTGTCAATGAAACCGGGCACGACGATGCGGCCGGTGATGTCGATTTCCTCGCGGCCCACATAGCTGCCGAAGGTGCCGACGATACGGTCGCCGGAGATGGCGATGTCGGAGGCGACCAGTTCGCCGGTCACGAGATCGAAGAAGCGGCCGCCTTTCAAGACGATGTCGGCGGGCTCGCGTCCGACGCCCTGATCGATGTAGCGTTCCAGCGTTTCGGACATGAGGCAACTCCAGTTTCTTTTGTGCGCCCGGCGCGGTCGAGCGGCCGCCGCCGGGTTCCTTGTGGCAGATAAGAGTAACCCTTCCCCCGTTGCCGGGGAAAGGGTCAAGATCGTTGGCGGTCAGCCTTATCAGATGTTGTTGTTGAGAACGGCGCGCAGCTTGCCGAAGAGTTCGTCGATCTGCGCCTTGGTGATGATCAGTGGCGGCGACAGCGCGATGATGTCGCCGGTCGTGCGGATCAACAGGCCGCTCTCGTAGGCCTTGAGGAAGGCCGAGAAGGCACGCTTGGTCGGGTCGCCGGCGATCGGTTGCAATTCGATCGCGCCGATCAGGCCGAGGTTACGGATGTCGATGACATGCGGGCAGTCTCTCAGCGAATGCAGGCCTTCTTCCCAATAGGGTGCAAGCTCGGCGGCACGTGTGAGCAAGCCTTCTTCCTTGTAGGTGTCGAGCGTGCCAAGGGCGGCGGCGGACGCGATCGGGTTGCCCGAGTAGGTGTAGCCGTGGAAGAACTCGATCATGTGCTCCGGGCCGTTCATGAAGGCATCATGGATCTCGGAAGTGACGAAGACCGCGCCCATCGGAATGACGCCGTTGGTCAGGCCCTTGGCCGTGGTGATGATATCCGGCTTCACATCGAAATACTGCGCGGCGAACGGCGTGCCGAGGCGGCCGAAACCGGTGATGACTTCATCGAAGATCAACAGGATGCCGTGCTTGGTGCAGATGTCGCGCAGCTTCTTGAGGTAGCCCTTCGGCGGGATCAGCACGCCGGTGGAACCGGCGACCGGCTCGACGATGACGGCTGCGATGGTGGAGGCGTCATGCAGCGTGACGATACGCTCGAGTTCGGTTGCGATATCGCCGCCATGCTCCGGCTCGCCCCGGGTAAAGCCATTTTGGGCCGGCAAGTGCGTGTGCGGCATGTGGTCGACGCCCGTCAGAAGCGTGCCGAACATCTTGCGGTTTGAGACGATGCCGCCGACCGAGATGCCGCCGAAGTTGACGCCGTGATAGCCGCGTTCGCGACCGATCAGGCGGAAGCGCGAGCCGTCGCCCTTGGCGCGGTGATAGGCGAGCGCAACCTTGAGGGCGGTATCGACCGATTCCGAGCCGGAATTGGTGTAAAGGACGTGGTTCATGCCTTCAGGCGCGATATCGACCAGGCGGTTTGCCAGTTCGAAGGCCTTGGGGTGTCCAAGCTGGAAGGCCGGTGCATAGTCGAGTTCGCCCGCCTGTTCGCGGATCGCCTCGGTGATCTTCGGGCGACAATGGCCGGCGTTCACGCACCAGAGCCCCGCCGTTCCGTCCAGCACCGTGCGACCGTCATGGGTCGTGTAGTGCATGTCCTTGGCGCCGACGAACAGGCGCGGCTCTTTCTTGAACTGCCGGTTCGCAGTGAACGGCATCCAGAAGGCGCGCAGATCGTTCGGCGTATTGAGGCGGTTCGACATTCCAGTTCTCCTCGGTCGGTCTCAGGCAGGCGGCGCTGCCCGCTCATTTTTTTACCCTTTGGTCAAACTATCAGGGCGCCGGGTCGCGTCAAGTCTCGCAACCCTGCTCACAGGTCGCCCGTCGAGGCGGCGTTTTTTTGTCGCGGCGCCGGAAATTTTCTCAAGCTTAACCTGTTTGCGGCAACCCTCTGCTGCCATGCCTTGCCGGGTCCGTGGCCGCCTTCAAAAAAGGCCTCTCCACCTCATGACCTGGCCTGACGTATCGGGAGTTCAGCACGTGTCGAGGTTCGGGATAGTACACGCGGCGATTGCCGCGCTCTTCCTGCCGGGCCTGGCGACAGCCGCCGAGCTGATAGCCGACGGTCAGTTCGAAGACGCCCGCGACACGTTTTGGGCGAGTGACGGCTTGAGGCTTGAACGGTCTGGCGGTCAGCTCTGCGCGGAGGTCGAAAGCGGCGGCGACGTCTGGAGCCAACTCATCGGCGTCAACGGTTTGAAGCTCGTGCCAGGGCGCGTCTATCGCCTGTCGATGAAAGTGGCGACCAACCCGGCGCGTGCGGTGCCGGCAAGAGTGCAGCGGGCTGCCGACCCCTGGACCGCAGCCGCCGAGTTCACGGTCGCGGGTTCTGCGAGCGGGACAGCGTTTTCGGCGGAATTCGAGGCTCCTGAACCGGATGAGGCGCAGCTGGTGTTTGCACTCGGCGGGACCGAGGGCGGCCAGGTGTGCCTCGACGACGTGTCGCTGGCGGCGACGGGTGCCATGGCGCGGGCGGCAAAGCGGGCTTTCGAAGGGCCGGCCATTCGCGTCAATCAGCTTGGCTACCTGACCGATGGGCCGAAGCGGGCGACCTTTGTCGCCGACGCGAAGCGGCCGATCGACTTTCAATTGATGGATGCCAAGAACAGGATCGTCGGTAAGGGCAAGACACAGCCACACGGCTTCGATCCCACGGCCGGCGTCGAAACGCAGGTCGCGGACTTCTCGACTTTTGCGACCGCCGGCGACGGCTATCGCCTCGTGTCGGGCGATTGGGCCAGCGACCGCTTTTCGGTCAGTGACGATCTCTACGGCCGACTGCGCACCGACGCATTGTCCTGGTTCTACCCGCAACGCAGCGGCGTCGAGATAGAGGCGTCGATTGCCGGCAAGGCCTATGCCCGGCCTGCCGGCCATGTCGGCATCGCGCCGAACCAGGGCGACAAGGCGGTCCCTTGTCTCGATGGCAAACAGGCCGAGACGCTCTATGGCGACTGGTCGTGCGCCTACCGGCTTGATGTGACCGGCGGCTGGTACGATGCCGGTGACCACGGCAAGTATGCGGTCACCGGCGCACTGTCGGCGGCACAGCTTCTGGCCGCCTACGAGCGTGGCCGTGCTTTTTCCAAGGGCTCGCCGGTGACGCGTGACGGTGTGTCGCGCATTCCGGAAAACGGCAACGGCCTGCCCGATGTTCTCGACGAAGCGCGCTGGGAGTTGGATTTCCTCCTGCGCATGATGGTGCCGGATGGCGAACCGCTGGCGGGCATGGTGCACCACAAGGTCCACGATACCGCCTGGACGGACGCGCCGATGCTGCCGGGGGAAGATCCGCAGCCGCGGGCGCTGCATCGTCCTTCGACCGCAGCAACGCTCGATGTCGCTGCCGTCGCTGCCCAGGGGGCCAGGCTCTTTGCCGAAGAAAACCCGACGTTTTCGGCGCGACTGCTTGCCGCCGCGCGCAAGGCGTGGGTGGCAGCCAACTCCAATCCGCCGCTGTTCGCGCCGAAATCGGACGGACAGATGGGAGGCGGCGACTATGACGACGACAGCATTTCGGACGAGCTCTTTTGGGCGGCGACCGAGCTTTATCTGACGACCGGCAATCGCGAGTATCTGAGAAGCTTGCGGGCATCCCCGCTCTGGAAGGCGGAGGCTTTTTCACCCACGGGCGCCTTCGATTGGCGCAACGTTGCGGGCTTCGCGCGCCTGCAACTGGCGCTCTACGGCACCGACCTGCCGACGGCGGACCGCGCCATGATCCGCAATTCCGTGCTTTCGGCGGCGCAGCAACTGCTGACTCTGCAACGGGCCGAGCCCTTCGGCATCGTCTATCAGCCCCGGGATCGGCGCTATGACTGGGGCTCCAACCAGTTGATGCTGCAAAATATCATCGTGCTTTCGGCCGCCTTCGATCTCTCGGGCGAGAGGGTCTTTCTAAATGGCGCGCGTGAGGGCATGGACTACATTCTCGGCCGCAATGCGCTGGGCTTGTCCTACGTTACCGGCTATGGCACCCGCTCGCCACAGAACCAGCACAGCCGCTGGTATGCGCACCAGCGCGATCAGAGGCTGCCCAACCCGCCTGTCGGGTCGCTTGCCGGCGGGCCGAACTCGACCTTTGTCGACGATATCGCCAAGGAGCATCTGCGCGGCTGCGCGCCGCAGACCTGCTATGTCGACGATATCGAAGCCTACGGGTCCAATGAAATCGCCATCAACTGGAACGCACCGCTCGTCTACGTCGCGTCGTTCCTGGCTGATGCCCGATAGGAGGTAGCGTGACCGGGATTGCCTTTGTCGGAACGGGCTTTGTCGCCGACTACTACATGACGACACTCGCCAACCACCCTCAGCTGCGGCTCGTCGGTGTCTGGGACCGCGACGCCGAACGCCTCGATGCCTTTGCGCGCCACTGGGCGGTTTCGGCCTATGCTTCAATGGATGCGCTTTTGGCCGATCCGGCCGTGTCGATCGTCGTCAACCTGACGACGCCCGAGAGCCACTATACCGTAAACCGCGCCGCCCTTTCGGCCGGAAAGCACGTCTATTGCGAGAAGCCGTTGGCGATGTCGGTCGACGAGGCGAGCGAACTCGTCGCGCTTGCCCGTGATCGGGCGCTGGTTTTGGCCGGCGCGCCAGCCAATGGCCTCAGTGATGCCCAGGCGCTCTGCGCAAGCCTGCTCGAGGCCGGCGCCATCGGTACGCCAAGGCTGGTCTATGCCGAGATGGAAGATGGACCGGTCTTCAAGGCGAACTGGCGCGCCTGGCGCAGCCGCTCTGGCGCCCGCTGGCCGGGTGTGCACGAATTCGAAGTCGGTTGTACGCTCGAACATGCGGGCTACGCGACAAGCTGGCTGGTTTCGCTGTTCGGCCCGATCGCGGAGGTGAGCGCCGTTTCGGCACTCACTTTCCCGGACAAGGGGCCGGGCACAGAAACGCTGGCACTCGGTCCCGATTTTTCGGTGGGATGCCTGACGTTCCGCTCCGGCGTGACGGCGCGCGTCACCTGCGGTCTGGCGGCCCCGCGCGACCGGTCGCTGACCGTGATCGGCGACAGGGGCGTGATCGTGGTGCGCGATCTCTGGGACAATCGTTCGCCGGTGCACGTCGAGGCGTTCGGTGCGAAACGTGCGCTGATGCATCGCGGGCTCGACTGGCTGGAATGGAAGCTCGGGCGCAAGCTGCCCGTTCGCCTCTATCCGGGAACGAAGGTTCGCTACCCCAAGAAGCCAGGTGCGACGGCGCTTCCTGCCTTCCCGTCGCAGATCGATTTCATGCGTGGCATTGCCGTGCAGGCCGATGCGATCGCGCGGGGCGACACGCCATTCTTCTCCGGCGCGACGGCGCGGCATCTGACCGAGGTCGTGCTCGCACTCAACAGCGGCTGGCAGGGCTATCGGCCGCTCGATCTTTAAAGCAATTCCAGGAAAAGTGTAAAACGGTTTTCCGTCCGGAATTGTGTAATATCAGAGAGTTAGGTCCGCCCATCCTCGACGGCGTGCGGCGTGGTCCTTGAAGCGCGGCGCGATCTTTCAGATTTGCTCGCACTTAGCGTTGGTCTGCTTCAGGCCGCCGCGTGCTTTGCGCGGATCGCCTCGATGATTTCCAGCGCCTGGATGCTGCGCGACAGCGGCATCAGCACATGCTCGCACCGGCCCTCCAGAATGGCGGCGCTTGCGGCCTCGATCTCGAATTGCAGGCCATGGCCGGGAAAGCCGTGGTCGAAACGCTCAAGGCCGGGCAGGGGAATGCGCCGGGCAACTTTGAAAAGGGCCTGCCCTCTAGATGCCAGCAGCCGGCGGGCGGGGCTGCCGGTGGCAATGAAAATTCGGCTTGCCTTCAGGAAGGGTGCGTCGATGGCGAGCGTGCCACGATCGCCTTCGATGATGAAGCGGTTGCTGCCGTTGCGGTCGAAACCGCAGGCGAGCTCAGCGTCGAAACCGCCGTAGGTCAACTGAATGGTCGTTGCGAGATCGACGCCGGAGGGCGCGCTTTTCCAGGTGCCGCCAATGGCTGCCGGCGCTCCAAAGAGATTGAGGCACAGCGCAATCGGGTAGACGCCGAGATCGAGCAGCGAACCGCCGCCAAGGCCCGGATCGAAGAAGCGGCTGTTTGCGTCGAAGGGCTTTTCGTAGGCGAGTTCTGCGCTCACGTGCCGGATGGTGCCAAGCGCCTCGCTCTCAAGAAGCGCGCGAACCCGCGATAGCGCCGGGAGGAAGTTGGTCCACAGCGCTTCCATTGCGAAGGTGCCGCTGGCGGCGGCTGCGCTTGCGAGCGCACGCGCATCGGCAAGCGTTGTCGTCAACGGCTTTTCGACCAGGACGGCCTTGCCGGCTGAAAGCGCGATGGCGGCATGTTCGCGATGCAGCGCATTGGGAGAGGCGATGTAGATTGCGTCGATATCCGGCGCGTCGACAAGCGCCTCGATGCTTTGATAGCTGCTGATCTTGCCGAACCGCTCGGCAAAGGCGTCGGCCGTCGCAGCGCTGCGCGATGAAACGGCGCCCAGGCGCGCGTTCGCCACGTACCGAAAGTCTGATGCAAAACTGTTCGCGATGGTGCCGGTGCCGGCAATGCCCCAACGGACCTTGTCACGCATTCTCGTTTGTCCGCTGTTGCCTGCGATCTGTCGCGCGACATGGTGGCGCCGAAGTCTCAAGGCCCGGTAAACGCAGAGACTTTTGTGTCTTTTCTGGCGCCCACAAAAGAATAAGCCCCGCGCGATTTCTCGTGTGGGGCTGTTCCAGCGGGTCCGCAGGTGCGGACTTAAGATCAGGCCGACTTGCGGACCGGAGTCTTTTCTGCGGTGGCGTTCTGTTCGTCGCCGTAGATCTGGGACAGCGTGCCCAAAATCCGCATCACCGCGTCCGATGAGCTCGAATAATAAATCGTCTGCGCATCGCGACGCGTGCTGACCAAATTCTGGGCACGGAGCTTGGAAAGATGCTGGGAGAGAGCCGACTGGCTCAGCCCAACCTTGTTGGCCAATGCGCCGACTGCCATCTCTTCCTTGACAAGGGAATCGAGGATGAGGAGGCGCTTAGGATTTGCCATGGCCGAG
>NZ_DASYHB010000194.1:0-2812 GCF_035999185.1 Ensifer sp. | reverse complement strand
GAAGCGGAATTCGTTGTCCTCCTGGAACTTCCGGATCTGTTCCTGCATCTGCAGGAGCTGGAAGCTCATTTCCTCGATACGCCCGTTGAGCGAGCGGATCTGTTCTTCAAGCTGGCCAATCCGTGCGGTCTCGGCCGACTGTACCTTCACCACGGGCAGTTTCTGCTGCGCCCCGGCGTTGGTTTCGGTCGTTCGGGCCAGCAGCCCTGAAAGCGGCATGGCGTTCGCCGACTGGCCGAGGCCCGAAAGGGCCGCAAGACCGATCAGCCCCGCCACGACAAATTTCTTCATTTCATTTGTCCTGTTCGAATTCCGGTTGTCCCACCCTTGACCAGGGCCCCCGCAATACATCTCGCCGAGTCAACTGGGTGATTGCCGCACAGTTTTCCAATTGCCCTGAAAAAGCAACGGAGTTCGGCCAAAGTGTGGTAAAAAAGCAAAGGGCGGCACTGAGCCGCCCTTTTAATTTAGCTGTCTGTGATCTCAGGAACACGCAAGTATTCCGCTGGATCACATCCCATTCCGGACCGGGCAACACCCGGCCACGGAACTTGGGATTTACATGCCGGCACCACCAAGAACGGTCACTGCACGGCGGTTCTGCGACCAGCAGGAAATGTCGTCGCAAACGGCGACCGGCTTTTCCTTGCCGTAGGAGATCGTCTTCATGCGGTTGGACGGAACGCCCTGGCTGATGAGGTAATCGCGGGTCGAAGCCGCGCGGCGGGCGCCGAGCGCCAGGTTGTATTCGCGCGTGCCGCGTTCGTCGGCATGGCCTTCGATGGTGATCGCGTAGTTCGGGTACTTGGCGAGCCACTGGGCCTGACGAGCGAGCGTCTGCTGAGCGTCTGCGCGGATCGAAGTGGAGTCGGTGTCAAAGAAGATGCGGTCGCCGACATTGACGGTGAAGTCCTGCTGCGAGCCAGGCGTTGCGGCGCCTGCGCCGCCGAGGCCGAGTTCGCCCGCGCTGCCCGGCAGGTTCTTCTTCGATGCACAGCCAGCCAGGGCAAGCGTCATGACCAGGGCGATCATGACCGGGTTGCGAGCGATGGTCTGCATGCGGCCTGCGGCCGGGGTGTCAATTCGGCTCATGCGCCGGTCTCCTTGAGAAGTGTCTGAATTCACGGTTGCCAGACTGTAACCGGAAGCGGTTAATCGCTTTTCAACAGTTATGGTTAACAAATCGATAATTTAAGTTCGGCGCCTGCTAGACCAGCACTTTGCGGCGAGAAAGCGGCGTCACTGCCACATTCCCCGCCGCAAATCGGGTCAGGCTGGAGCGAGATGAGGAAAAGGGCTTGCGGTTTTCCGCCCACATCCCGCTTCTGCCTGGATCTACTCCAGCAGCGGCGACCAGGCCGGGTCGGACGCAAAGCCTTGCGTCTGGATCAGCTGCTCGTTGTAGCCGGAAAGGTCGATCGAATAGAGCTGCGGCCCGCCGGAACCGGCGCCCTGGCGGAAGAACATCAGGACGCGGCCGTTCGGCGCCCAGGTCGGGCCTTCGTTGTGGAAGCCGGTGGTCAGGATACGTTCGCCCGAACCGTCGGTCTTCATCACGCCGATCGAGAACTTGCCGCCCGACTGCTTGGTAAAGGCGATGAGGTCGCCACGCGGAGACCAGACCGGCGTCGAATAGGAGCCGTCGCCGAAGGAGATGCGGCGCTGGCCGGAGCCGTCGGCACCCATGACGTAGATCTGCTGGCGGCCACCACGGTCGCTTTCAAAGGCAATCTGGCTACCATCCGGCGAATAGGACGGGGCGGTGTCGATCGCTGCGGTGTTGGTCAGGCGGGTCGTGGTGCGCGAGCGCAGGTCCATGGTGTAGATGTTGGCGTTGCCGTCCTGCTGCAGGCTCATGATGACCCGCTGGCCATCCGGCGAGAAGCGCGGCGAGAAGGTCATGCCGGGGAAGTTGCCGACGACTTCGCGCTGTCCGGTTTCCAGCTGCAGCAGGTAGACGCGCGGCTGCTGGTTTTCGAACGACATGTAGGTGACTTCCTGGCGGTTCGGCGAGAAGCGCGGCGTCAGAACGATGTCGTTGGAATTGGTCAGCGCACGGGCGTTGAAACCGTCCTGGTCCATGATCGCGAGCTGACGCTTGCGTGCCGTTTTCGGGCCGCTTTCGGCGACATAGACGATGCGGGTGTCGAAATAGCCCTTTTCACCGGTGACGCTCTGGTAGATGGCGTCGGCGATGATGTGGGCGACGCGGCGCCAGTTTTCCGGCTGGGTGAAGAACTGCTGGCCGGTCATCTGCTTGTTACCGAACGTATCCCACAGGCGGAACTCGGCCTTCAGCCTGCCGTCGCCTTCCTGCGTCACGCGGCCGGTGACGAGCGCCTGCGCATTGATGACCTTCCAGTCCTCGAAACGCGGCGTTGCATCCGGATTGCTGATCTTCTCGATGAAGGCGCCCTTGTTGATCGGCGCGAAAAGGCCCGAACGCTTGAGGTCGGCTGCGACCACGTCGGAGATCTTCTGGCCGAGTTCGCCCTGGAGGAAGTCGGTGACAGCAATCGGCAGCGGTTCGACGTTGCCCTTGTTGATGTTGATTTCGACTTCAGCATTCGCCGGCGTCACCGCCGCCACGACGGCGGCTAACATGCCCGCGGCCACCATCATGGCGCGGATAAGAGAGACCTTGATCATAGAGACAAGCCTTTCAGCTTCGTACGAAGGGTTTGCAGGGGTGGTTTGCTATCCGGCATGGGTTCCAATCCCGGCAGCTCTAGAGTGCGAATTCCGAGGGGTCGAAGTTCAGCACGAGGGTATTCCATCCTTTTTCGCCCTCATATTTGTCAGGCGGCAGGTT
>NZ_DASYHB010000191.1:0-24272 GCF_035999185.1 Ensifer sp. | reverse complement strand
GAGTGCCAGGATGGGAGATCATGGCGACATCCGAAACAAACCGCAGGGAACAGACGTGACATCCGCTTCGACGAACGACATCGAGTTCCGTTCGGTCGCCAAACGTTATGGCGCCGTGACGGCCGTTTCCGACATCAATCTTCAAGTGCCGCGCGGCGCCTTCATGGCGCTTCTCGGGCCGTCCGGCTGCGGCAAGACCACATGCCTGCGCATGATCGGCGGCTTCGAGCAGCCGAGCGAAGGCACGGTGTTCATCAGCGGCGAGCCGATGAACGGCGTTGCCGCCTACCGCCGCCCGGTCAACATGGTGTTCCAGCACTATGCGCTGTTCCCCCATCTCGACGTCGAAGCCAACGTCTCCTACGGCCTGAGGCAGATGCGGCCGCGGATCGCCAGCTCAGAGATTTCGCGCCGCGCCCAGGAGGCGCTGGAGATGGTACGGCTCGGCGGTTTCGGCAAACGCCGCATCCACGAAATGTCCGGCGGCCAGCAGCAGCGCGTGGCGCTTGCCCGCGCCATCGTCAACAAGCCGAAGGTGCTTTTGCTCGACGAACCCTTGGCAGCGCTCGACAAGAAGCTGCGCACCGCCATGCAGATCGAGCTGCAGACGCTGCAGCGCGAGCTCGGCATCACCTTCGTGCTCGTAACCCACGACCAGGAAGAAGCGCTGTCGATGAGCGATTTCGTCTGCGTCATGAATGCCGGCCGCATCGTCCAGGTCGGCTCGCCGCAGGAAATCTACGACAGGCCCGCCAGCCTCTTCGTCGCCGATTTCGTCGGCAAGACCAACCGCATCGATGCGACCATCGACGGTGCTTCGTCGCTCGTCCTTGCCAACGGCGCCCGCTTTTCCGCCTCTGCCGTCAACGGCACAAAGGGTGCGGCAACCGTGGCGCTCCGGCCCGAGGCGATCCGGCTGACGCGCAATGGCGCAGCGAGTACTGAGGCGCTCGCCGGCACCGTCACCCACCGGATTTTCTTAGGGTCAGCCGTCGAATACTCCGTCGCGGTCGACGGGCTCGGCGATTTCCTCGTCACGGCCGACCGCCGCGCGCTCGGCGACAGCGAACTGGTCGAGCCCGGCGAAAAAGTCGGCCTCGCCTTCGATCCGAAGGCGCTTCACGTCTTTCCAGCCTGATTCCCGGCCTCAACAAGCCGGTTCTGCCGCCTACGCATGAACGTCAAACGATAAAGGGAACAGCGTCATGAGCAAATGGTACAGAGAAAATGCCCCTATCACCGCCGATCAGCTTTCGGACGAACTGATGCGCCTGAAGCGCGGCTCGGTCACCCGCCGCCACTTCCTCGGCGTCACGGGTCTCGGACTTGCGACCGCCGTGCTCGCCCGCCAGCCGGGCCTTTTCAATTCCACCGCCTTTGCCGGCGACCTCGGCACGCAGATGTCGATCGCCACCTGGCCGAACTACCATGACCCCGCCACCTTCGAAGCCTTCCAGGCGGCAACCGGTGTCGCCGTGGAAGTCAACGTCTTCGGCTCCAACGAGGAAATGCTCGCCAAACTCCAGGCCGGCGGCACCGGCTGGGACCTCTTCGTTCCGACCAACTACACGATCTCGACCTATGTGAAGCTCGGCCTCATCGATGAGCTCGATATGTCCAAGCTGCCGAATTACGACGCCGCCACCGAGACCGCCCGCTTCACCAACGAAGGCACCGTCGACGGCAAGACCTATGCCGTGCCGAAGAACTGGGGGACAACCGGCATTGCGGTGAACTCGGGCAAGATCAAGACGCCGGTGACGAGCTGGAAGGACTTCTTCGAGATCGCCATGACCGAGGCCGACGGCCGCGCCATGGTGCACGACTACCAACTCACCACCATCGGCAATGCGCTGGTGTCGCTCGGCTACTCCTTCAACTCGATCAAGCCGGACGAACTCGCCAAGGCCGAAGAACTCCTGATCAAGGTGAAGCCACACCTCTACGCCATCAACAGCGATTACCAGCCGTCGATGCGCGCCACCGACGCCTGGATGACCATGTGCTGGACCAATGACGGCGCCCAGCTCAACCGTGACATGCCGGAAATCGAGTTCGTGCTCGGCAAGGATGGCGGCGAGATCTGGTCGGATTTCTACGCGATCCCGATGAGTGCGGCCAACAAGGCGGCCGGATACGCGCTGCTCAACTACCTGATGGCGCCGGAAAACGCGATGAAGGAGCACATCGCCAACGGCGCGCCGACCACCGACAGCCGCGTGATGAAGCTGCTTCCGGTCGACGTCACCTCCAACAAGATCGTCTATCCGGACGAGGCTTCGCTGACCCCGCTCGAATTCGGCGCCGCCGTCACCCTCACCGACCCCGGCCGCGCCGAACTGATGGCGCGATTCAAGTCGGCTTGATCGAACGCTGGCGTCTCCTAGCGAGGGAGCGCCCCTTCGACTGCGCCGTGAGGAAATTGCCCCTCATCCGCCTTCCGGCACCTTCTCCCCGTTCTGACGGGGAGAAGGGACAAGCTGCAAGCTCCCCGCCCTTGCCCCTGTCGGAAGTGAGGGACCGAGCGGGCGCCACATGTCTCCTTCGCCCCGCCTGCGGGGAGAAGGTGGCCGGCAGGCCGGATGAGGGGCTCCCCTCACCGCGCGAATGCGGCCCGAAATTACCAATGAAACGCGAACGGATACCATTTCATGACCGCGGCAACGAACACGAAGAGGAACCTGGTGACGGCGGCGCTGGTGGCGCCGGCTGCCGCCTGGCTGATGATCTTCCTGGTGCTGCCCTTCATCGCCATGCTGGTCTTCGCGTTCGGCGAGCGCGCACCGGAAGGCGGCTATCAGGCGGCCTTCACCTTTGCCCAGTTCGCCAACCTGCCGACGCGTGCGGCGGCCTTCTGGAACACCCTCATCCTGGCCCCCGTCGGCGCGCTCGCCTGCCTGCTGATCGCCTATCCGGTCGCCTACTACCTCGCGGTCAAAGCCAATCCGCGCTACCGGCTGATCCTGGTGTCGCTGGTCGTCGTGCCCTTCTGGACCAGCCTGCTCGTGCGCACCTATGCCTGGATGTACATCCTCGGCTCGCGCGGCATCCCCAACTTGCTTTCGATGATCGGCATCGAGGACGTCAGGATGCTGAACACGCCAGGCGCGGTGCTACTCGGCATCGTCTACGGCTACCTGCCGCTGATGATCATGCCGATCTACGTGAGCCTCGAAAAACTCGATCGCCGGCTGCTTGAAGCCTCGGCCGATCTCGGCGCAAAACCCGTCTCGACCTTCTTCGGCGTCACCCTGCCGCTCTCGCTGCCGGGCGTGATGACCGGCGTGGCGCTGGTGACGATCCTGCTGCTTGGCGAATACCTGATCCCGCAGCTGCTTGGCGGCGGCAAGGTGTTCTTCATCGGCAATGCGCTGGTCGATCTCTTCCTGCAATCGCGAAACTGGCCCTTTGGCTCGGCCATCGCCGTCACGCTGGTTGCCGTCGTCGTGGTGATCCTGATGGTGGCGATGCGCATCGCCTTCCGCGTCGCCGGCACAAGACAGGTGGATCTCGTCTGATGCGCGCCTTCATCTCCTCCGTCTATCTCTTCCTCTACGCACCGATCGCGCTGGTCGTGCTGTTCTCCTTCAACGCCGGGCGCAACGCCAGCGAATTCACCGGCTTTTCGACCGCCTGGTACGGCAAGGCGCTCGGCAACACCTTTCTGATCTCTGCCCTCCAGAACAGCCTGCTGATCGCCTTCACCAGCGCCACGCTCGCCGCGATCTTCGGCACCATGGCAGCCCTTGGCATGGAGCGGCTGGCGCCGCGCAACCGGGCGATCTTCGATGCACTGTTTGCGGCCGCCATCGTCGTTCCCGGCGTCGTCATCGGCATTGCGACCCTGGTGGCACTCGTCGCCGTCTTCTCCTTCGTCAATCCGGCGCTCGCCACCCTCTGGCCCGGCGAGCAGCCGCCGCAGCTCGGGCTCGGCTACGGCTCGATCATCGCCGCCCACGGTCTGTTCTCGATGGCGCTGGTGACGATGATCGTGAAGGCGCGCATCGCCAGCCTCGGCCGCGACATCGTCGAGGCATCAGGCGATCTCTACGCGACGCCGCTCACCACCTTCCGGTCGATCGTGCTGCCGCAAATCCTGCCCTCGATCCTCGCCGGCTTTCTTCTCGCCTTCACCTTCTCCTTCGACGATTTCATCATTGCCTTCTTCGTCGCCGGCTCGAAGACCACGCTGCCGATCTACGTCTTTGCCTCGATCCGCCGTGGCGTGACGCCCGAGATCAACGCGATCGCGACGCTGGTGCTCGTCGCCTCGCTGCTTCTGATCCTGACCGCCCGCATCCTGATGCGGGAAAAGAAAACAAAATCCGGGGAGTGAAACCATGATCCTGAAAGACCGGGTCGCGATCGTGACCGGAGCCGGCTCCGGGATCGGTCAGGCGGGTGCGGCCATCATGGCCCGCGAGGGCGCCCATGTCGTCGTCGTCGACCGCAGCCTTGCGGCGGCATCGACCGCCGTCGAGGCGATCGCCGCAAAGGGCGGCAGCGCCGAGGCGCTGGCAATCGACGTGACGGATGACACAGCCCTTTCCGATGGCATCGCCGATATCCTCTACCGCCATGGCCGCATCGACATCCTGCACAACCATGCCGGCGCCCAGGTCGCGGGCGATCTCGAAGAAGTCGAGGTCGCCGGCTTCGACCGCTCCTGGAACTTGAACGTCCGTGCCCATTTCATGGCGGCACGCCTCGTCATGCCGTCGATGCGCGCCGCCAGCCGCGGCGTCATCGTCAACACCTCGTCCTCATCCGGCGTGCTCTACGATCGCGAGATGATCGCCTATACCACCACCAAACACGCCGTCATCGCCATGACCAAGCAGATGGCCGGCGACTATGCCCGCCACGGCATCCGCGTCAACGCGCTCTGCCCCGGCTGGGTCGACACCCCCTTCAACGACCCCTTCATCGCCCAGATGGGCGGCCGCGGCGCGATCGAATCCTACATTCGCGAGAAGGTGCCGCTTGGCCGCTGGGCCAGCGTCGAAGAGATCGCCGAGTCGATCCTCTTCCTCGTTTCCGACCGCTCCTCCTACATGACGGGCCAGATCCTGGTGGTGGATGGCGGCGAGACGGTGGTGTGACGAACGGACGTTGAAGCAACACGACGCTCGGGCTCGACGTGCACTGCACGCAGAGTCTGCCCCTGACTTCCGTATCGGCATCGCGCAGCCTCTCGCCACCATTGCTGTAGTGCTCCGGAGCGTATCTTCCCCTCCGTGATTTCTGTGCCCGTCACAGAAATCCAGCCACGGCGCGTCCGCGCCGTGAATGACTTGTGGTGGACATGGGGAGTCTCCGGCGCCGGCGCCGCCGACGCGGCACCACTGGATCGCTGTGACAAGAACAGAGGGGGCAGCGAATGGGGCAGCCCTCTCAAGCCCCAGGAACCACACCCCGACAGGCCCACGCAACCGCCGCAAACGACCGCGGCCCATCCAGCTGGCCCGCCTGATAGGCGGCCCTGACCGCCGCATCGATCTTCGCCCGCTGGCCGGGATCCAGCGCGCCGATATATTTGCCAAGCGGTCCCTCGCCCGCTGCGATCGGCTGCCAGAAGTCATCGAACGACAGATAGTCCATCCGGATCATCAGCGACGTCTGCTCCACCTCTTCGAGGCCATTGGCGGCAAAACTCTGCATCATCTCACCCGGCCGCATCATCGGCTGGGAACAGTAGCGGCTGCGCACCTGTTCGGCATTCCCATCAAGCATCGCCGCCACATCGAGCACCATGCGCATGCCCGGCATGCCGCCGTAATGATCCCAGACGACGGCCGCGACCACGCCGCCCGGCCGCGTGACCCGGCGCATCTCGGCAACCGCCTTTCCCGCCTCCGGCACGAAATGCAGCACCAGCATCGCCAGCGCCCGGTCAAAGGATGCATCGTCAAAGGGAAGCGCACACGCATCGGCCTGTTGGACCTTGATCCTGGGATCGGTGGCCCCCCGGATCGTCGCTTCGACGAAGACGGGCGAAAAATCGATGGCGACGATTTCGCTGAGATCGGCCGCACGCGGCAGCGCGAAGGTCAGGCTGCCGGTGCCGCAGCCGACGTCCAGCACCCGCTCGCCATCGGCTATGCCTGCAAAATCGATGAACAACGGCGCAAGCTGCCGGCTCCACCGACCCATCAACTGCTCGTAACCATCCGCACTCTGCACATTGAAGCTCGACGTCATGATCGCCTCCGGGCAGCAAAGGCGGTATTCTAGCGCGCGGCGGGCGGGCTACCAAGGCATTCGATTGCAGGGCAGACCTGGACGATGGCAATGTCAGAGGCCGCCGGATCCTTAGCGAGAGCCTTCCTTCCCGATGAGTTCCCTGCGTGAATTGAGCCGTCCGCGCCCCGGCCGAGAGTTCGCTTTCAAGCGTGGACCGCCTCCTCCCATCCCTCATTTCTGTGCTCGTCACAGGAATGAGGTCAGTGAATGGGGCAACGCTGCACCGGCCATGAAGCCAATACCTACTGACGCCAAGCCTAAACCTTCACATGCCCGATGCCCTTGGCGGCGATCTCCTCGAAGCTCTCCTCATAGCCGGCATCGGCGTAGCGGATGACGCCGAGCGAGGTGTCGTTGGTGAGCGCATGGTCGAGCCGTTCGTCGGCCTCGACCGTGCCATCGGCAACGACGGTGACGCCGCAGCTGGTCATGTAGCCGGCATAGCCGCCGCCGCCGGAGTGCACGACGACGAGGTCGGCCATCGACGAGCAGAGCAGCATGGCGTCGAGAAGCGGCCAGTCGGCAATCGCGTCCGATCCGTCCTTCATCCGCTCGGTCATGATGTTCGGATGGGCCATGGCGCCGGCATCGAGATGGTCGCGCGAGAACGCGATCGGCCCCTTGAGTTCGCGCGTTGCCACCAGTTCGTTGACGCGCCGCGCCAGCGCCGTGCGCTCGCCATGGCCGAGCCAGGCGATACGCGCAGGCAGGCCCTCGAAGGGAATATGCTCACGCGCAAGCCGGATCCAGTTGGTGACGATCCGGTTGTCCGGGAACATATCGAGAAGCAGATCGTCGATGCGGGCGATGTCGCTTTCTTCGCCCGAAAGCGCCATCCAGCGGAAGGGGCCGATGGCGCGGGCAAAGAGCGGGCGCAGGTAGGCTTCGGTGAAGATTGGGATGTCGAAGGCATTGGCGACGCCGCCCTCGCGCGCCTGGGTGCGGATGAGGTTGCCATTGTCGAAGACTTCAGCGCCCTTCGCCTGGAAGTCGAGCATCGCCTTGACGTGCTCGACGATCGAGGCGCGGCTCGCCGCCATCAACTGCCCCTGGCCATCGTCACGCAGCGACTTCACCTGGTCGAGGCTCATGCCCTTGGGTACGTAGCCATAGACAAGATCATGCGCCGAGGTCTGGTCGGTTACCACGTCAGGCACGATGCCGCGCCTTGCGATCTCCGGATAGATTTCGGCCGCATTGCCGACGAGGCCGACGGAAAGCGCACGCTTCTCATTGACCGCGGCGTCGATCATCGCAAGCGCCGTGTCGAGGTCGGGCGCGATCTCCTGCAGATAGCCGATTTCCCGACGCTTCTTTGCCCGCTCGGCGTCGATATCGACGCAGAGGATCGCCGCCCCCGCCATGCGGCCGGCAAGCGGCTGCGCCCCGCCCATGCCGCCAAGCCCCGCGGTCAGCACGAAACGGCCGGAAAGATCGCCGCCGAACCGGCGCTCGGCGATGCGCATGAAGATCTCGTAGGTGCCCTGAATAACGCCCTGGCTGCCGATATATTGCCAGGCGCCGGCCGTCAGCCCGCCCCAGCAGATCAGGCCCTTGCGCTGCAAGTCATAGAACACCTCGGCCTTCGCCCATTGGCCGACGATGTTGCAATTGGCCATGATGACGAGCGGCGCCTTGGCATGGGTCTTCAAGAGGCCGACGGGCTTGCCGGACTGGATGATCAGCGTCTGGTCCTCGTCCATTTCGATGAGCGTCTTGACGATGGCCCGGTGCGCCGGCCAGTTGCGCGCGGCCTTGCCGAGGGCGGCGTAGACGACGAGATTGTCCGGATCTTCACCGACCGACAGCACGTTCTCCAAGAGCCGCAGAAGCGCTTCCTGCCGCCAGCCCTTGGCGCGCAGTTCGGGCCCGCCGGGGATGGGAAAGTTCGGGTGACGGGGATTGGCCTTGGGCATCGTCTCGTTCCTCTTCATCGTGTCGGCGGGGCGGTTGGCCCCAATCATTCGCGGCGGGGTCGCTGTCCCCCTGGTTTGCGGTGGCGGGAGTTTGCCGCCGCCTCGCATTCGGGGCGCCGCAGGTCGCGCCCCCTCACGGTTGTGGTGAGGGACGGCAACGGCCCCTCTCCTCGGGTTCAACCCGAGGACTAGCCCTCTCCCCGCAGGCGGGGAGAGGGGACGCGTTGTGCTTGTCGTGTCGACCTACGCCACGGCGACGTCCCCGCAGTGGCTGTCCAACAGCTCAGCGCTTGCCACACACTCCGCGGCTGCCCGTCGATCTCGTCCCCTCTCCCCGCGAGCGGGGAGAGGGTTAGGGTGAGGGCAAATCGCCAAACTCACGGCCAGGGCAGACCCGCAACCTTTCACTTCGCCGGTAACGTCTCCACGAAGACAATCGCCCCATCGAGCAGCCGTTTGCGCAGGCCATCATCACCATAGGCCTCCGCCCCTGCCCGCACCCAGCCATGCATCGCCCGCCCGTTCATCACCATCAGCTCGATGTCCGGCAGCGCGAGCGCCCAGCCGTCATTGCCCTTGCCGAGCCGGACAAGCAGCGAACCCTCGCGTGCGCCAAGAAGCAGGTTGCCGTGAAGCAGATAGGCCCAGCCGCCGAACATCGCCTTTTGCGAAAGCCCGGCGCGGTTGCCGAGGTCTTCTAGGATCAGCTCTTCCAGTCCGGCATCGCGGGCCATGTCTCTCTCCTAGCGTCCCGAAAGCGCGTAGCGGGCAAGCTCGATGCCCATCGCCTTTTCGACTGTCGGGTAGACCGTGGGATCGAGCACGCTGGACGAAAGAGGGATCACCGTCTTCGGCACATGCAGCACGAAGATCCGCATGCCCACCTGCAGCTGGCCGACGCTCAAAGGTTCGCCCTCCGGCGACAGCGTGGTGATGACGTCGGGGAAGGTCGCGAGCCTTGTGCCTTCCACAGAGTCAACCGCCATGTACTCGTTCATCACGTGCAATACCGTTGAGTCAGCGCCCTTCCCCAGCGTTACCGTGCCGATGTCGAAGGCTTCCTTGGTGTAGACCACGGACTTGTCGGTGATCGTGCCCTCGGCCAGGATCGCGCCATTGGTGGTCTTGACGATCGCGTCGATGATCGCGCTGCCGCCCTTCGCTTCCGCCGCGATGATCGCCTCGCCCAAAGCCAGCGCCAGCGAGATGCCGCCGAGCGCTGCATTGTCCCTGACGTAAGACGCGCGCACGGGATTGCGGCACGAGGCGATGAAGCCGCCGGACATGTCGGAGGCCGTTCGCAACACCGGCGAGACCTTGGCGGTCGCGCCGCGCACCACCAGCTCGATGTAACGGTTCTCCTCGCGGTTTCCCCCGACCGCCGTCTGGATCATCGGCTCGGGCGAACCGGCAAGACCGATCGATCCCATGTCGCCGGTCGGATGCGCCCTGATGTCGCCGACGGCGTCGACCACCTTGGTGCCGAGGATCGCCGAGGGCAGCCAGCCGTTGAGCGTCGAGGACTTGCCGTTCTGGCCGATGATCAGGCCCGAGAGCTTCTCGCCAAGCGCCTCCTGCAACAGTTGCACGGCCTTGACGTAGTCGACGCCGCGCATTTCCCAGGGCGTGGTCGAGGCCGGCGCACCGATCGCCGCTGCCGTCGCCACCCAGTCGTTGGCGTCAAGCTCGTCGACCGAGACGAGTTCGGGCTTGCCGATCGAGACCGCGGCATAGCCGAGCATGCGCCCGTGGTCGGCCCAGCCGCCGCCGCCGGCCGCATAGACGGAACCGCCCTTGACCGCCGCCTCGACGTCCTTTTCCTTCAGTATCCGACCCATCTCACACCTTCTCCTGCAGTTTCCTGTCGAGCCTCTTCACCGCATCGAAGAGAACCGCCGCGCCGAGCGCGATATCGTCGTTGTCGGCCCATTCCTCCGGCGCATGCGAACGTCCGCCGAGGCAGGGAATGAAGATCATCGCCGAGCGGGTGATGCGCCCCATCCAGGCCGTGTCATGCCCCGCGCCGGACGCCATGCGGCGGTGCTTGGCGCCGAGCGCGTCGCAACTGTGTTCAAGCGTCGAAAGCAGCAGCGCATCGCCCGGCGTCGGGTGGTTGTCGGAGATCACATTGGCAGGCGCGATCGTCACGCCGGATGCCTCGGCGAGGCCCTGGCAAAGAGGCTGAAGCGTCGCGAGGAACCGTTCCATCTGCGGGCGCAACTCGGCGCGCGCGTCGATCAGCAGCCGCACGCGTGACGGCACCACATTGGCGGCGTTCGGCTCGATCTCAAATTCGCCGACCGTTGCGGTAAAGTGACCGTCGCCCCGTGAAAACTCCGTCGCCAGCCGCTCGATCTCCAGCACCAACCGCGAGGCTGCGACCAGCGCATCGCGGCGATGCCCCATCGGCGTCGTCCCGGCATGGTCCGCCTGCCCTTCGACGATGATCTCGATGCGGGTAATGCCCGAAATGGCGGTGACGACGCCAACATCGAGCCGCCCGGTTTCCAGCACCGGTCCCTGCTCGATGTGCAGTTCCAGAAACGCCCTGACGTCCGAGCGCTTCGAACCCGAAAGCCGCGACGGATCGCCACCGACCTCGACGATGCCCTGCCGCAAACTCAAATCGCCCTGCACGCGGCTGAGCCAGCCATCCGGCAGCACGCCCGCCATGCCGCGGCTGCCGACGCAGGAGACGCCGAAGATCGACACTTCCTCCGCCAGAAAATCGACGATCTCCAGGTCATGGTCGAGTTCGATACCGTTGTCCGAGAGCGCCCGGGCCACTTCGAGCGCAGCCGCCACCCCGGCAATGCCGTCAAAACGTCCGCCGTCCGGCACCGTGTCGGAATGGGAGCCGAGCATGATCGTGCCGAGCGCCGACTTTTTCCCCTTGCGCCGGCCGATCAGGTTGCCGGCCGCATCGATCCGGGTTTCGAGGCCTGCCGCCCGGAAGCGGCGGTCCAGAAAGGCACGGCCTTCGAGGAACAGCGGCGTGAAGGCACGTCGCGTATAGGGCCGATCCGGCTCGGTAATCCCAGCGAGCCCGTTGACGATGCCGGCGATGCGGCCGGCATTCACAGGCAGATTGGCCGGGACCTTGTTGTGGGCAGTCTTGCTCATCATGCCTCCTGCAATGCCAACGTTGCGAGCGGCCGGACGAACTGGCCGGCGCCGTGTTCGGAGAGAACCTGCCGGCCATCGAACGCGAGCTTGCCGCGCAGATAGGTCGCCGATACCCGCCAGGGCAGCCGGATGCCGTTATAGGGCGACCAGCCGACGACGTTGTGACCGCTTGCAGCCGCATCATAGACATAGGGCTCCGGCGTCATGACGATGATGTCGGCGTCCTTGCCGGCCTCGAGCGCCCCCTTGCAATGGTCGAGGCGGAAATGCCGCGCCGGGTTCAACGTCATCAGCTCGGCCGCGCGCGTGAGCGAAATGCCACGCTCCAGCGCACCCTTGACGAAGAGCGGCACCATGACCTCGAGACCGGGCACGCCGGACGAATTGGCCAGCATGTCCGGATTGGTCTTTCGGTCCTCCGACCAACTCACATGGTCGGTCGAAACCATCGTCACCGTGCCGTCGGCCACGTGCCGCCAGAGTTTCTCCACCTCGGCGCGCGGGCGGATCGGCGGATTGATCTTGGCCTTGCCGCCGAGCCGCCGGACGTCGTTTTCTTCGTCCAGCGTGAGGTAATGGATGCAGCATTCGATCGTCGCAGCATGGCCTTGCGCCCGGTAGGCAGCCGCAATCTCGTAGCCGCGGCCGAGCGAGCAGTGCACCACATGCGCCGGGCAGCCGGTGGCAGCACCCGTCTCGTAGATCTGATTGGTGGCAAGCAGCTCCGTCAGCGGCGGCCGCGACAGCCCATGGGCGCGATAGTCGGTGATGCCCGCCGCCTTGACCTTGTCGATCGCCGCCCGCACCGCCTCGTCGTCCTCGTTGTGCACGCCGGCGGGCAAGCCGGTCGGCGCGATCGCCCGGAAGCAGTCTTCAAGAAGGGCTGCCGGTATGCGCGGAAAACGCTTCGGATCTGTGCCGAAGGTCGAGAACTTGAAGGCGGCTACTCCGCCCTCGACCATCTCGCCAATACGGACGGGCCCCTCCTCGGGATCGATGGTGCCATAAAGCGCGAAATCGACGCGCGCCTGCGGGCTCGCATGGGCGATCTTGCGGTTGAGTGCCGCGGCAGAGCAGACGAGATTGCCCTCGTCATAGGGCATGTCGACGATGGTGGTGACGCCGCCGGCCGCCGCCGAGCGGGTCGACCAGATGAAATCTTCCTGGTTCTTCTGCGACAGCGAATGCACCTGCGCATCGACCGCGCCGGGCAGGATCAGCGCATTTCCCAGATCATGCCGTTCACGCGCAGCTGGCGCTGCCCCCTGCCCGACATGCACCACCTTGCCGTCGCGCACCGCCACATGGCCGCCCTCGACGATCCGGTGCGGGAGAACGACGGTGCCTTTCAGAACGAGATCGAAATCGGACATGCGGTTCTCCCAATGGATCAGGCTCGGATGACGCGCTGGGCGATCCGGTACGCGGCGATCATTTGCCGAGCGCGAAGAAGTCGTCGAATTCCGGCATCGGCGCGCTGGCGACGAAGGAACGCAGCAGATCGTGGCAGGTGAAGGCATCCTGCAGCGCCTCGATCTCCTTGGAGAGCGGCCGGTCCCTCAGATACATCGGGCTCACCGAGCGGGTCTGCTCGTAGGCGCGCCTGACAACGCCCTGCGGCTGGTCGCCGACGAGATCGATCGCCTGCGACGACAGCATCGCCTCGATCGCAGCAAGCTGGCGCAGATCCCGCACCTGCGTTTCCATGCGCTCGACGATCAGCGGCAGGAAGGTCGCCTCCTCTTCGAGACCGCCGGCGACCACGATCGACTGGGCCGAGAGCGGTACGGCCAGCGACTGCACGCGCATGTAGAGCTCGACGGCGAGCTTCATCAGCGGGCCGAGCCCGGTTGCCACTTCGCCGGGCGCCACCAGATTGACCGAGAGATTGCGGCGCCCGCCGTTCGACAAAAGAATGCACCGGTTCAAGACATTGCGCGCCGCATGCGAAAAGGCGATCTGCGCCGCCTCGATATAGAGCGTCGTCGTCAGCGGCAGCGATGCGCCGGAGGAATGGACCTGGCCGCCGATGACAACAGGATTGTCATCCGAGAGATAGGTCGCCTCCACCAGTCGTCCGGCGGCAACCATCAGCGTGTCGACGACGGCGCCGAAGACCTGGGCGGTCATGCGCAGGCTCAAGGGATCGTGGATCGCGGTCGGCACCGGCCAGTCGGCAACGCCGGACTGGCCGTAAAGCCAGGACCCGACCAGCGCCTCGCCGCGTGTCGAAAGCGTCGCGGCCACCCGCCACGGGTCGGCCGAGGCGCCAAGCGCCAGGGAGGACATGACGCCGGTGACGAGCAACACCCGAATGGCGGAGGCCGCCTCGCGCAGCACGTCGGCAGCGGCGGCAAAGGCGATCGCATTGACGCTGAGCGCCGCCAGGGCGTCGCGCGGCCGCATGACGAACGGCTTGAGACCAGCCTCAGCAAGCGCGGTCTCGGCGGAAACGAGACGCCCCTGGTAATAGGCTTCGCCGGCGCCCGTCAGCACCGAGGCGATCTGCCCCATGAGGCCGATATCGGCGCAGCCCATAGAACCGTGGCGGCGCACGGCCGGGACGATGTCGGCTTCGAGCAGCGACAGAAACGCGGAGATGAGCTCCGGGCTGCAGCCGGTGTGGCCGCGCATGGCGGTGTTGACGCGAATGGCGATCGCCATCCGCACGACGGCCGGCGCAAAGAAAGGGCCGGTGCCGAAGTGGTGGGCGCGCACCAGCGAATTGTTGAACTCGGCAAGATCGTCGGCGGTCCAGAGCCGGTCCTTCATCGAGCCGACACCGGTGTTGGAGCCATAGACGGGAAGACCTATCGCGATGCGATCAGCAATCACCTTGTGGGCGGCGGCGACCCGCTCCATGCCGGCGTCGTCGGCCACCGGCCGAACCCTGCCCGCGCCGATGTCTTCGAGCGCCGCGAAATCAAGCGGCTTTCCGCTAAGAACGGTGGTTTTGACCTGGTGCAGCATGCCGATAGATACCCTTCCGCGCCGGGCTCGCTTCGGTTTCGAAACGGGGCGCAGATGCTTGAAACGCTCACAACCGTCGCTCGCCGATGGCCGGTTGCTGAAAGCATGCTATGCGCTTATCGCACATCCATGCTATATCCCAAATCTGGAACGGGCGATGCAGAATCCTGAACACGGAATTTGCTGGCGTCACCGCCAGGGATGGATGAATGGATCTCGCAACCATCGTGCTCGTCGACGCGGTGCTCACCGAAGGCGGCGTCCGTCGCGCTGCCGCCCTTCGCCGGCGCGCGCCTTCAAGCGTCAGCGCCGCCGTCAAGCGCTTCGAACAGGCGATTTCCATGTCGCTGTTCCGGCGGGAAGAAACGGCGCTGGTGCTGACCCTTGAAGCCCGCGCGCGGGCAGCGGATGTGCGGGAGGCAACGGCAAAGGTCGAGGACATCCTTGCTGCGGTCGGCAAGCCGGCAACGGATCCCGTACCGCCGATCGGCCTCGTCGCACTCGAGCGCTTCGTCCGCATCGCCCGCTCCGGCAGCATTCGCGCCACGGCGAAGGCCCTCGGGCTCGGCCAGCCGCAACTGACCCGGCAGATGGGCGATCTCGAACGCCACCTCGGCAGCCGCCTGTTCGAGCGCTCCCATGGCGGTGTTCTCGGCACGGCGACCGCCGAGAAGATCCTCCCCGTCGTCGAGGCCCTGCTCGATATCTGGGCACGGCTGACCCATGCCTCCGCCGACCGCTTCCGCCGCGACGCCGCCACCTGGCGGCTCGGCGCTGTCATGCCGCTCGGCCCCGAAAGCGAGATTGCCCGCATGCTGGCGGCGCTGACGGCGAACTGGCAACGCACCCGCCCGCGCCAACCCTTGTTCATCTCCAGCACCACGGCGGACGACCTTCTCGCCGGCCTCAAGAGCCGCCGCTTCGATGCCGCTTTGCTCGATGTCGCCGAGATCCCCAGCGACTGCGACGGCCGGCTGGTATCCGAGATGCCACTGGCGCTCGCTGGCCCCGCCTCCGCCCTTTCGACGTTTGCGGACGACCTGCCAAAGCTGCTGTCGGCATGCCCGATCGCAGTGCCGAGCGTGCGCAGTGGCTTGCGCCGCGAAACCGCCCGCTTCCTCGACGACACGCTGAACGAAACGGAACGGCGGCGCATTACGCTCGTCGAAGTCGATTCCATTCCCGTGATCATCAACCTCGTGGCCGAGCACGGCTACCTCTCGGTGCTCCCGGAATCGTCGCTCGCCCGCATGCACCGACCACCTGCCATGGTCCGGCTCGGCCCGGCCTATCGCCAGTCCCTGACGCTGGTCTGGCCACGCGGCGCGCTTTCAGGCGAAATCGGCGAACTGATGATCTCGATGATGCGGGCGAGTGCGCAGGCGTGATGGTGGGCGGTCACAGTGCGGGGGCGCAAATTCTCACGACCAGGACTCCTCCCTTCCCTCATTCCTGTGCTTGTCACAGGAATCCAGTCAGCCCAAGTCCTTGGGCTGAAAGGAGTCTTTCCGCCGCGCCGACGCGCGTCGCCTGGATTCCTGTGACGAGCACAGGAATGAGGGAGGACGAAGTCATCGCGAGCCAAAGCCACCAGGCTCTGTGTCTGTCGGACCGGCTCCGGAATCAGTTCCTCATCATCCGCGACCAACCGCCTGAAACGACTCCGAAACTCCCCTTGAATCAGTACATGAAGAGCCGCCTCAGCCTTTCAGCTTCAGCCGCCTGCGCGTCTCGCTCGGGCTTTCGCGATAATGCGCCCGGTAGCTGCGCGAAAAGGACGACGACGAGTTGAAGCCGGAGATGGCTGCGATATCGGCAAATTCCAGCCGCGTCTCGATCACCTTGCGGCGCGCCGCATTCAGCCGCAGCGCCAGGTAGTGCTCGTGCGGGGCGACCCCCATCGTATCGCGAAAAAGGTCCTGCAGATGGCGCGTGCTGACGCCGATGCGACGGGCAAGCCTGGCGAGCGTCAAGGGCGCCTCGACGGTTTCCTCCATCAGCTTAACGGCCGCACCGACACGTGGATCGAGGATGCGCATGTTGCCGATCGCCGGCATCTGCAGAAGATCGCCGCGGGTGCGCTCCTGCTCGTAGATGAAGAGCCGCGACACCTCCAGCGCCAGCGAATAGCCATGCGCCCGACGAATGAGTTCCAGCATCAGGTCGAGCGTCGGCAGCGAACCGCCGGTCGTGATGCGCTTGCCGTCGATGACGAAGCGCTCGCGCACCATCGTCACCTGCGGATAGGTGGTGGTAAAATCCTCGAAATCCTCCCAGTGGGTCGTCGCCTTGAAATTGTCGAGCAGGCTGGTTTCGGCAAGCAGCCAGGATCCGGACTCGATGCCCGCCATCAGTTCGCGGTGCCTTGCCGTCTGCGACAGCAGCATCTTCAGCTGCGAGGTGGCGCTGCGCTCCCAGTTGTAACTTGAGAGGATGAAGAGTGGCGATGTCTCGCGCTGCGGCCGGAAGACGCCGGAAACCGGGATCGGTATGCCGCTCTTCGTCTCGATCGGTGCTCCATCCGGACTGTAGATCGTCCAGTCATAGAGCGGCCGCCCGGCGATGCGGTTGGCGGCGCGCATCGGCTCGATCACCGAGGCGACGAGGATCAGATTGGTCTCCGGCAGCACCAGGATATCGACGTGCTGCACCTGCGAAACGTTCTGATCCATGCCCAAACTTCTCCGCCCCGTCGCCGATAATGTATAAGATGAAGCCGATAATGAAAAGCAGTGCAGTCTTTCTTGGCTCGTAATGGGGGCAATAAAAGGGAGACAGCAATGCCGCTCAGCATGAACCGCGAGGTATTCATCACCTGTGCCGTCACCGGCTCAGGCGACACCGTTTCAAAGTCCAGCCACGTTCCGATCACGCCGAAACAGATCGCCGAAGCGGCGGTCGAGGCCGCCAAGGCCGGGGCTGCCGTGATCCACTGCCACGTCCGCGATCCGGAGACCGGCGCCCCCTCCCGCAGGCTCGACCTCTACCGGGAAGTGACCGACCGCATCCGCTCCGCCGATATCGACATCGTCCTGAACCTGACGGCCGGCATGGGCGGCGACTTGGTGTTCGGCAACGTCGAGAAGCCTTTGCCCGTCAACGAGAAATTCACCGACATGGCCGGCGCCACCGAACGCGTCGCCCATGTCGCCGAATGTCTGCCGGAAATCTGCACGCTCGACTGCGGCACCATGAATTTTTCGCTCGGCGATTACGTCATGACCAACACGCCGTCGATGCTGCGCGAGATGGCCCGCCAGATGACCGCCCTTGGCGTGCGCCCCGAAATCGAGGCCTTCGACACCGGCCACCTGTGGTTTGCCAAGCAGCTCGCCGAGGAAGGCCTGATCGAGGATCCGGTGCTGATCCAGCTCTGCATGGGCATTCCGTGGGGCGCGCCTGACGACCTCAACACCTTCATGGCGATGGTCAACAACGTGCCCGCCAACTGGACCTTCTCGGCCTTTTCCATCGGCCGCAACGCGCTTGCCTATCCGGCAGCGGCGGTCCTTGCCGGCGGCAACGTCCGCGTCGGTCTCGAGGACAACCTCTATATCGGCAAGGGCCAGCTCGCGACCAACGGCCAGCTCGTCGAAAAGGCGGTCGGCGTCATCGAGGGCATGGGCGCCAAGATCATCGGACCGAAAGAGGTCCGCGAGAAACTGAAGCTGACGAAGCGCTGAGCAGGGACAGAACAATCATGAGCTTTATCACCAAAGCAGCCTGTGTCGGCGGCGGCGTTATTGGCGGCGCCTGGGTAGCGCGCTTCGCGCTCGCCGGTATCGACGTGAAGATCTTCGACCCGCATCCGGAAGCCGAGCGCATCATCGGCGAAGTCATGGCCAATGCCGAGCGTGCCTATGCAATGCTGACCATGGCGCCGTTGCCGCCGAAGGGAAAACTGACCTTCTGCAAGAGCATCGAAGAAGCGGTCGAAGGCGCTGATTGGATTCAGGAAAGCGTGCCGGAACGGCTGGAACTGAAGCGTGGCGTCATCACCAAGATCGATGCGGCCGCACGGCCCGATGCACTGATCGGTTCGTCCACCTCGGGCCTTCTGCCGTCCGATCTGCAATCCGAGATGCACCACCCCGAACGCATGTTCGTCGCGCATCCCTATAACCCCGTCTACCTCCTGCCGCTCGTCGAGCTGGTCGGCGGCAAGAAGACGAGCAAAGCGACGATCGAGCGCGCCATGTCGGGCGTCGAGCAGATCGGCATGAAGGGCGTCGTCATCGCCAAGGAGATTGAGGCCTTTGTCGGCGACCGCCTGCTCGAAGCACTCTGGCGCGAGGCGCTGTGGCTGATCCAGGACGACATCTGCGATACCGAAACGCTCGACAACGTCATGCGTTATTCCTTCGGCATGCGCTGGGCGCAGATGGGCCTGTTCGAGACCTATCGCATCGCCGGCGGCGAAGCCGGCATGCGCCATTTCCTCGCCCAGTTCGGCCCGTGCCTCAAATGGCCCTGGACCAAGTTCACCGATGTCGTCGACCTCGATGATGCGCTGGTCGAAAAGATCGGTGCCCAGTCGGACGCGCAGGCCGCCGGCCGCTCGATCCGCGAGCTCGAGCGCATCCGCGACGAAAACCTCGTCGGCATCATGCATGCGCTGAAATCCGGCAATGGCGGCGAAGGCTGGGGTGCGGGCAAGCTGCTCGCCGATTTCGAAGCCAAGCTCTGGGCCAATGCCAAGAAGCCCGAAGCAAACCTCGGCGACGTCAAGCCGCTGCGCGTCGTCGACACCAAGGTCAGCGCCGCATGGGTCGACTATAACGGCCACATGACCGAGCACCGCTATCTCCAGGTCTTCGGCGACACCACCGACGGCCTGCTGCGCCTGATCGGCGTCGATCTCGACTATGTGCGCGACGGCCACAGCTACTATACGGTCGAAACCCACATCCGGAACCTCGGCGAAGCCAAGCTCGGCGACGCGCTCTATTCGACCTGCCAGGTGCTGTCGTCGGACGAGAAGCGCCTGCACATATTCTCGACGATCTACAACGCCGAGACCAACGAGGCGGTCGCGACCGCAGAACAGATGGCGCTGCATGTCGACAGCAAGGCCGGAAAGGCTGTGCCCGCACCGGCGCACGTGCTGAGCAAGCTCGCCGCCATTGCCGAAGCGCATGCGCAATTGCCGGCACCGGAGGGCGTCGGCCGCTTCGTCGGCCAGAAGCGCGCCTGACCGCAACAGCGGCAGGTCACGATAGGGCAGCTTCGCCGCAACGGCGGCGGGGCTGCGAACCGCAAGGAAGGGAGGCTTGAGGAGGCATCTCTCTTTTGCGGCATGGACGTCAGCGGCGCGAAAACGAGGGGTAGAGAACAATGAATTTCGCACTGACCGAAGAACAGCAGATGATCGTCGATACGGTCAGGAGCTTCGTCGAAACGGAAATCTATCCGCATGAGGACGAGGTCGAGCGCACCGGTATCGTGCCGCGCGAGCTTGGCCAGGACATCGCCCGCAAGTGCAAGGAACTCGGTTTCTTCGGCTGCAATTTCCCGGAAGAAGTCGGCGGCGCCGGCCTCGACCATACCTCCTTCACGCTGGTCGAGCGCGAGCTTGGCCGCGGCTCCATGGGGCTGACCGTCTTCTTCGGCCGCCCCTCGGGCATCCTGATGGCCTGCAATGCCGAGCAGCGCGAGAAGTACCTGCTGCCGGCGGTCAAGGGCGACAAATTCGACGCGCTCGCCATGACCGAGCCGGATGCCGGTTCCGACGTGCGCGGCATGAAGTGTTTTGCCCGCAAGGACGGCGACGACTGGATCGTCAACGGCACCAAGCATTTCATCAGCCATGCCGACATCGCCGATTTTGTCATCGTCTTCATCGCCACCGGTGAGGAAGACACGCCGCGCGGGCCGAAAAAGAAGATCACCTGTTTCCTCGTCGACCGCGGCACGCCCGGCTTCGAAATCCGCAAGGGCTACAACTCGGTCTCCCACCGCGGCTACAACAACTGCATCCTGACCTTCGACGATTGCCGCCTGCCCTCGTCCCAGATCCTCGGCGAAGTGCACAAGGGTTTTGACGTTGCCAACGACTGGCTGTTTGCCACCCGCTTGACGGTGGCGGCGACGTCCGTCGGCCGCGCCCGCCGCGCCTTCGACTACGCGCTGAACTATGCAGCCGACCGCAAGCAGTTCGGCAAGCCGATCGGCGCGAACCAGGGCGTCTCCTTCAAGCTCGCCGACATGATCACCGAAATCGACGCCGCCGACCTTTTAACGCTGTCTGCCGCCTGGCGGCTCGACAACGGCCTGCCGTCGAACCGCGAGATCGCGTCGGCCAAGGTCTACGCCACCGAGATGCTCGCCCGCGTCACCGACGAGGCCATCCAGATCTTCGGCGGCATGGGCCTGATGGACGACCTGCCGCTCGCCCGCTTCTGGCGCGACGCCCGCGTCGAACGCATCTGGGACGGCACGTCTGAAATCCAGCGCCACATCATCAGCCGCGACCTGCTTCGGCCTTTGGGAGCGTGACGGGATGAGGGTCAGCGTTCCTCAGTTCACCCCCCTCTGCCCTGCCGGGCATCTCCCCCACAAGGGGGGAGATCGGCTAGAGGCACTCTCCCCAATTCCATTTGAGCGCTCCACCCATCCCCCACCATTCAATGATTGGCGAGGATCGCGCCCCATCCAATCTCCCTCCTTGTGGGGGAGATGCCCGGCAGGGCAGAGGGGGGTATCCCCCGCGCCGCATGCCAGCAACGCAGTCGCGGGAGCCGCCGCATGACCCGCTCCCTCGACCGCCTGATCCGCCCGCGCACCATCGCCGTCTTCGGCGGCAAGGAAGCGCGGCGCGTCATCGAACAATGTGACAAGATGGGTTTTACCGGCGAGATCTGGCCGGTGCACCCGCGCGAGACCGAGATCCTCGGCCGCAAGTGCTACCGTTCCGTCGCCGAGCTTCCGGGCGCGCCGGATGCCTCCTTCGTCGGCGTCAACCGGCAGCTGACGATCGACATCATCCGCGATTTGGCTATCCGCGGCTCAGGCGGCGCCGTCTGCTATGCCTCGGGTTTCCGCGAGGCGGCAAGCGAGCTTGACGACGGCAACGACATGCAGGAGGCGTTGGTCGCGGCTGCCGGCGACATGCCGATCGTCGGGCCGAATTGCTACGGCTTCATCAACATGCTCGATGGTGCCCTGCTCTGGCCGGACCAGCACGGCATGCAGCGCGTCGAAAAGGGCGTTGCGATCCTGACGCAATCCTCCAACATCGCCTGCAACATCTCGATGCAGACGCGCGGCCTGCCGCTCGCCTATGTCATGACCGCCGGCAACCAGGCGCAGACGGGCTTGTCCGACATCGCCTGCGCCGTGCTTGAGGATCCGCGCGTCACCGCCGTCGGCCTGCATATCGAAGGCTTCGACAGCGTGGCCGCCCTCGAGCGGCTGGCAACCCGCGCACGCGAACTCGGCAAGCCCGTCGTTACGCTGAAGGTCGGCAAGTCGGAAGCAGCCCAGCTTGCCACCGTCTCGCACACCGCGTCGCTTGCCGGCAACGACCGTGTCTCCTCGGCGCTGCTTGCCCGCCTCGGCATCGGCCGCGTCGACACCTTGCCCGCCCTGTTGGAAACGCTGAAGCTGCTGCATGTGGCAGGCCCGCTCGACAGCCGCGACATCTCCTCGATGAGCTGCTCCGGCGGTGAGGCCTCGCTGATGGCGGATGCCGGCGAGCGCTACCGGGTCAACTACCGCCCGCTGCGCGACGAGCAAAAGAAGCCCCTGAAGGACGCGCTCGGCGAGATGGTGACCATCGCCAACCCGCTCGACTACCACACCTTCGTCTGGGGCAACCGCGAGAAGCAGACGACCGCTTTCACCGCCATGATGAAGGGCGGTTATGCGATCAATCTGCTCGTGCTCGACTTCCCCCGCGTTGACCGCTGCGACCCGGCCGACTGGGAGACCACCTGCCATGCGGTGATCGACGCGGCACGGGCGACCGGCGCCCGCGCCGGTATCGTCGCAAGCCTCGGCGAGAACATGCCGGAGGCAACCGCCCTCTTCCTGATGAAGGCAGGCGTCGTACCCTTCTTCGGCATCGAGGAGGCCCTGGCTGCGATCGAGACCGCGGCTGACATCGGCGCTGTCTGGGCAAGGCCCGTCCCGCCGCGTCTGCTCGACGGCGGCGGTAGCGCCGCTGGCGAACCCATAACGCTCAGCGAGCATCAGGCCAAAGTGGAGCTTGCTGCCGCCGGCCTCGCCGTGCCGAAGGGCAAGACCGCGGCAACCGCCGAAGAGGCCGCAGCGGCTGCCGAAGCGCTCGGTTTCCCGGTCGTGCTGAAGGGCCTTGGCGTCGCCCACAAGACCGAGGCGGGCGCCGTGAAACTCAACCTGGGAAGCCGCGAAGAGGTGCACGCTGCGGCCAAGGCCATGGCCGCAGTCGCCTCGGGCTATCTGGTCGAGAAGATGGTGGCCAAACCCGTTGCCGAACTCATCATCGGCGCGATGCGCGATCCAGTCGCCGGTCCGGTCCTGACCATCGGCGCGGGCGGCATCCTCGTGGAACTGCTCGACGATTCCGCCATCCTGACGCTGCCGACGACGCCGGAAGCGATCCGCGAAGCGATCGGCGGGCTGAAGATCCGCAAGCTTCTGGATGGTTATCGCGGCGGCCCGGCCGGTGATAACGCAGCATTGACCGCGGCTGTCGCTGCAGCGGCATCCTATGTCGTTGCAAACGCTTCGAAAATCGAAGAACTCGATATCAATCCTTTGATGGTGTTGCCGAACGGCCAGGGTGCCGTTGCCGCCGACGCTCTCATTCGCCGGAGGAACTGACCTCATGACCGGACCGATCCTCACCCGCCGCGAAGGCGGCATCCTCGAAGTCACGATCGACCGGCCGAAGGCCAATGCCATTGACCTGAAGACCAGCCGGGTGATGGGCGAGATCTTTCGCGACTTCCGCGACGACGACAGCTTGCGGGTCGCGATCATCACCGGCGCCGGTGAAAAATTCTTCTGTCCGGGGTGGGACCTGAAGGCGGCGGCCGATGGCGACGCGGTCGATGGAGACTATGGCGTCGGCGGTTTCGGCGGCATGCAGGAACTGCGCGACCTCAACAAGCCGATCATTGCGGCGGTCAACGGCATCTGCTGCGGCGGCGGCCTCGAGATCGCGCTTTCGACCGACCTGATCCTGGCCGCCGAACACGCGACCTTCGCGCTGCCGGAAATCCGTTCCGGCACGGTTGCGGACGCCGCCTCGATCAAGCTGCCGAAGCGCATCCCCTATCACATCGCCATGGACATGCTGCTCACGGGCCGCTGGCTCGATGTGCAGGAGGCGCATCGCTGGGGCTTCGTCAACGAGATTCAGCCGGCCGGCAAGTTGATGGAGAGGGCCTGGGAACTCGCCCGCCTGCTCGAAAGCGGCCCGCCGCTCGTCTATGCGGCGATCAAGGAAGTGGTGCGCGCCGCCGAAGGCGAGGCTTTCCAGACGACGATGAACAAGATCACACAACGGCAGTTCAAGACCGTCGACATCCTCTATTCGAGCGAAGACCAGCTGGAGGGCGCGCGCGCCTTCGCGGAGAAACGCGACCCCGTGTGGAAGGGCCGCTAGAGCGAGACCAGTGTGTGCGGTCTTCCGTCCGCATCTCGCTCGATATTGATCCCGCCAACCCTTGGCGGCACAGGCAACAGAGCCGGACGACCGGCACCGGAACGTGACGAGACGCGCGGGCAACACCGCGCGCAATCGAACGCGCATCCATAAGCCAAGCTTATGGAAATAAATTGTAATTTAGGGCGTTACAAGAAGAGTTCCAGCGATTACGCTTATCGATCTGAACGAAGGGCGCCCGGTCCGAAGGAAGGAGAACCAAGACCCGAAACATCCAGAAACGGCCGCTTTGGGCCGGTCCGAAGCCATCGATACAATCTCTACCAACCACAACGAACGGCGAATGCCGACGAGAAAAGGGAACAGGGGAATGAGCGATTACAAGGATTACCTCACACGACAGGTCATGCTCGGCAAGATGAACCGGC
>NZ_DASYHB010000188.1:0-25811 GCF_035999185.1 Ensifer sp. | reverse complement strand
CTCCGCACCGGAGGAAATGCGATAAGTACTGTCACCATTTTCCCACAATGCACTGGCACAGCGTTACAGGCAATTGTGAGTGGAGAGCATGGCAGACAAACAATTCGCACGAAGCGGGCCGGCTGAATTCGATGTATTGGCAGACGATGATCCGTTGGCCGAACTCGCCCGGATCGTCGGTTACGATGCCCGTCCGGCCGTTCAGCAGTTGCAGGAATTGCAGCGACATCAGGAGGCGGTGCGTCAAGACCCCGCCTTCGATCTCGAAGACGAACTTCTGCGCGCCTTCGACAGCTACGACGCGCCGCGCTCTGAGCCGCAGCCAGCGCCGCTGGCGGTAGAAGAGCCGAGCTTCGAACCGGCGCCATTGGCTATGGAAGAGCCGATGGTGGAGCCGGCATTCGAACCGGTGGCCGAGGTTGTGTTCCAGCACGAAGAGCCAGTGTTCCGTCAACCTGAGCCGGCTGTGCCGCAGCCTGCGTTTCAGGTCGAAGAGGATTATTCGGACGTGCCGTCGTTTTCGGCGACGCACGCAGCGGTCGAGCACACCGACGCAACGCCCATCCAAGACGAGCCGAGCTTTGATCTCGAGCGTGAGCTTGAACTGTCGCTTGGCGAAGCCGACCTCTTGGACGACGGATTCGCCGATGCGCCGGTTGCCGAAGCTCAAGACGTGCCGGCGGATTCCTGGCAGGCGCCCGTAGATCACCAGCCAGCGTCGTGGAACGAGCCCGCCTACGCGGCGGAACCGCTTGCCCTGGACAACGAGCCGAGCTTCGACCTGCCGTCTTTCGACGTGGCCGCCGACGACCACGTCGAAGTTGAGCCCGCGCGGGAAGTGTCTTACGCAAGCGAGACCGTCGTCGCGCAAGCGGAAGATCGAGACGTTGCCGATGACGATCTTCTGGCTGATGTAGAGCGCTTTCCTGTGCCGCCGGCGCCGGCGATCCTGGCCGCTGCCGTTCAATCGCATCCGGCTCTCCATGCGACGACCCAACCTGTTGTCGCGTCGGCATCCGTCGCTGCCGCGCCGGTGAAGAAGAGCCCCTATCCCTTTACCCCGACTTTCAGCCGCGCAACCCCGGTTGCATCTGGATCCGGCGCCAGCCAGCAGCGCGCCTTTGCTGGCCCGTTGGTGCCTTCGGTAGCCCCGGTCGCAGCGGCAGTCGCTGCCCCGGTTGTCGCCCCGACGGCCGTTGTCGCCCCGGCTGCAGCCTTGCCGGTGCCCGAGCGCGCGCTCCCGGCGGCCGAGCCAGAGCATGAGCCGAGCTTCGACATCGAGAACTTCGAGATGGAGCTTTCGGATGCTGCGTTGAACCTCGACCTGTCGGATTTCGACGCGGTTGAGCCGACGGCCGCCGTCATTCCGCAACATCAGGTGCAGCCGGTTTCCGAGCCGACGATCGCGCCGCAACAGAGCGTGGCTGCGCCGCCGGTGCAGGACCCGGTCCGCTACCAGGAAGCCTTCGCAGCACCTGCCGTCGAGCCGCAGGAAGCGCCGATCGAAAGCACCCTGCCTTTCGATCCGTCGATGATTGCAGACGCCGACAACGGCGTGGCGCCGATCGCCGACATGGACGTACCGCAACTGCCGGTGATCGAGACCGAAAAGCCCGTAGCTTATCCCGCGGACTACGATCTCGATATCGACGCAGAAATGGCACAGCTCTTCGGAACGCCGGCTCCTGCGCCCAGGACTGCCCGGCCGACGGCCGTCGACAAGGCTGAGGTAGCGCGCCCCGCACCGGCCGCTGGCGCAGCAGTTGGGGGCGGTTCGCTTGATGATTTCGATGAGTTCGAGAAGGCGATGGAAGAGGACTTCCGCCGCTCGATCGTCGAGCGCAAGACTGTGACGCGGGATGCCGAACGGCTCGCCGCGGTTCAGACCCAGGACGATGCCGGCGAATACCGCGAATACGGCACGGGCCGGCGCTCTCAGCGCGCGATGTTGCTGGCAGCCAGCGTCGCCGGCGTCATCATCCTTGGTGGTGCTGGCGTCTATGCCTGGATGGGCGGGAGCGACGTCGCGACGTCAGCCGAAGGCCCGAAGATCATCCTGGCCGACAAGGCGCCGGTGAAGGTCGTGCCCGAAGAAAAGGGTGGCAAGACCGTGCCGAACCAGGACAAGGCGGTTTACGACCGCGTTGCCGGTGCCCAGGCGGGCGCGCCTCAGCAGGAAGCTCTCGTTTCTTCGACTGAAGAGCCGATGGATGTCGTTCAGAAAACTCTGACGCCGGAGACCTTGCCGCTCGAAGGCAGCGACGACACCGAAACCCTGCAGACGGCTCTGCCCAATGAACAGGACGGTGAACGCCTGCTGCCTGACGACGGCAATGCGGAGACCGCAGCCCAGGACGAAGACAAGACGCCCGCCGTCGCACCGCGCAAGGTGCGCACGATGATCGTCAAGCCGGACGGCACGCTCGTGGCCCGCGAAGAACCGGTTGCCGCACCGGCGACCGAAGTCGCCGGCGTAACGCAGCCGCTGCCCGAGACGCCCTCGAATGACGTTGCGGCTGCCGGCCAGGCATCGGGCAACGTCGACCAGGTCGCACTTGCCGCAACGGGCAACGCCAATATCGAGCAGGTCCCGGTTCGCAGCGTCACGACAACGGCTTCATCCGGTGGCGACAAGGCGCCGACGCCGCAGACCCGCCCGGCAGCACAGCCCGTCGAGAATGCCCGCCCGGCGGAAGAGCAGGCCGCTCTCCCGGCTGAGACGCAACCTGCACAGCAAGTTGCCACCGCATCGGTTCCGGCCGGTGGTTACTTCATCCAGGTCGCTTCGCTGCCGTCCGAAGCGGAGGCGCAGAAGAGCTACAACAGCCTCTCCAGCAAGTTCGGCAATGTCATCGGCGGCCGTGGTGTCGATATCCGCAAGGCCGAAATCGCCGGCAAGGGCACTTACTATCGCGTGCGCATCCCGGCCGGTTCGAAGGAAGAGGCCAACGCACTGTGCTCGAAGTACAAGGGGGCGGGCGGTAGCTGCCTGGTCACCAAGTAAGACATTCCGGCAGACAAAATTGAAGAAGGGCGCGGCTGATGAAGCCGCGCCCTTCGGCTTTTGAGGCCATCATGCACAAATGACCTTGTGCATGAGTGATGCCATGCCGTCTTTGGGCTTTCGCCTTGGCCAGCGTGGGCTCTATGCTGTCTCAATGAGCGAATCAAAAGCATTTATCTCCGGCTGCAAGGGCCTCTCTCTCACCAGCGACGAGCGCGATTTCTTCGCAGCGGAACGTCCCTGGGGCTTCATCCTGTTCGGGCGCAACATCGGCGAGGAGCAGCAGATCTCCGATCTGGTCGCAGCCCTTCGCGACAGCATTGGCAACCCGAATGCCCCGGTTCTCATCGATCAGGAAGGTGGGCGGGTGCAGCGCATTCGGCCGCCGCTGGTCCAGCAGTACCCGAATGGCGCCGCCATCGGCGAAATCTATCGCCGCGACGCCGAGCTGGGCTTGCGGGCTTCATGGCTGATGGGGCGACTTCACGCATTTGATCTGATGCGGTTCGGTATCACCGTCGACTGCCTGCCGGTTCTCGACGTGCCGGTGCCCGGCAGCCATGACGTCATTGGCAATCGCGCCTACGGTCATGATCCCGAAACGGTGACGGCGATCGGTCGCGCCATGGGCGAAGGACTGAAGGCGGGTGGCATGCTTCCGGTGATGAAGCACATGCCAGGCCACGGCCGCACTTTCGTCGATTCACACCACAATCTGCCGGTTGTCAGCGCCTCGTTCGACGAACTGGCTGCCAGCGATTTCCTGCCCTTCGTCGCGATGAAGGATGAGGTGATGGCGATGTCGGCGCATATGGTGTTCACGACCATCGACCCGGAGAACCCGGCGACGACCTCGCCAAAGGTGGTGCAGGAGATCATCCGCGGTCATATTGGTTTTGACGGTCTGCTGATGTCCGACGACGTCTCCATGAACGCGCTTGCCGGCGACATGTCGACCCGCGCGCGCAACATCATTGGCGCAGGACTTGATCTCGTCTTGCATTGTCATGGCATAATGGAGGAAATGAGAGCGGTCGCAGATGTCGTGCCGGTTCTTGCCGGGGAGAGCTTGCGCCGGGCAAGGGCAGCCGAGGCCGCGTTCCGGGCGCCGGATGGTTCGAGCGAGGTCGATTTGCGGGCGGAGTTCAACGGTCTGTTTGCAACGGTTTAGGGCAGGCGCGGCCGGCGGGAAAGGATCGGACTGTCAGTGAGCAATGCGGGCGAAAGACAAGGCAAGCCTGCGTCAAAGGCGCCGATGGAGCCGCTGTGGCAGGATGAAACGGCCGAGCGTGGGTTGCACGAAGAAGCCCTCGTGGTCGACATCGCCGGCTTCGAAGGTCCGCTCGATCTGCTTCTTCATCTGGCACGCAGCCAGCGTGTCGATCTTTCGCGCATTTCCGTGCTGGCACTGGCCGAGCAGTACATCGCCTTTATCGAGCGGGCGCGCAGCATCCGGATAGAGCTTGCAGCCGATTACCTCGTGATGGCGGCGTGGCTCGCCTATCTGAAATCACGACTGCTGATCCCGCAGCAGGCCAAGGACGAAGGGCCTTCCGGCGAGGAGATGGCCTCGGCGCTGGCATTCCGGCTGAAACGCCTGGAAGCGATGCGCGAGGCGGCAACGCGGCTGATCAATCGAAACCGGCTTGGTCGTGACGTCTTTGTCCGAGGCGCTCCGGAGCATATCGTCACGGAGAAGAAATCAGGTTTCGATGCCTCGCTCTACGATCTCTTGAGCGCCTATGCGAGCCTGCGCCAGCGCCAGGCCATTACGCAGGTGACGATCGAGAAGCGCCTTGTCTGGTCGCTCTCCGACGCGCGGCTGATCCTTGCCCGCATGATCGGCGACCTCGACGACTGGACAGCGCTCGATCATTTTCTCGTCCGCTACATGACGACGCCGAAGGAGCGGGCGACCGCTATCGCCAGCTCTTTCGCCGCGTCGCTTGAGATGGTCCGCGAGGGTCGGCTGGAGATCCGACAGGAACAGGCCTTTGCGCCGATTTATCTCAGGCGCGGCCCGAACCCGATCGATGCCGAGACGCTTGCCGACATGGAGGCAGCCCGTGGCTGAAGCCCAGAAATACCTGCCCGGCGTTCCCGACGAGGATGACGAGATCGAAGAGGCGATGCCGGACACGCGCTCCGAACAGGAGGCTGAACGCATCGCGGAAGCATTGGTCTTTGCGTCGGCCCAGCCTGTCTCCGAGGCCTATATCGAAAGCCGTCTGCCGCGCGGGATCGACGTCCACCGGATCATGCTGCGGTTGAAGGCGCTCTATGCGACCCGTGGCGTCAATCTCGTTCAGGTGGCCGACCACTGGGCCTTCCGGACAGCCGCTGACCTTTCCTTCGTCGTTCAGACGGACGAGCCGGAGATCCGCAAGCTCTCCCGTGCCGCCCTCGAAGTTCTCTCGATCATCGCCTATCACCAGCCGGTCACCCGCGCTGAGATTGAGGATATCCGCGGCGTTCAAACCTCGAAAGGCACGCTGGACGTCCTGATGGAGGCGGGCTGGGTGCGGTTCCGCGGCCGCCGGCGCACGCCTGGACGTCCCGTGACCTTCGGTACCACCCGCGACTTTCTCGATCACTTCGGTCTTGAGGAACTGCGCGACCTGCCGGGCATCGAGGAGTTGAAGGGGGCGGGCCTGCTTTCCGGCCGCGTGCCGTCGAACCTCAACATCCCCGTGCCGGTGGGCGAGGATGAGCTTGCCGAGAACGAGGATCCCATCACCCAACTCGACCTGGAGGAGTTGGGGCTCTTGACACCGAAGGGCGAAGAGGCCGATTAGAAAAACCTGATTATAGATATCGGCTTTCCATGGCGCGCGGGTTTTCCGGTTCCGCGCCACTGGTGTCAAGGAATGCAAGAGCATGGTTTCAGAGACGCAGGGCGCCCCCGTCACGACGACACGACGGACAGCCGGCGTATCCTTCGCCGCAAGCCTGACCTTCGACGATATCCATCACAGCTACCATGCGAAGGAAACGATCAAGGGCGTGAGCCTGGCGGCAAAGGCCGGGGAGGTTCTTTGCCTGCTGGGGCCGTCCGGCTCGGGCAAGACCACGCTTTTGCGCATCGCCGCCGGGATCGAGCGACAGAGCGCCGGGCGCCTCATGCTCAATGGCCAGGAGATCTCCGGCCCGTCGGTCTTCCTCCCGCCGGAAAAGCGCGGCGTCGGCCTGATGTTTCAGGATTTCGCGCTGTTTCCCCACATGACGATCCGCGACAATGTTCGCTTCGGCCTGACCGCGCTTCCGAAGAAGGAGGGGCTCGTCCAGGCGGATGCCGCCTTGGAGCGCGTCGGTCTTTCACACTATGCCGATCAGTATCCGCACGTGCTGTCGGGTGGGGAACAACAACGGGTGGCGCTTGCCCGCGCGCTGGCGCCGCGTCCGGCGGTCCTCCTGATGGACGAGCCGTTTTCGGGGCTTGATTCCCGCCTGAAGGATTCGATTCGCGCCGATACGCTTGCCATTCTGCGCGAAACGCGGGCAACGGCGATCGTCGTTACCCATGACGCCGAAGAGGCGATGCGCATGGCAGACCGCATTGCGCTCCTGAAGGACGGACGCCTCGTGCAGGTCGGTACGGCCGACGAGCTCTACCGCCAGCCGAATGACCTCTTTGCCGCCGGGTTCTTCTCGGAAATCAATGTCTTCGACGCCGTGGTTCGAAACGGCCGCGTCGAGACCCCGGTCGGAAGTGTGGCGGCCGGACGCCACGGCGACGGGCAGCGTCTGTCGGTCGCCGTCAGGCTTTCCGGGGTGCGTGTGGGCGAGGGGGACGGCGACATACCTGCCCGCATTCTCTCGCGGCGCTTTATCGGGGTGGTCGAGCTTCTGGAACTCGCGGTACCGCGTTGCGAAGAGGTGGTTCGGGCCCGCATCCGCGCGGACCGTTTGCCGCATGGATTGCGCGATGTAATGCTTTCAGTTAACGAGCGGGATATATTACTGTTTGAAAAAAACGGTTCCGCATCATAGGTTCTGTCGCAACGAAAATGCGTGCCTCGGGTGCGCCTGAAAATTGACATGTGAACGAGCCTAAATCGGGGAAGGCTCAGAGGAGTAAGAGCATGGGTTCCTTTAGCATTTGGCACTGGCTGATCGTCCTGGTCGTGGTGCTGCTCCTGTTCGGTCGCGGCAAGATTCCCGAACTGATGGGCGACGTTGCCAAGGGCATCAAGAATTTCAAGAAGGGCATGAGCGACGAGGAAGCGGCTGCCGCGGACAAGACGCTCGACGGCAAGACCGTTGACCACAAGTCTGACGAAGTTCGCTAACGCTCTGGCGTCGATGAGGCCCGTCCGGTATCGAAACCGGACCGGCTTCAATCCGGGTTTGCAGGACATTTCGCATGCTTGATATCGGCTGGACCGAGCTTGTCGTCATCGCCATCGTTCTCATCGTTGTTGTCGGTCCGAAAGATCTTCCGCCAATGTTGCGGGCTTTCGGTCGCATGACGTCGAAGCTGCGCGGCATGGCGTCGGATTTCCGTCAGCAGTTCGACGAAGCGCTGCGCGAAGCGGATCTCGACGAAGTTCGCAAGACCATCAGCGACGCACAAAGTCTCAACCCGGCCAATGCTCTGAGGGAAGCGATCAACCCGCTTCGCCAGATGGGCAACGACATCAAGGCGGACCTGCAGAAGGCGACGACACCGGATCGACCGGCTTCGACAAGCAGTGTCGAGCCAGTGACTGCGACCGAGCCGGCGGCCGCCGCGCCGGTGGCGGCAGTTGAAGCCAAGCCGTCGGATGCGGTTGCTGCAGCAGCGATCGGATCGGCCAATCGCCAGATGGAGCGGGCAGAGGTGGCGGCAGTGCCGGCCGAAAAGGCCAAGCGCGCGCCAAAGGCCAAGGTCGATGCGGCGCCGGCAGCCAAGAAGAGCGCCGCGGCCACGTCTACGGCTTCCAAATCTGCGGCGCCAAAGACATCTTCAAAGGCGCCCGCAAAGACGGCCGCCGGCAAGAACAAGGCAGCGTCGGTGGCCGGAGAACCGCCCGCCAAGACGACCAAGCCCCGCGCGACTGCGCGCAAGAAAGGTGAAGCATGAGCGGCGAAATCGAGGACCGGCCGCAGCCGCTGATCGAGCATCTGATCGAACTGCGCAGACGCCTGATATGGGCCGTCGGTGCGTTCTTTGTCGCGTTCCTCGTCTGCTTCTACTTCGCCAAGGGCCTGTTCAACCTTCTGGTCCTGCCGTTCAAATGGGCGGTGGGCTGGGCCGGGCTCAACCACCGCAATGTCGAACTGATCTATACGGCGCCGCAGGAATTCTTCTTTACCCAGATCAAGGTGGCGATGTTCGGCGCCCTGGTCATCGCCTTTCCCATGATCGCTGCGCAGATCTACAAGTTCGTGGCCCCGGGCCTCTACAAGAACGAGCGGGCTGCGTTCCTGCCGTTCCTGATTGCTTCGCCGCTGTTGTTCCTGCTCGGCGGCGCCCTGGTCTATTTCTTCTTCACCCCGATGGTGATGTGGTTCTTCCTGGCGATGGAGCAGGGCGGTGGCGAAGGGCAGGTGGCCATTCAGCTGCTGCCGAAAGTCTCGGAATATCTGAGCCTGATCATGTCGCTGGTTTTTGCCTTCGGCCTCGTCTTCCAGCTCCCGGTGATCACCACGCTTCTGGCGCGCGTCGGCTTCGTCACGTCGCAGGGCCTTGCCGAAAAGCGGAAATACGCAATCGTGATCGCCTTCGTGGTTGCCGCCGTTCTTACGCCGCCCGACCCGGTTTCCCAGATCGGCCTTGCGCTGCCAGCGATCCTTCTCTACGAAATTTCGATCTATACGGCGCGACTCATCGAAAGACAGCGGGCAGCGGATGCGCTCAAGGGCGAGGCTGCAGAGTCACAGGAAGGATCTTCCGGAGAGGTCGGCCCTGCCAAGGGCTGAGCATTCGAGATTTCGCGCCGTGACTTGACCAACGCGTGGAACGACAATGCTTGATATCAAATGGATCCGTGAGAATGCCGAGATGCTGGACGCCGCCCTGGCGAAGCGGGGCGCGGAGCCTTTGTCGGCGTCGCTGATCGCCCTCGATGAACGTCGCCGTACGATCCTCCAGGCGCTGCAGGACATGCAGTCGCGCCGCAACGCCGCCTCGAAGGACATCGGCGCGGCAATGGCGCAGAAGAACAGCGAGCTTGCTGAAAAGCTGAAGGCTGAAGTCGCCGAACTCAAGAACGCCATGCCGGCGCTCGAAGACGAAAGCCGCACGGTCGAGGCAGAACTCACTGACGCATTGTCGCGCATCCCGAACGTGCCGCTTGAAGATGTGCCGGTCGGCGAAGACGAGACCGGCAACGTGGTGACGCGTGTCATCGGCAAGAAGCCTAGCTGGAACCATCAGCCGCGCGAGCATTTCGAGGTAGGTGAAGCCCTGGGCCTGATGGACTTTGAGGGGGCTGCCCGCATTTCCGGCTCGCGCTTCACGATCCTGAAGGGCCAGTTGGCCAGGCTTGAACGCGCGCTTGGCCAGTTCATGCTCGATCTGCACACGCAGGAGCACGGCTATACCGAAGTGCAGCCGCCGCTTCTGGTGCGCGACGACGCGATGTATGGCACCGGGCAGCTGCCCAAATTTTCCGAAGACCTCTTCCGTACCACCGATGGTCGCTGGTTGATCCCGACGGCCGAAGTGCCGCTGACAAACATCGTCCGCGAACAGATCCTCGAGGGTGAGAAGCTGCCATTGCGCTTCACCGCTTTGACGCCATCTTTCCGCTCGGAAGCCGGCTCTGCCGGTCGCGACACGCGCGGTATGCTGCGCCAGCACCAGTTCAACAAGGTCGAGCTGGTTTCGATCACCGACGCCGATTCGTCGATTGCGGAGCACGAGCGTATGACCGCTTGCGCAGAAGAAGTGCTGAAGCGTCTCGGTCTGCACTACCGCGTGATGACGCTTTGCACCGGTGACATGGGCTTTGGCGCCCGCAAGACCTACGACCTCGAGGTCTGGTTGCCGGGGCAGGATACGTTCCGCGAAATCTCGTCCTGCTCGGTTTGCGGTGATTTTCAGGCGCGCCGCATGAATGCGCGTTACCGCACCAAGGAGGACAAGGGCACCCGGTTTGTCCACACGCTGAACGGTTCCGGCGTTGCCGTCGGCCGCGCGCTGATCGCGGTCATCGAAAACTACCTGAACGACGACGGCTCGATCTCGGTGCCGGACGTACTGCTGCCGTACATGGGTGGCCTGAAGCGCATCGAAAAGGCCGTTTGAGCAGGCTCAAAGGGAAGGACACCATCATGCGGATTCTGCTGACAAACGATGATGGCATCCACGCGGAAGGCCTGTCGGTGCTTGAAAGGGTCGCCCGGACGATTTCGGACGATGTCTGGGTCGTGGCGCCCGAGGCCGACCAGAGCGGTCTTGCGCATTCGCTGACGCTGTCGGAGCCCTTGCGGCTGAGGCAGATCGCCGAGAAGCGCTTTGCGCTGCGGGGAACGCCGACCGATTGCGTGATCATGGCGGTGCGCAAGGTCCTCGACCGCAAGCCCGATCTGGTTCTTTCGGGCGTCAACATCGGCGCCAACATGGCCGATGACGTAACCTATTCCGGCACCGTCGCCGGCGCCATTGAAGGGACGCTACAGGGGATCCGCTCCATTGCGCTCAGCCAGGCGTATCATCACGCGCTCGGCAAGCCCGTGCCGTGGGACGTGGTGGAGACCCACGCGCCGGGGTTGATCCGGCAGCTGATGACGGTTGACCTGCCTGACGGCACGTTGCTCAACGTCAATTTCCCGAATTGCTCGGCAGATGCGGTCGATGGCACAGAGGTGACGTCGCAGGGCAAGCTCGATTTCGGCCTGTCGATTGACGAGCGCACCGACGGTCGTGGCTTTCCCTATTTCTGGTTGCGGTTCGGCGAACGCCACGGCGATTTCCGCGCCGGGACCGATATTCACGCCTTGCGTGAAAACCGCATCTCCGTAACACCGCTGAAGCTCGACCTGACGGACTACAGCGTTCAGGATCGCTTGGCGCGGGCGCTCAGCGAAGGGGCCCGTTGATTGAGCGCGCGTGTCACGGAACAGGAAGGCTTTGCCAAGATGGTGCTCCGGCTTCGGGCCGAAGGCATCGTCAATCACGATCTGCTGAAGGCTGTCGAACAGACGCCGCGCAGCCATTTCGCACCACCGCAGTATCAGGCCGATGCCTATTCGCAGCGCACGATCCCGCTCGAATGCGGTTCGTTCATGGAGGGGTACGATTTTGCAGTACGCCTGTTGCACTGCCTGAACCTCAAGGCCAGCCAACGCATCCTCGAAGTCGGAACCGGCAGCGGGTTTACGGCCGCTGTGATGGGCCGCGTGGCCGAGCGCGTGCTGACGATCGACCGCTACCAGACCCTGGTGACCTCGGCACAGAAGAACCTGGAAAAGGCGGGTGTTCGCAATGTCATCGTCCGGCATGCGGACGGTAGCGCCGGTGTGCCGGGCGAGGGCACCTTCGACCGCATCCTGATCACGGCCGCTTTCAACAGCTTGCCGCGCATGTTCTCGGATCATCTCGTATCCGGCGGAACGCTGGTCGTCCCGATCATGATGAGCGAGACCCACTGCCGGATCGTCCGCGTCAACCGGACGGGCAGCCGCTTCGACCGCGAAGATCTGTTCGATGCGCCTTACCTGTCGATCGTCCCGCAACTCGCTTCATTCCTGTAGTCCTCGTTCTCGGCGCTGAACCGGCGCCGTCGCCGTCCCTGCTGTTCGTATTAACGAATTCTTAATTGTCTCCAGCCTCGCGCAAGCTTCGCGCCATACGCCTGACGTGCGCGGATTAGGTTCTGCCCGCGAGTCGTCGCTCTTTGGCGGCGTGGGCAGTCGCCTTACCGTGAGGTAGACGGAGACGGCACATGCAGATCGCAAACAGGCTGACGGCTGCGGCATCGGGCGACGGGCTGAATAACCTCGCAGGGCGTGGTTCCGCTCCGGCGAACGTCGCTGGCAAGGACGAGCAGGCCGCTCAGGCGCTGGCTGCAACCTTCTTCGATCCAACGCCACGCATCGCGCTTTCCGCCGATGCCTTGCTCTATCTGAGCCAGACGCGGAAGGCTGCGGAAGGGCAACCACCGCTGACGCGCGACGAGTGGAACAATCGGCTGTCGCCGCAACTGGCTTCGCGCGAATACCAGGCCTTCGGGAAGTATCTGGAAAGCGGCGACCATCAGGCCTACTACAAGAACTTCATCGACTACTACGACGGCCTTCGAGCCGAGGATCAAGACAGCCTGCGCTACTTCGGGACGCGCGAGGCCGCCGTCGCCGGTCTGCGGTCGCTTGAATATGAGCAGGCGAGTGGCGCAGACGGACAGGCGGCGTTTCAAACGCTGGTGAGCGCGCTGCTCGACGAAGACAAGACGGCGCAATCCGAAACCCTCGCGCATCCTCCGGGGCGCCAGATCTTCGCTTGGGATCTGACGAGCATCAGCTATGAAGAGGAGCAGCCGGAGCGGCGCGCCGTGTCCGAAATCGAGCGCCTCTATGCGGAGTCGTTTTAGCGGCCGCTGGTAAACCCAAGGCCGGTGTAACGGCCGGCACCCTCGCTACATTGCACCCGATCGGGTCTGGTGACAGACCGCGAACCTATGGTTAGCATTTGGTCAAATTAGTCCTTTGGGGGTGCCAACCTTAACCGGCCGGTAACTCTAATACGCTTTAATAATCCCACATCGAGTTGCGTTCGGAGTGGGTAAGCGTCATGCGTAAGTTTGTATCTCCCGGGGTTGGAAAATCGACGATCCGCCTGTGCGTGGCGGTTCTGCTAGCAGGCGTAGCAACGGGCTGCAGCTCGGATGCCAGCCGGTTTGACGGGTTGTTTTCCCGATCCGACAACATCACCACAAACTCAATTCCCCGAGACGCAACGCCGGTCCCGCGTGGCGATGTGGCTGTCGGCCAGATGGCGGCGCCTGCGGATACCCGCAACGGGGCCCTCGGTCAGCCCTATCCGGCCGCAAACGGCCAGGGTGCCTATGACCCGGTAAATACCGCATCCACGCCCGTTTCCAACGCTCGCGTTGCCTCGACGCCGATTTCGGTTCAGCGCACGACACTCGCTGACCCGAGTGCCGCCGCACATCAGCGTGCAGAAGCCCAACCATTCCCGGCGGCGCGCCAGCAAGCCTCCCTCGCAACGCAACAGGTCCAGCCTGCAGCGGTGAGGGAAGCGGCAAGCAAGAACGGTTGGACGACGCAGAATGCGCCGACGATCATGGTTCGCCCTGGCGACACCGTTGCCGTGCTCTCCAACCGCTTCGGAGTTCCCGAAAAGGAAATCCTGAAGGCGAACGGCCTACAGTCCGCAGCGCAGGTCGAAACCGGCCAGCGTCTCATCATTCCGACCTTCGGCAACGCTGGCAGCGCTGCGAAAGCAGCCGCCACCAATTCGATTGCCGATCTCGATGGCAACAAGCGCCAACCGTCGCCACTCCCGACGGATCAACGCGACGTCGCGATCCTGCCCGGCTCGGCTCAGTCCCGTGCAAAGGGTGAGGGCAAGACCGATGTGGTCGCCGGCAAGCCGGCAACGAACGGTGAAGGCAGTGCTGCTGGAACCTACACCGTGAAGCCCGGCGACTCCCTCAACCGCATCGCAAAGACGACCGGTGTACCGGTCGCCGCTCTCAAGCAGGCGAACGGTCTGACGGCCGAATCGATCCGCGTCGGCCAGACACTGAAGCTGCCGGGTGCCGCCGGTGCCACGCCGGATCCGGTCAAGACGGCTTCCGTTCCGGTCAAGAAGGCCGAGCAGCAGGTCGCTTCGCTCGACAAGAACAAACCGGCCGAATACCAGGCGCCGGTCGCCAAGCAGAGCGTTACCGAGGTCGCCAGCAAGACGCCGGATGTCGATGAAGACTCGCCGAAGTCGACCGGTATCAGCAAGTATCGTTGGCCCGTGCGCGGCGCCGTGGTTGCCGGTTACGGCGCGAACGTCGATGGCAATCGCAACGACGGCATCAACATCTCGGTTCCCGAGGGCACGCCGATCAAGGCAGCCGAAAACGGCGTCGTCATCTACTCGGGCAGCAGCCTGAAGGAGCTTGGCAACGCGGTCCTCGTCCGCCATGACGACGGCACGGTCACGGTCTACGGCAACGCTTCCGAGCTCAAGGTTCAGCGCGGCCAGAAGGTTCAGCGTGGCCAGACGCTCGCAGCTTCCGGCATGACCGGTCGCGCCAGCCAGCCGCAGGTTCACTTCGAAGTGCGCAAGAACGCCACCGCCGTAAACCCGGCGACCTTCCTCGAATAGTTAGGCATGGCTATTCCCGCCGACCGGATGCGATGGCGGGGATGGGCGGAAACCAAGCCTTTACAACGCCGCCTGTCCCTTTGGACGGGCGGCGTTTTCGTCATTTCGGTTGTTTCCCAGGTTTGTTCAGCGGCGGGCAGCGGGTGATCATGCCTCGAGCTTGTGGCGCAGCCGGCCGGCAAGGTCCTGGATGAACTGCCAGGCGACGCGGCCGGATCTCGCGCCGCGGGTCGTCGCCCATTCGAGCGCTTCTGCGTGCAATGTTTCGGTGTCGGCGGTAAAGCCGTAGTGCTTGGCGTAGCCGTCGATCATGGCCAGGTAGTCGTCCTGGCTGCACTTGTGGAAACCGAGCCATAGGCCGAAGCGGTCCGAAAGCGATACCTTTTCCTCGACGGCTTCCGAGGGATTGATCGCTGTCGACTGTTCGTTCTCCATCATGTGCCGTGGCAGCAGGTGGCGCCGGTTCGAGGTCGCGTAGAGCAGGACGTTGGATGGCCGACCCTCGACGCCGCCGTCGAGCACCGCCTTCAGTGATTTGTAAGACGTATCGTCATGATCGAAGGAGAGGTCGTCGCAAAAGACGATCACCGGCACCGGCGCCTTCTTCAGGATGTCCATGAGCGCGGGCAGGGTGGCGATATCCTCGCGGTGCACCTCCACGAGCTTGACCGCAACGCCGGTATCGCGTGCCACCTGTGCGTGCACGGATTTCACCAGCGAGGACTTGCCCATGCCGCGTGCGCCCCAGAGAAGCACGTTGTTGGCCGGGAACCCCTCGGCAAAGCGCAGCGTGTTGTCGAGAAGGATATCTCGAACATGATCGACCCCGGTAATCAGCGAGAGTTCGATGCGGTTCGGCCGCGCGACCGGCTGCAGGTGATGGTTCGCCGGCGCCCAGACAAAGCACTCCGCGGCACCCCAGTCGTTGGTAGCGGCGGCCGGTCCTGCCATGCGTTCGATCGCCGCGGAAAGCTTCTGCATTTCCCTGATGAGAACGTCGATCTTTGCTTCTGGCATCTGTCTCTCTCCACTAACTGAATCAGTCGTTTGGCGGTGCCTCGATGATTCGACGCGGCACCGCGAAAGTGTTTACCGTAACCGCCTGGCGGCCGTGCCCCCACCATAAACCCGGTAGCACGCAGGTTTGCGCTGGAAAAGGCCACCGAGGCCCGTACGGGGGGTTCTCCTATTGTGCAATTTGTGTCAGAGGCACAGGAACGGGTACGGGTGCCCGCGGCTTTGCAATGCGGCCGGGCGTCCCTATATTCCGGCCGATTTGGCGCGGAGGAACCGCCGATATTTGAACTCAAGGAGTGATCGATGTTCATTACCGAAGCTTTTGCGCAGACAGCGGGCGCCCCTTCCGCCGGCGGCGCGGACATTCTCATGTCCATCCTGCCTTTCCTGCTGATTTTTGTTGTTATGTATTTCCTGATCATCCGTCCGCAGCGCGCACAGATGAAGCGCCGCGAGGAGCTCTTGAAGAACATCCGCCGCGGTGATCAGGTCGTGACGGGCGGCGGCATCGTCGGCAAGGTTACGAAGGTTGTCGACGACAGCGAACTGGAAGTCGAAATTGCCGAAGGCGTGAAGATCCGCGTTGTTCGCGGCGGCGTTTCCGAAGTTCGCGTCAAAGGCGAGCCTGTGAAAGAATAAGGGCCAACGGAAGCCACCACCGGCCGAACAACTGGAGCGTTTGAGGCATGCGCAGATTACCGCCGTTGAAACGTATCCTGGTCTGGTTGGTGGCTCTCGCCGGCATCGCTTTCGCCTTGCCGAATGCCCTGACACGCGAGGAGGCGGCCGGACTGCCGTCCTGGATGCCTCATCGCCAGGTGGAGCTCGGTCTCGATCTGCAGGGAGGCTCGCATCTCATGCTGCGCGCCGCGCGCAGCGATATCCTTGCGGCACGGCTTGAAGCGGTGACGAACGAAGTCGGCAAGGCGCTGCGCGATGCCGACATCGCCTATATCGGCCTTTCCGGTGAAGGACAAGTGATCACGTTCAGGGTCCGGGACCGTACCCAGCTCTCGGCCGCCCGCGAGCGACTGAAGCCGCTGACAGCGCCCGTCGATGTCGGTGGATTTGCTTCCGAACCTGTCTCCGAAGTCGTGTTCGACAGTGCAGAACCGGACGAGCTCGTCCGACTTCGCCTGACCGACGAGGGCATAGACTATCGGCTTTCGCTGGCTCTCGCACAATCTGTCGACGTGGTCCGCCGGCGTGTCGCCGAGGTCGGCGCGGTTGACCCGTTGATCCAGCGGCGCGGTGACGACCGGCTGATCGTCCAGGTGCCGGGGCTTGGCGATCCGCAGCGACTGAAGGACCTGCTCAGTCAGCGCGCGAGCCTGACCTTCCGGCTCATCGATACGTCGATGCCCATTCAGCGCGCCGTCGAAGGCCAGCCACCCGCGGGCACAGAAGTTCTTTATTCCTTTGACGACCCGCCAGTGCCCTATCTCGTCGAAAAGGCGCCGCTGCTTGAAGCAGCTAACTTCGTCGCCGCTCAGCCGGAACCGGATCCAGCGGCTGAGAATGCGTCGGTCATCATCAAAATCGATGCGGCGGGGCAGGAGCGGGTCGCAGCCATCGCAGCGCAACAGCCCGACAGGGACGTTGCGATCGTTCTTGACGGCCAAGTCGTTGCTACGCCCAAGTTGTCGGATGCGATCAAGGGCGACACCGCGCGCATTTCCGCGGACTTGCCGGCTGAAGGCGCCGCCGACCTTTCGGCTCTCGTAAGGACAGGGCCGCTTCCGACGCCGCTGACGTTCGTCGAGGAGAGGACCGTCGGGCCGGGCGTGGGCGGTGACGCGATTGCCGATGGTCTCACAGCGGGCCTTGTCGCGGCGATCGCCGTTGCTGCTTCGATGATCTTCTTCTACGGCGTCTTCGGCGTCTTTGCCGTCATCGCACTCGCCTTGAACATCATTCTGATCATCGCGGTTCTGTCCGTTTCCGGTGCGACGCTGACTCTGCCGGGCATCGCCGGCATCATCCTGACGATCGGCGTTGCAGTTGACTCGAGCGTGTTGATCTATGAGCGCCTTCGTGAAGAGGTCCGCGGCACCGTACCCTTGCGGCGAACGATCAATGATGCCTTTTCGCGCGTCTTCAGCAGCATCTTCGATGCCAACCTGACGATGCTGATTGCCAGCTGCATCCTGTTCTATCTCGGTTCGGGGCCGGTACGCGGCTTCGCGATCACGCTTGCGATCGGCAGTGTGACGACGCTCTTCACCGCCTATACGGTGACGCGCCTGATCGTGAAGCGCTGGCTCCGGCACTGGAAATCCGAGCGCCTGCCCAAGGGCATCCGCACCGGGCGCTTCAGCGATCTCGACATCCGTTTCATGCGGATCCGCAACCCGGTGTTCATCCTGATGGCCGCGCTGTCGCTCGCCTCCGTGTTGCTTCTCGCGGGCATCGGGCTCAATCTCGGCGTGGATTTCAAGGGCGGCTCGATCATCGAGCTGCATTCGAAGGCTGGACCGGTCAACGTTGCCGACCTTCGCGCACGCCTCGACGAGTTGAATTTCGGCGAAGTCCAGGTTCAGCAATTGGGTGCTGGCGAAGACGTGCTGGTGCGCGTGCCGTCGCAGGAAGCAGGCGACAATGCCGAGCAGACTGCTGCCGGTGTGATCCGTACAGAGCTGGCCGACGAATATGAGTTCCGTCGCTTCGAGGTGGTCGGGCCGGTCGTCTCGGGTGAACTGACGCGCGCAGGTACGATCGGTCTTGCGATTTCGTTCCTGGCGATCCTGGCCTACGTCTGGCTGCGCTTCGAGTGGCGCTTTGCCGTCGGCGCGATCATCGCGACGCTGCACGACGTCTTGCTGACGATCGGTTTCCTCGTTCTGACCGGAATCGAATTCAATCTCGGCAGCGTTGCGGCGGTCCTGACCATCGTAGGCTACTCGCTGAACGACACGGTCGTCATCTACGACCGCATTCGCGAGAACCTCGGCCGCTACCGGCGCATGCCGCTGTCGGTGCTGATCGATACGTCGATCAACCAGACGCTCTCACGCACGATCCTGACGGCGCTGACGACTATCCTGGCACTTGCGGCGCTCTATCTGTTCGGTGGCGGGCTTATCCGCGCATTCAGTATCACGATGCTCTTCGGCGTCTTCGTCGGAACGATATCGTCTATCTACATCGCCGGGCCGATTCTCATCCTCTTCAGGAAGCGGACCGACCATATACCAGGAGACGAGAGCGCGTCCGGGGCAGACCGGGGCGCTCACAGCGCGGCAAAGGGTGCTGTTTGAAATGCCTAAGGGAATTGAAATTCGCGAAGCACACTTTCCGGGCCGCGCGCCGATCGACGCCTACGGCAATGGCGGGTTTCGCTTCGCAGACATGTCGCATCGCGGCTCGATCCTCATGCTGCCTTCGGGCGTCTATGCATGGGACGTTGAAGAGGGTGACCCGGTGACGGTCGAAAGCTTGCGCAAGGTTCTCGACGAGGCGCAAGACATCGAGGTGTTGCTGGTGGGCACTGGAAAGGACATCCGTCCCTTGCCTTTGGATGTGAAGACAGCTCTGCGTGGCGCCAATATTTCCTCGGATCCCATGAGCACCGGAGCGGCCGTGCGGACCTACAACGTGATGCTGGCCGAATCGCGAGCCGTCGCCGTCGCGCTGATCGCTGTCTGATCGGATTTCGGGGAAATCGACGTGCAAGACAATACCGCCCAGATCCTGGCCGACCTCAGGGATACGGATCGCGACCGCTACCTCGCATGCCTGCTTGCGCCGACCGACAAGCAGCGCGCGCTTGCCGCCCTTTTCGCCTTCAATGGGGAACTCGCGCGCATCCGCGATCTGGTGCGTGAGCCGCTGCCGGGTGAGATCCGCATGCAATGGTGGCGCGAGCTCATCGGCAATGCCGCGGCGACCGGAGAAGGGCATCCGCTTGCAGAGACGCTGCTTCAGTGCATTCGCGAGCATCGGTTGCCGGTTTCCGTGTTCGAGAACATGATTGATGCCCGGATCTTCGACCTCTACGACGATCCGATGGAAGACCGGTCAGCGCTCGAAGGTTATGCCGGGGAGACGGCTTCCGCCTTAATCCAGCTGTCGTGTCTGATCCTCGACCCGCAGAACGCAGCGAAATCGGCTGAGGCTGCCGGTCATGCCGGCGTCGCGCAGACGGTTGCCGGCCTGCTGATGCTGTTGCCGATGCACCTGAGGCGCGGCCAGGTCTATCTGCCGGCGGATCTGCTACGTGCGACCGGCCTCGATCGCGAGACCCTTATTGCCCGCGAAAACAGCGCCGCGATAACACAGGCCATACGGGCCTTCGCGGGATTCGGTCGCGATCACCTCGCCAAGGCACGGGCGCAGGCGGCGACCATCTCGCCTTTGAATATTCCGGCCTTCGTGCCGCTTGCACTCGCGGAGCCGATTTTTGACCGTGCCGAGGCGGTTGGTGCAGGGCTGCTGCAGAAGCCTATTCGCCCGGCGCAATGGCGGCGGCAATGGTGGATGTGGCGGGCCAGCCGACGCCGCCAGTTCTGACGCGAGGCTGTCGGCGGAAATAGGCCGCCCCGCCTAACCGATGAACCATGGGCCCTCGGCGGCGGCGGGCTTGAAGCGACGTCAAATTGGCACAAGCCTCGCGGCGTATAGATCGGCTTTATCGGCGTCACGCCGAGCGAAGGGGAGCGCCTGCGGATGCTTTGGTTATTGCTCATCGCCGTCATCGTTCTGGCCGGCGTATTCTACATGCGGATGAACGCGCGCGCGGAACGGGATTGGGACAATCCCGACGCGGGCTCGGCGATGGTGGAATTCGGACGCGCCTTTCCCGATGAGGCGATCCGCGCGCTGCATTCGACGGCCGATCGGAAGGCAATTTTTCTGAGGCTGCATGACGGCAAGGCGGGCTTCATCCAGTCTCACGGCACGCACTATGTCTGCCACGTGATCCAACCGGGCAAGGTCAGGGTCAACAGCTCCGAAACCGGGCGCGGCCTGATCGTTCATTTCCCGGATTTTGCCTACCTCGACAATGACTTCGAGTTTCAAGGCGCTGGAGAGGCGGCCGAAGTTTCGCTCTGGTTGCTTGGCAGCTTCAGCCCGAAATCGGAGTTCGTCCAGCCTGCTTCCGAGCCGTCGCAGCCGGCACAGGCAACCGAATAGCGCAGCCAATCTTCCCCGATCAAACGACAAGACCCGCTTGCGTAGCCGCAGGCGGGTCTTGTCGTTTTCGTCCTTGCATCAGGCCTGCCGTCAGGCGTTGGCCAGCCAGTCGGCACAGTCGGCCAGCGCGCGCGAAGCGGTAGCCTGCTTTTTGGCGGCCGCCTTTTCCTTGCCGCGGAAGCGCTTGGCGCCTTCGGGCTTGGTGATTGCCCCGGCCTCGAGCGGCGGGAACAGGCCGAAGTTGACGTTCATCGGCTGGAACGAGCGCTTGCCCGGCTCATCGTCGGAAACGATGTGTCCGCCGGTGATGTGATTGAGCAGGGCGCCGAAGGCGGTCGTCGCCGGCGGTGCGCGCAGCGTCTCGCCCTTGCGCTCGGCGGCCGCAAACCGGCCGGCCAGAAGGCCGATGCTGGCGCTCTCGACATAGCCCTCGCAGCCGGTGATCTGTCCGGCGAAGCGCAGGCCCGGACGCGACTTCAGCGTCAGCGTTCCGTCGAGCAGCGTCGGCGAGTTGATGTAGGTGTTGCGGTGCAGGCCGCCGAGACGCGCGAATTCGGCGTTCTCGAGGCCGGGGATCATGCGAAAGACTTCGGCCTGGGCGCCGTATTTCAGCTTCGTCTGGAAGCCGACCATGTTGTAGAGCGTCCCGAGCGCATTGTCCTGGCGCAGCTGTACGACCGCGTAGGGCTTGACGGTGGGGTTATGGGCGTTGGTAAGGCCCATCGGCTTCATGGGCCCATGGCGCAGCGTCTCGCGGCCGCGTTCTGCCATGACCTCGATCGGCAGGCAGCCGTCGAAATAGGGCGTGCCTTCCCATTCCTTGAAGCCAGTCTTGTCGCCGGCAACCAGTGCGTCGATGAAGGCGTTGTACTGCTCTTCGGTCATCGGGCAGTTGATGTAGTCCTTGCCGGTGCCACCGGGGCCGACCTTGTCGTAGCGGGACTGGAACCAGCAGATGTCCATATCGATCGTCTCGGTGTAGACGATCGGGGCGATGGCATCGAAGAAGGCGAGCGCATCAGCGCCGGTTTCCTGGCGAATTGCTTCGGCAAGGTCGGGTGCCGTCAGCGGGCCGGTCGCAATAACGGCAAGATCCCATTCCTGCGGCGGCAGGCCGGAGATTTCTTCGCGCACGACGGTGATCAACGGATGGGCGGCGATGGCGGCACTGACAGCGTCGGAAAACCCGTCGCGGTCGACGGCAAGCGCGCCACCGGCGGGCACCTGGTTGGCATCGGCCGATTTCATGATCAGCGAGCCGGCGAGGCGCATTTCTGCGTGCAGCACGCCCACAGCGTTGCTGGTTGCATCATCGGAACGGAATGAGTTGGAACAGACGAGTTCCGCAAGGCCGTCGGTCTTGTGCGCATCGGTGCCGCGAACGCCACGCATCTCGTGCAGGATGACCGGCACGCCTGCCTCGGCGATCTGCCAGGCGGCTTCCGATCCGGCAAGGCCACCGCCGATGACGTGAATGGGGGAGTGGGAAGAAGTGTCTTTGCTCATGGCCGGCTTCCTATCACGCCTCGGCCCTTCGTTCCAACGTCTATAAACGAAAACGGCGCCCTTGAGGCGCCGTCTTGGAAGTCTTGGTCGTTCGTTCCGATTAACGGAAGGAACGGGCCGCAATGTTGCGGATGTCGTAGCGGGTGATGCCGATGTCATTGAGAGCGTGGTTCGACAGGTTGCCAAGCTCGCTGACGGTGCGGCGGTAGTTGATCCAGCTTTTTGCGATGCGAATCGGGTTCATGGTCTTTTCCTCAAATCAGGTTGTCGCGACAGCCATCTGTCTGCGTCGTTGAGGTTCTTATACGCTTGTCTAATTAGAAGGTGGAGTGCAAAGAAAATGCAGCTGCTATGCATTTGTGCAGTGCATCGCCGCATAGATGGGCATTTGCGGACCGGAGCTGCAAAACGCGGCAGCGATTAACGTTTGATTGAAATGCGGCGGGTGTACGGTAACCTGTTGCGCGCTAACGGTTTTCGAGGAACTGCCGAGGTTTGCTCGGCGATCGATTCGGAATGCGGGGCATGCGGTGAGCCGCGGCCACAATCGAAGCATCTCGCAAGTGCGAAGGCGCCAGTCCAGAGGCCAAAAGAAAACGCCCCCCGGAATGAACCGGAGGGCGTTGACTGGAGGTCGGTCACGCCCGAAGGCGTAGCCTGAATTACTTGATCGCCTGACGAGCAACGTAGGGAATGTCGCTGCGGCCGATGCCGAGGTCGCTCAGCTCACGGTCGCTCATGCGGCCGAGCTCGTTGCAGGTCTGACGATACTTGCGCCAATTGTTGAAAGAGCGTGCGAGGTTCATGATCCTATCCTTTCTAGGGTCGTGTGCCAGCGCTTAATCTCTCTTGCTGGCCGTCATCTGATGTCCCGGAATATAATCGTTTTGAGCAGAAGTTACAGAGATAATGCTGCATCGCACCCATGCAGCGCATGCAAGTCTTGCGGAGCTGAGCTCAGGCCTATGCCAGCGAGAAGACGCGGCAAGGCGACGTCTGCTTCGAGCGAATGGCTGAGGTGTGTGGTGCGAAAAATGTAGGCCGAAAACAGACAACGCCCGCTGGGGGAGGAGATCCAGCGAGCGTCGTTTTATTCTGATCGGCAACCGGGAGGAGGAGTGTCGCCGATCCAAATCGAGGGGCGCTGGGAGGAGGAGTGCGCCGCCCCGATCGATGAGTTGAATATAGTATGCAGGCGGATCGAAGGGTAGCGCGGATACTGAATGGCACCCATGCGTAGAATGCATGGCTACCTGCGCCCGCAGCTACGGATTGCACGAATATTGTGCAGCCGTGCATTTTTTGAGTGAAGGTTCGAAGGGGGCTTTGGAAAAGAACAACGCCCGCTGGGGGAGGAGGTCCAGCGGGCGTCATTTAGGGTGATTGGCAACTGGGAGGAGGAGTGTTGCCAATCTGATCGGAAGAGCGCTGGGAGGAGGAGTGCGCTCGTCCGAATTGTCTCAGGCTTCTGCCCGGGCCTTTCCCAGCGAGCTGGAGCGGTTGGCCAGTTCCGCTGGCGATCGTCTGGCTTGCTGCCTTCGTTCGCCTTTGATGATTTGAATATAGGGTCTTTAAATCGATTTGTGCAGTGCAATATCCGCATGGAAGATATGCGCAATGTGCAAGCCGATTATCAGATCCCGTCGACACCGGCGAAAGCGCCCACGGAGCGATTGTCTTTCCGCGCCGATACGTGATTAGTTGGTGGCGAAACGGTGCAATTTCAAGCATGGGATTCGGGGAACCAAGATGTACCGCGCGCGTCTTGAGCGAGACTTCAAGAGCTGGATCGACAAGGGACTGCTGCAGGAGAGCGCGGCACGCGCCATGCTGTCGGAGTATGACGGTCGGGAATCGACCTTCCGGGCCGGACGCGTCCTTCTGATCCTGGCTGCGCTGCTTTTGTCGGCGTCGATCTTCCTTCTCGTCGCAGCCAATTGGGAAGCGTTGCCGCGGCTCGCAAGAGTGGCGGGCATCGTTGCCTTGGTCTGGGGTTTCCACTTTGCGGCTGCCTGGCTTTTCCGCGTCGAACGGAGCGGGCTTGCCGCGGCGGCGCTGGTGATCGGAACGGCAGCCTTTGGAGGCGGCATCGCGCTGATCGGGCAGATGTACCACCTGTCGGGCGACGCGGCAGACGCTGCTCTTTTATGGTTTGCCGGTGCGTGCATCTCGGCCGTGGCGTTCCGGTCCGCAGCGATGTCGGCGGCCGCCGGCGGGCTCGCCTGGTTCTACTTCGCAACTGCGCTTACCGAGAGCGGCTTCAACCCGACCTCGGACTGGCGTCTTTGGTCCGTGCCGGCGCTCGCGGTCATTGTCGTCCTTCTGGTCCGTTTCACGAATGCCGGCAGAGCGCGCCATCTTGCCTATCTGCTCTTCCTGTCCTGGCTCGCCTGGCTTTATGTCGATAGTCCGTCGCTCGCTTTCGCTGGCGGCCTCGCCGTATCCGGTCTTGTCGCCTTCCTGGCCGCCGCCTTGCCAGGCTCGCCGCTTCGCCCGATTGCGATGGAGGCCGGCTCGGCGCCGGCGTTTTATTCCTTTGCACTGACCTTGCTCGGTTTCACCGCGTTTCAATATGAAGCGGCTGGGCTGGCAACGGAGGTTGCGACGGGCGCAGGCACGTTGCTGGTGGCCCTTCTTGGCATCGCAGTTGCCGGGGCGCAGAACGGCGCCGTGCGTTATCTCGGCTATATCGCCTTTGCCGGCGAGCTTCTCTATCTCGCCTTCGAAACCCTTGGCTCGATGCTGGGCACATCGGGTTTCTTCCTGATTTCGGGATTGGTGGTCGCGGGTATCGCCTGGCTCGTCATTCGCATCGAAGGACACATGGCGCGCACGCGCCACAAGGAGGCTCCGCAATGAGCGCCGCGCCAAAGGCCCGCTGGCTGAACCCGCTGCTCGCGGCCCTTTTCGTTGCGGGTGCGCAGACTGCGGCGCTCGGCTATATGATCCAGGGCAGGGCGTCGATCCTCAGAAACGGCCGGGACGTTCTCTTGAAGACCGTGCCGGTCGACCCGCGCGACCTGCTGCGGGGCGATTATGTGATCCTGAGCTACGACATTTCGAGGCTGACGCCGGAACTGTTCAAGGGCGATCTTCCGGCCGACGCCGAAGAAACGCAGCTCTATGTCCGGCTCGAAAAGCAACTCGATGGTTTCTGGACGGCATCGGAAGCCTCGTTCCAGCCGCTGCCGGCTGCCGGCGACAGCGTCGTCCTTCGCTCCCTTCCATTTTCCTACTATCCGTCATCGCCGCCGACGTCCGTCAACGTCAAGTACGGTATCGAGCGGTTCTATGTGCCGGAAGGCGAGGGACCGACTTTGGAGGAAGCGCGCAATGCCGAAGCGCTTTCCGTCAATATCCGCGTCGATGCAGCTGGCAAGGCGCAGATCCGGGAGATCGCGGTCAATGGAAGCCCGGTCTATGAAGAACCCCTCTACTGAGGTTCGTCAGCCAGACTTCGATCCGTCGTGGAATTCCGCATTTTCCCTTTGATCCCGCCAAAACGAGTGATATAGAGACGCCGCGCTCGGGAAAGCCCTGAACTTTCAGCACGCCCATTCTATCCGCGGTATTTCCGTTGGTTGGTCTTGCGGGAATACGAACAGGCGGTGCGATTGTCTGAACGCGGGTATGGTGAAATTGGTAGACACGCCAGATTTAGGTTCTGGTGCCGAAAGGCGTGGGAGTTCAAGTCTCTCTACCCGCACCAGATCAGCAATCGCGCCCAAAGTCCGGATTCTGCAAGGATGAAGGGGGCTGGAGTGCCATTTTGCTTGCAAAACGGTTACGGAATTGCGTAAAGCCACTCCCGGCAAATGGATCGGCTCACGTGCTCGCCAGACCTTTCGAAGGGGAAGAGCACAGTCAACGTGAAATGAAGGTTTG
>NZ_DASYHB010000177.1:0-28078 GCF_035999185.1 Ensifer sp. | reverse complement strand
CCTTGCTTTTATCCACCGATTTGTCCTCTACGAGCCGCAAAGAGTTTTGTGCCATTTGGTCCACCTTTAGGTTATTGAAGCTACCGAGGCAATGAAGCCGCCGCAGGAGTTTTTGTACATGTTTTGTTCCGTATTTGCAAGGGCAGGACAATGCATTGAAAAACAACAACTATTTTGCGTTCGTTCGATTCTTGTTCACGGATTGAAACCATAGGTTCTCAAATGTGGGCGCCACCCCTTCAAGCCTCGCTGGCATTGGGCGATCGATTCGCCTTTGGGGTAAGACATCGACGGTGCGGACCACTTGGGATTCGGGCCTCGAAATGGCAAAGAGCCAACAGAATTTTCGGCCGACTGGCCAAGCAGAGGAACTTTCATGACGGAAGCTGAAATCGCCGTCTTCGGCGGCGCGCATATCGATCGGCGCGGCCGGATATCGGGCACGACTGCTCCGGGCTCCAGCAATCCGGGCACCTGGTTCGAGGAGGCAGGCGGCGGCGGCTTCAATGCGGCGCGCAACCTGTCGCGTCTCGGCCACGTCGTGCGGATGATCAGCACGCGCGGCGGCGATGCCGCCGGCGAAATGGTGACGGCTGCGGCAGCCGAGGCAGGCGTCATCGACAGCCCCCTCACCTTTCTCGACCGCAAGACGCCAAGCTACACCGCGATACTCGAAAACGACGGCAATCTGGTGATCGCCCTTGCCGATATGGAGCTCTACCGGCTGTTTTCGCCGCGACAATTGCAGCGCCGTGCGCTGCGTGACGTGCTCGCCTCAAGCAAGCTCGTTCTCACCGATGCCAATCTGCCGGAGGAAACGATCGCCGCCCTCGTGCGGTCCGCCGTGGGCCACGGCCACCTCGTCGCCGGCATCGCGGTTTCGCCCGCCAAGGTCATCCGCTACCGGGCCTGCCTCGAAGAGGTTTCGTTTCTGTTCATGAACGAGTCCGAAGCGCGCGCGCTCACAGGCAGCCAGGTGACGGAAGCCGAGGAATGGCCGTCCCTCCTCAGGAGCGTCGGGCTCAAGGGTGGTGTGGTGACGCGTGGCGGCCGCGCGGTGGTTGCGTTCGAGGGCGACAAGGCCTGCGTTGTCGTACCGCCAGCCTTGCCGGCCCTTGCCGATGTCACGGGCGCCGGTGACGCGCTTGCCTCCGGCTTCCTCTCGGCCCGCGTCTCCGGCCGCAATATCGGCGAATGCCTGCGGCACGGCATCGCAGCCGCAGGAATTACGTTGCGCTCTCCCTTGGCCGCATCCGAAGAGATGTCCGCGGCCAATCTCGAACAGGCGCTGGCCCTTGTGCCGGCACCGCAAATGCTGTCATGACAACAGACAGCAGAACTCCCAAGGAACGACCATGACCAAACCCGCTTCCCCCTTCCTGCCGATGGAATATTCCGACGAGGTCGCTGCCGCCAAGGCGCGCGGCGCGCCGATCGTGGCGCTGGAATCGACCATCATCACCCATGGCATGCCCTATCCGGGCAACCTCAACATGGCCCGCAGCGTCGAAGCGATCATCCGCGACCAGGGTGCTGTGCCGGCGACGATCGCCGTCATCCACGGTGTGCTGCACATCGGCCTTGACGATGCCAAGCTCGAGGAACTGGCAAAGTCCGAGGGCGCGATGAAGGTCTCGCGCGCCGATCTCGCCTTTGCGATCGCCGAGCGCCGCACCGGTGCGACGACCGTTGCCGCCACGATGATTGCCGCGGCGCGTGCCGGCATCCGCGTGTTTGCAACCGGCGGCATCGGCGGCGTGCATCGTGGCGCCGAATTCTCCTTCGACATTTCCGCCGACCTTGACGAACTCGCCCGCACCGGCGTCATCGTCGTCTGCGCCGGCGCCAAGGCGATCCTCGACATCCCGAAGACGCTCGAAGTGCTCGAAACCCGCGGCGTTCCGGTTGTCACTTACGACAGTGAAATCTTCCCGGCCTTCTGGTCGCGCGACAGCGGCATCAAGAGCCCGCTGATGCTGAACAGCCCGGAAGCGATCGCCAACTTCCAGACCATGCGCGAGTTGCTTGGCGTCGAAGGCGGCATGCTGGTGGCCAACCCCGTGCCGGAGGCCGCTGAGATCCCGCGCGAAGAGATGGAGATCTACATCGCCCGCGCGCTCGACAACGCCGAAAGCGACGAGATCACCGGCAAGGCCGTGACCCCGTACCTGCTCAGCAACCTCTTCGAAATGACCGAGGGCCGCAGCCTCGAGACCAACATCGCGCTGGTCGAGAACAATGCCCGCCTTGCCGGCGAGATCGCTGTCGCGCTGAACGCGAAGTAATCAGTCTCGTTGGACAGACGAACGAAAAGCCCGGAGCGCGAGCCCCGGGCTTTTTCTTTGTCGGATGCAGCCGCAAACGCGTGACCTCGTTCAGAGGCGCATGCGGCGTTTTTCCTAGGAATCCAGCATCTCGCGCACGGCGACGGCCAGTTGCTTCAGCGAGAACGGCTTTGGCAGGAAGCCGAACTTGGCGTCCGCCGGCAGGTTCCGGGCAAAGGCGTCCTCGGCGTAGCCGGAGACGAAGATGAACTTCAGGTCCGGGTATTTCTTGCGCAGCTCGGTGAGCAGCGTCGGTCCGTCCATCTCCGGCATCACCACATCCGAGACGACGATGTCGACCGCACCGTTGAGCTCGTCCATGATATCGAGCGCCTCAACGCCGGATCCGGCCTCATAGACGGTGTAGCCGCGCGTTTCCAGCATGCGCTTGCCGCCGCGGCGCACGGCCTCCTCGTCTTCGACGAGCAACACGACGGCGGAATCGCCCGTAAGATCGGTCGGCTCCTCGGCCTTGGCCGGCGGAACGATCGTCTGAACGACGGGTGCCGCAACCGTATTTGCCGTCGCAGTACCGGCTTGCCCGGGCTCCTCGACAGCAACCGGCACCTCGATATGACGGGGCAGCAGGATGCGGAAGGTGGTGCCCTTGCCGACTTCCGAGTCCGGATAGATGTAGCCGCCCGACTGCTTGACGATGCCATAGACCATCGACAGGCCGAGACCGGTGCCCTTGCCGACCTCCTTGGTGGTGAAGAACGGCTCGAAGATCTTGTCAAGGATCTCGGGGGGGATGCCGGTGCCCTGGTCGGAAACCTCGACCATGACGAAGTCTTCTTCCGGCAGTTCACGGCGACCGAAGGCGGCCACTTCCTGGGCCGGCAGGTTGCGCGTGCGCAGCGTGATCGTGCCGCCACCCGGCATCGCGTCTCGCGCGTTGACGGCAAGGTTCAAGAGCACTTGCTCGAATTGCCCAAGATCGGTCCTGACCGGCCAGAGATCGCGGCCGTAATCGACTTCCACCTTGACGTTGGTGCCGGTCATGCGATCGACCAGCATGCGCAGGTCGCCGATCACATCGGTCATGTTGAGCACGGTCGGGCGCATCGTCTGCTTGCGCGAAAACGCGAGCAGCTGGCGGACAAGCACGGCGGCGCGATTGGCGTTGCGCTTGATCTCCATCAGGTCGGCAAAGCTCGGGTCGGCCGGCCGGGCCGAGAGCAGCAGATGGTCGGACGACAAAAGGATTGCCGTCAGCACGTTGTTGAAGTCGTGCGCGATGCCGCCGGCAAGAGTGCCGACTGCGTTCATCTTCTGGGTCTGCGCCATCTGCGTCTCGAGCGCTTTCTGCTCGGTGATCTCAAGCGCATAGATGATCGCCGCTTCCTCGGGCGCCTGGTCGGTCTGGTCGATCACGGCGTTGACGTAGAAGCGGAAATGGCGCTCGCCGTCGGTCGGGTGCAGCGCGTCGATCGGCGCGATATCGCCCTGGCGGTCCTTGGCGGCCGCCAGCGCCTCGTGCAGTCGACCCTTTTCCGTTTCGTGCACCACCGCTTCGATCCGCGCGCCGCGCTCGACGTCGTCCTGCGAGACCAAACCGGAGAAGAGTTTCAGGAACGGCGCGTTCGTCCGCAGGATCCGGCCATTGCCGTCAACCGAGGCGATCGCCATCGGCGTGTTGTTGAAGAAACGGGTAAAGCGCATGGCAGCGCTCGATGCCGACTGTTCGTTGTCCTCGCCGCCCTCGCGCGACATGACGATGGTGCGGCTTTCGCCCGGCGCACCGTCACGCGTTGAGGAAACGCGGTGGATCATGCGCACCGGCAGGCTCTGGCCGTTCAACTTGCGCAGGTCCAGGTCCAGCATTTTCGTCTTTTTCAGACCCGGCTCCGCCTGCACGGCCTGTACGAGCGTCAGCCCCTCGCCGGCCACTAGGTCGCCGATGCTGATCGAGCCTGGCTGGAACTTGGTGAGGTCGATGCCGAGCCAGTCGGCAAGCGTGGCGTTGATGTAGAAGATTTCGCCCTTGCGTCCTGCCGAGAAGAAGCCGGCCGGCGCGTGGTCGAGATAATCGATCGCGTTCTGCAGTTCCTTGAAGAAGCGTTCCTGATCGTCCCGCTCGGCGGTGATGTCGGCAATCTGCCAGAGATAGAGCGGATTGCGCTCGCTGTCTTCGAGCGGCAGCACGCGCGCCTTCAGCCGGAACCAATGGGCGCCGGAGCCACTGGCAGCACCGGTCGCCAGCGGCTTCAGCAGGCGAAACTCCTCGTGCCCCTGCTTCCCCTCGTGCAGGCCGTTGGTAAGCCGATAGATCGCTTCGGTCGCCTCGCGATTGCGCGACAGGATGGTTTCGAGCGACTGGATGCCGGCGGCGTTCTTGGCCCCCGTCAGCGCGCCATAGGCGGCGTTGGCGTAGATGATGCGGCCCTTGCGGTCGGTGACGATGGTCCCGTCCTCATGGGCATCGAGAAAGGCGCGCGCCAGTTCGTCGGGGCGCGACTGCGGCATGACCTCGATGAAGCCGATGACGGAGGAAACCAGAAAGAAGATGCCGACCATGGCGAGAACGCCGAGGATGCCGAGTACGATCTCGTTTTCCATCTCGTTCTTGAAGATCACGAAGGCGATCGCCGAAACGGTGAGCACGATCGCAAGCAGCACGATCCGCAGGACGGTTCCCGGCCTGACGCCGCGGTCAACAACCGGCATCTGGTAGTCGCCTGACTGCCGCAATTTCGTCATCGGATCCTCTTAGTGCAGCCGGCACCGCGCGGGCGCGGCCCAGCCCTTCCGGCCGGTATCTCCGCGCAATCCACCAGGCGAAATCGGGTCATCCCGACAGGCCCTCGATCATTCGGACAAGAATCATCTTTAACAATCAGAGATAACAGCAAAAAGCACCTCTGCGGAAGCATTGCCGCCAATTCACAGGGAATGTCGGCGAAGTGCTTGTCGGAGCCTGAAAAAAGCCGTCAAATACTGCCACTCGAAAGGCAGAAGGAGTTCAGCCTATGATGGAAACGATCCTCGCAGACAATGGCAGCCGGTTCATCGTCGCCGCCGCCGCCGTCGCGATCGGACTTCTATGCCTTGTGGCCGTGCTCTGGATCATGCGCAACCGCGCCTCCTCGCCCTTTATCCGCGGTGGAAAGAACCGACAGCCGCGCCTGGCCGTGCTTGATGCGGCGGCCATCGATACACGGCGCCGCCTGGTTCTGGTGCGCCGCGACGATGTCGAGCATCTGATCATGATCGGCGGCCCGACGGACGTCGTCATCGAAAGCCGGATTGTAACGAACGAAGAGCGCCCGGTGGGCAAGGTTTCCGAACCGGCGGCCGCACACAGCCGGCCGGTTGCACGGGAACCGGCGCAAGCGACGGTACCGGTGCAATCCGAACCCGTCGTCGCCACGCCCGTCCGGCCCGTTGCCCGACCGGAGGAACAGCCGATCGCGCGCGTCGAGCCGGCCGCACCGGTGCGCGTCGCCCCCGAACAGCGCCCGATAGCGACGCCCGCTGTGGCGGTCGAGGCGCGTCCGATTGCCCGACCGGCCGTACAGCCGGCGCCCGAAATCCCGGCGGTTTCGTCCCCCGCTGTTCCCGAGATCAGTGTCGAGACTGCCGCGAACCGCCCGGCGCCGATGGCCCAGCCCGTCCAAGCCCAGCCAATCCAGCTGCAACCTGCTCACGTGCAACGCCCGGCGCCCGTCGTTCAGCCGCAGGCAGCGCTCTCGGACTTCGAGCGTATGCTTGATGCAGAGATCAGCGGCGATCTACAGCGCCTGGGCCCGGCCACGGTGGCGAACCCGGGTGCCGTGACGTCGGAAAACCGCACCTTGGCCGCAACAGGTCGTCAGGAACCAACGCTTGGCACACCCGGCGCAGAGGCCGGTCGCAAGGAGCCGACGATCGAAGAAGAGATGAACCGCATGCTGGCCGATATCTCGGCGGGCCGGAAGCCGTAACTCTTCGCGACGTCCAAGATGGCGTTACGAACGGTCTGGAACAACCTTTGAACACAGTGAATGGAGAACCGTTCTCACTCTCGAGGGCTCTCCTAAAAGCCAACAAAAAAGCGCGGTTTGAGCCGCGCTTTTTTGTTGGACAGATATCGGAATATCTTATTCGTCCCGGTAGACCTTCTCCCGCCGTTCGTGACGCTCCTGCGCCTCGATCGAGAGAGTGGCAATCGGGCGAGCATCCAGCCGTTTCAGGCCGATCGGCTCGCCGGTTTCCTCGCAGTAACCGTAGGTGCCCTCGTCGAGCCGCTGCAGCGCTGCATCGATCTTTGAGATCAACTTGCGCTGACGGTCTCGGGCCCTAAGCTCGATTGCCCGGTCTGTTTCGGATGAAGCCCTGTCTGCAAGATCCGGATGATTGGCGCTCTCCTCTGCCAAGTGATCCAGTGTCTCGCGTGCCTCGCGAAGGATGTCGTTTTTCCAAGCGTTCAACTTGGCCCGGAAATACGCCCGGTGGTTGGCATTCATGAATTCTTCGTCCTCGGAAAGGACGAAGGTACTAAGATCGATCTTCTCACTCAACGCGATTCTCCTGAAGAACATCTCATTGCGGCGGTGTATAGACCTATGGAAGCCGTGATTCAAGCCTCGGAACAGACACTCAACCGTATTTTAATATTGCTCGCGTTTCAGGCTAACTGACGAATATTTCATCAAAATTACAGATCACGTCTTGATCCTCAGCATGTGAGTACCGCACTCCTCCCCACTACGTCAGCAAATAAGCAATAATGCGTTTGCGCCATGTAATCGTCTGAATGCGACCGCGGCAAAGGGCAGCAGTCCGGAATCCCGGGAAAAAAGCGCCCCATAGCTTGATCTTTGCGATGCGGGCGGGAAAAAGTGAACATCTGTCGGGTGATACAGACGTCTGTTCGCCGCGACGACATCAGTGCCTGTCGCAGCGACAGGTCGTTACCGGAACCGCCCGATGCAAGACAGCGCCACCAAGGTCCTCCGCCTCTTTCTTCTGCGGCATGCGCGTTCTGGTTGGGCGTTGCCCGGACAACGCGATTTTGACCGGTCTCTGGATGAAACCGGCTTCATCGAAGCCGAGCAACTTGCGCAGATGGCCGCCGACCGTGGCATCCGCCCGGAGCGCATCGTGTGTTCGACGGCCGCGCGTTGTCGCGAAACCGCCGAGCCGTTCTTTCGCACCGTCAGCGAAGATCTCGATATTCGCTACATCGACGAACTCTACTCCGGGCCGACGAGCGTCTACTTCGATCTCATCGACGCACACCGGCATCTGAACTCGCTGATGCTTGTCGGACACAATCCGATGATCGAACAATTGCTCTATCGGCTGATTGGTGACGATGCAGCCCGCGAGGCGTTGCCTGACGGCTACCCGCCGGCCGGGCTCGCCATCGTGGACCTGCCCGCCTCCGATCCGTCGGCATCGGGCACATTGGTATCATTGCTGCTGCCAAACCCGTAACGCCCGCCGAGAAGAAATGCCGGCGTGCGTTGCGGCGCAGGAAATAGTGCCTATATCGCGGGTGGCGCAGTGAACGGCAGAGCCATTCTGCAAGCCGCGCACACGAGTTTGACCGCGGGAAACATGCCCGCAAGAAAGAGCGAGAATTGGCGCCCAACCTGACCAGCCTCAAAGACGATGCCCTGATAGCGCTCGACAACTTGACGGATCGAGCCTCGGGCCTCGTCAATCCCTCCATTCGGCTCGGCGTGACGGGTCTGTCACGCGCCGGCAAGACGGTCTTCATCTCGTCGCTCGTCCATAACCTTCTCAACGGCGGGCGGCTGCCCGTGTTCGAGCCTGTGCGTTCGGGCCGTGTCTCAAAGGTCCGGCTAGAGCCGCAGCCGGATGACGCGGTTCCGCGGTTCCAGTACGAAGACCACATCGCCGCGCTGGTGCGAGATCGGATCTGGCCTGATTCCACGCGCGCGATTTCGCAATTGCGCATCACGCTGGATTTTGAAAGCGCCAGCGGCTGGAACCGCCTGTTCTCGCCGGGTCGCCTCTCGCTCGACATCGTCGACTATCCCGGCGAATGGCTGCTCGACCTGCCCCTTCTCGCGCAAGATTTCCGTCAGTTCAGCGACAATGCCGTGGCGCGCGCCCGGGCTTCCGCACGCGCGCCCCTTTCGGCGGAATGGCTGACGCTCGCCGCCTCCGCCGGGCCAACGGCGATTGCCGACGAGGCGAGTGCGCGACGGCTTGCCGAGAGCTTCACCGGCTACCTGAAGGCGTGCAAGGCGGACGAGCGCTCACCCTCGACACTGCCGCCCGGCCGTTTCCTGATGCCGGGCGATCTCGAAGGTTCGCCTGCGCTCACCTTCTCGCCGCTTCCCGACCTTCCGGATGGCCGTGCGCCGAAGGGCACGCTCTGGGCCATGATGGAGCGACGCTACGAGGCCTATAAGAAGCACGTCGTCAGCCCCTTCTTCCGCGAGCATTTCGCCCGCCTCGATCGCCAGATCGTGCTGATCGACGCACTCCAGGCGATCAACAATGGGCCGGAGGCGCTCCTTGATCTCGAACAGGCGCTGGCCGACGTACTGGCGTGTTTTCGTGCCGGGACCAACAGCTGGCTGTCGTCTTTCCTCACGCGCCGGATCGACAAGGTGCTGATTGCCGCAACCAAGGCGGACCACCTGCATCACGAAAGCCACGACCGGCTGGAGCGTATCGCCGCGCGGCTTGTCGAACGCGCTGCGACAAGCATTGGCGTCAGCGGCGCCGGTCTCGAAGTCATGGCGCTCGCCTCGGTCCGGGCGACCCGCGAGGCGACCGTCAATCACGACGGCCATGCGCTGCCTGTGATCGTCGGCACGCCGATTGCGGGCGAAAAGATCAATGGCGAGATCTTCGACGGCGAAAAGAAAACCGCAATATTTCCCGGTGACTTGCCGGAGGATCCTGAAGTTCTTTTCAAGGCGATCGAGGCGCAGACTGGTGCCACAACGTTCGATGGCGCCGTTCGCCCTCTGCCCGAATTGAGCTTTGTTCGCTTTCGCCCGCCACATCTGGAGGAGACCGGTGGCGGCCTCAAGCTTTCGGTGCCGCATATCCGGCTTGATCGGGCGATGCAATTTCTGTTCGGAGACCGGCTGGCATGAGCGACGACAGCAACGGCCGCAGCCGCCGTCCCGGCGCCTTCTCGGTAAAGGACGACAACGCGGATCAACCGCCTGTCGCCCAGCCGCGCGTGCCGCGTACACCCGCGAGCTTCGACGGCAACGTGGTGATGACGCCGGACGCGGACGATCCGTTTCGCGAGACGACCCTGGCGGTCGAGAGCGTCGTTCTGCCCGAGGCAAGGCCGCGCAAGCGTCGGCTGTCGTTCGGCAAGGTGGCGGTCGGTGCGCTTGGCATCATCCTGTCGCTTGCCGCCGGCCTCTGGGTTGACCGCCTGCTGCGCGACCTCTTTACCCGTGCCGACTGGCTTGGCTATACGGCGCTTGCGGTCGTTGCGATTGGCGTCCTCGCGCTCCTGATCGTCGTTGCCCGCGAGCTCTCGGGCATGATGCAGCTGACGGCCATCCAGAAGCTGAAAACCGAAACGGAGACGGCGGCCGCATCCGCAAACAGCAAGCTGGCACGGGCGGCGCAGACGAAACTCGTGCACCTGCTGGCCGCCAACCCGCGAACCGCCCGCGGCCGAACGCGGCTGAAGGAAAGCGATGGCGAGATCATCGATGGTCCGCACCTGATCGAACTCACCGAGCGCGAGTTGCTGAGCCCGCTGGACCGCGAAGCGCGCCGCCTCATTCTGGCTGCATCCAAGCGTGTTTCGATCGTGACCGCCGTCAGCCCGCGCGCCCTCGTCGACCTCGGCTACGTGCTCTATGAAAGCGCGCGCCTGATCCGCGCCATGGCCGAGCTTTATGGTGGTCGCCCCGGCACGCTCGGCCTGTTGCGGCTGATGCGCGACGTCATCGCCCATCTTGCCGTCACCGGCTCGATTGCTGCCGGCGACAGCCTGATCCAGCAGGTTCTGGGCCACGGTCTTGCCTCCAAGCTCTCGGCGCGTCTTGGCGAAGGTGTCATCAACGGCCTGATGACCGCGCGCATCGGCATCGCCGCTATGGATCTCTGCCGCCCCATGCCGTTCCGGGCCCTGAAACGCCCCGGTATCGGGGACTTCCTTGCGGATCTTTCGCCCAGTGCCGGACGCGCTATCGGAGAGGCTGTCGAGAAATAGGACTTGCCCGGCGAGCAAGCGAGCAATGCGTGATTTCAAAGAGATAGATCAATTCACTGTTTCCAGGAAACAGTGAGCTGATCTAGAGACCGGCATACCAGTCGTAGCCAAGATCTTCCCAGTAACCGCCGCGCCCAGCGCCGAAGGGCGACAGGTCGGCGACGACTTCAATCGCCCGGATGTATTTCGCCATCTTGTAGCCGAGCTGGCGTTCGATGCGCACCCGCAAAGGCGCACCGTTGGCGACGGGCAGCGGCGTGCCGTTCAACCCATAGGCCAGGATCGTCTGCGGATGGCGGGCGTCGATCATGTCGATCGATTCGTAATAGGCGACAGAACCCGCAAGCCCGAGCGACATGCTGTCGAAGCAGTGAAACACGACATAACGTGCACCGCTCGTCACCCGCGCCTCGTCCAGCACACGCGCCAACGGCACGCCTGTCCATTTGGCGATGCAGCTCCACCCCTCGACGCAGTCGTGCCGGGTGATCTGGGTTCGCGACGGCATGTTGCGCAGCTCATCGAGCGTCAGTTGCAGCGGCCTCTCCACCAGACCCGAGACCGCGAGCCGATATCCGGCAAACGCTGCGTCCTTCAGCGTGAGATAGGCGGGGTCCGTCGGGTCGGTCGAGCCGTTCGGGCGCTGCCCCTGCCGGATCTCGCTCTCCGAAAACTCCGGCGCGAGCTTGTCAGCCGGGATCAACAACCGCTGCATTCGATAAGTCAGTCCATTGGCAGAGGCGAGCAGACCGCGCACCGGATGGCTGGCTGCGAGCAAGCCATCGAGCGCATCGCAGCCGGCAAGCGGCACGGTCGATACGGCGGCGCCGGCCACACCCAGGAAGCGCCTGCGGTTGAGGAGCAGTCGGGTCATCGCGCGGGTCCTCCTTTGTGGGGATCGTCGATGCGATAACGACCGGTGATCATCGACCGCATCTCGTTGATCGGCCCGGCGGCAAATACCATGAACAGGTGCACTGCAAAGAACGCGAGCAGCAGCAACATCACGGTGAAATGGATCGTGCGGGCCGTCTGACGGCCGCCAAAGAGCTCGAGGAGCCATGGCCAGGCGGCATTCATGCCCGGCGACATCGTCAGGCCCGTCAGGATCATCAGCGGGAAAAACAGCAGAAGAACAGCAGCATAGGCGAGTTTCTGCAGACAGTTGTAGCGCCCATCATGCCCGAAGCGAAACCGCAGATGGTCGATGACGGTCTGCGGCAATGCGCGGAAATCGGTCCGGCCCGGAACGATGTCGCGCCCCAAATGCCCGTTGAAGAGGCTCGCCAGGAGCCAGAGCACATAGGCCGTCGCAAAGAGCCAGGCGAAGAAGAAATGCACGACCCTGCCCGTTGCGAGGTCGTGATAGGACGGCACCGTCAGCCAGGCGGGAAAGGCGCTATAACTGCGGTGCTCCTGCGGGCCGCTGACGCCCAGGACGCCCGTGGTGTCGAAACGACGTCCCAACACTGTCGTCTCGCCTTTGATGCTGCCATCCGCATCGCGAATCGGCTGGATCGACAAGACGCTGTTGTCGAAATCGAATCCGGACTGCTGGCCGATGTAGAGCGCCGGATGCGCGTTGAAAATCTGCAGGCCGCTCAAGAGCAGGAAGAACAGCGCCGCCGCCCACATCCAATGGGTGAGCCGCGTGGCAAGCCGGTGCCGGCGGATCGTGAGATCCGCGCGGAGCTCCGACTCGATTGCGTGGGCTTCGTTTCCTTTGGTCGTCATGGGAAATCTCCCTTTTCCCGTGAATATACGTAGGGCGGAGCGCTCGAGTTTCCCGCCCGCACGACGGTCTCGCTTTAAGCCGCCAAGCCACGTTTCACGCACGGCAAATACCCTGTGGGCAATCGCCGTTCCGGTCACAAAGAAGCCTCGATGTACGCCTCCCGGAAACCGTCCATTAACCATTTGCGCGCAAATGTGGCTTTCAGTTTCGGACGTTGACCCATCAAGGATCGTTTATGTTCTCGCGCCCTTCTTTGATCGCTCGCGGCGCTGCCGCCTTTGCGCTTGCAGCTGCCGTCGGCGTTGCGACACCGGCCTTTTCCGGCGGCAAGGACAAGGCTTTCTTCGAGAAAGTCTCTGGCCAATGGAAGGGCCCGGGCGAGATCGTCGCTGGCAAGTACAAGGGCACCAAATTCACCTGTGACCTCTCGGGCGAGCCGGTCGCCGGTAACGATACCGGCATCAAGCTCGACGGTTTCTGCCGCGTCGGCGTGTTCAAGCAGCCGATGTCGGCGCTGATCACCCAGAAGGGCAACACCTACACCGGCAAGTTCCTCGACGGCGCCGAAGGCAAAGGCCTGGACATCGTTTCCGGCAACGTTGCCAAGGACAAAGTGGTCGTCGGCATCAACCGCAAGAAGCTGAACGGCGCGATGATCGCACGCCTTCAGGACGACCAGACGATGAACATCACCATCTCGGTCAAGGTCGACGATACGATGGTGCCGGTGATCGGCGTCAGCCTCAACCGTCAGATCGATACGATTGCCGTCGGTTCGATCAAGTAGCCATCACAGCATTCTCCAAGACAACAAAGCCCCGGCATCGACCGGGGCTTTGTTGTTTCGGGCGCTGCACAATTTCAGAGCTTGCTCAGTCTTGTGCACGCCACCAGTTGCTGTCGCCTTCGGCAATCTCGATGCCGGCGACATCTGCCTCTTTCAGCCACGCGCCGACCGTACGGCCGTGGACCGGCATGTCGGCGGCAAAGTCGGCGAGCGGCATCAGCACGAACCCTCGCTCCGTCATCCGCGGATGCGGCAATTCCAGCCGATCGCCACCCTGCGCTACCCCCTCGAAGGTAAGCACGTCGATATCGAGCGTGCGCGGCCCCCAGCGCTCGTCGCGCACGCGCTTCATCGAGCGTTCGATATCGAGACAGGCGTCGAGCAAGGCCTCCGGCACAAGCGTCGTTTCGACGCTGGCGCAGGCGTTATAGAACCAGGCCTGGTCCGTCTTGCCCCAGGGCGGTGTGCGGTAGAGCCGCGACACGGCCTCTACGGCGCAATCGGCGCGGGCATCCAGCTGGCGAAGCGCTTCGGCCATCGCGCGCCTGGGATCGCCCAGATTGCCGCCAAGCCCCAGCGTCGCGCGCCGCCAGATCATCTCAGACGACATGCTCGACCGTCACTTCGACATAATCGAGCACGCCTGGAACCGGCGCGTTCGGCTTGCGGATCGATACCTTCGCGCGCTTGATCTGCGGGAAGCGCACACAGAGCGTCTTGGCCACTTCCAGCGCCAGCGCCTCGATCAGGTAGCGACGGCGCCCGGTGACGATGCGCTCAATCTCCTGGAAGGCGATGCCGTAATGCACCGTGTCTTCGATCGAATCGTCGACCAGCGCAGTTCCCTGCTCGACTTCAAGCTCGGCGTCGACGAAGAAACGCTGCCCGAGAAGTTCCTCTTCGTCGAAAACGCCGTGACGCGCGAAGAAGGCGCAGTTCTTGAGGGTGATGATATAGGTCGCGCTCATGCTTCTCCGTCCCATCTACTGTCTTTGGATCACGACGGTCATGGGGCCGAGCCGTTCCACAATCCTGAGCGTGATGATGTCTTATAGGTTCAGGCGGGATGCGGGCGGAAACCGCACGCATCATTTCTCATCCCGCTTTGGCGTTCAGCATAGCATCCGCGATCGCCAGTGCATCCTTGCTGTTTGCGACATTGTGTACGCGGAAAATCGAGGCGCCGGCGACACGCAGCAGTGCCGAGGTCGCAGCCGTCGCCACATCGCGGTCGGTTGCCTCGCGACCGCTCACCGCGCCGACAAACCTTTTGCGCGACGTGCCGATCAGGAACGGCAGTTCAAACCGGTGCAATTCCTGAAAGCGCGCCATGAGTTCGAGGTTCTCGTCCGTATCCTTGGCAAAGCCGAAGCCGGGATCGAGCACGATGCGATCCCGTGCCACGCCGGCCTCCGCCGCAATCTCGAGCGATCTCTCAAGGAAAACGAACTGGTCTTCTATGACATCGGCGCGCTTCTCGCGGTCGCGTCCCGTGTGCATGATGCAAAGCCCCGCTCCAGTCTCGGCCGCAACCTTCGCGATATCCGGCTCGCGCTGAAGACCGTGCACGTCGTTGACGATATGGGCGCCGGCTTCGACCGCCAACCGGGCCGTTGAGGCCCTGTAGGTATCCGCCGAGATGAGCGCGTCGGTTTCACGCGCGAGTGCGGAGATAACGGGAAGGATCCGCGCCTGTTCTTCGTCAGCACTGACGGGCGCTGCATCGGGCCGCGTCGATTCCCCGCCGATATCGAGGATCAGCGCGCCCTCCGTCAGACAGCGGATGCCTTGGGCGACTGCGGCTGTCGCATCGATGAAACGACCGCCGTCGGAAAAAGAATCCGGGGTAACATTGACGATCGCCATCAAAACGCCACGCGGTCCAAGTTCGAGGCTGCGCCCATGCGCCAGCTTCCAGCTAAATTTGTGAAATGGATTGTAAGTCATTTTCCCTCACCATCCGCACGCGGCCGGGAGCCTTCGTTTTGCTGTTGCGCCGGCGCTGGCTATGCCCCAAGCTTGACTGAAGTTCAACTGAAGAGAACCACGCATTGATGTCCCGAGTACGCGTCCCGTTCAAAGCCGCCCTTCTTGCTCTCCTGGTCGCCGCCCCGATCGGTACGGCCTCGGGCGAAACCGTGGTCAACAAGAGCTTCTCCTATTTCACGATCGGCGGTCGGACAGCTGAAGAGCTCGACAAGGCACTCTCGGCGAGCGGGCCGATGATGAAGTCGACCGGCGCGCGCCACCCGGGCGCAACCCGCATCAAATTTGGCGGCTCCATCACCTATGTCAGCCGCGGCGGACGCTGCGCCGTCGGTTCGGCGCGCGTGACGCTCAGCACGCGCATTATCCTGCCCAAGTGGAAGTATCGCCGCCAGGCGGGTCGCGACCTCGCCCTTGTCTGGGATACGCTTTCAAGCGACATCAAGCGCCATGAGGAGCGCCATGCGGAAATCGCACGCAACCATGCGCGCCGGATGGAAAAGATGTTCCTTGCCCTGAAGCCCCAGGCTGATTGCGAAGAGATGCAGGCAAGTGTGGCGCGCGCCAGCGTGACTGCCATTGAAGCCCACGACAAGGATCAGGCGAGGTTCGACCGCACCGAAGCCGCAAACTTCGACAAGCGCATGATCCGGCTGCTGCAATATCGGCTTGAGACGCTGAAGAAGGCGCAACAGTAGGTAGCAGCGCCCGCCCCCGAAGAAGATCGTGACTATAGTCGGCTCCGCGGCGATTTCGGCGGCCAAACCCACAGTATTTTATTGGTGAAATATAACGATGGCTGCCGGCCATCGACTCATCTATATTCAAAATATGGAAAGTGGGGCAAGGATGAAGACTAGCCCCCGCCAAATGATAGATTAAGCGCGACGCGGCAGCGGCGCGAGAAGCTTCGAATTTGCGATTACTTTAATTTGCGCGACGTTGTTCAATTGTAAAACAAGAAACCGAGCAACGGAGCCGAAACAGGTTCTCCTGGCGTGTCTTGGTGCAGCAGATGTTCCCTCCCTCATCTGTTTGCGATGCGCCCTCCTCGCCTCGCTCGTCGTACGACCAGCGAGGCACTTTTTTGGCGCACGCATCTGAATGGTGGGAACGCAACGCCGACGCGACCGGCGCGGAGCAATACAGGGCAGAATGTGAAACGGTTTTCCGTCCGCAATTGCGCTGCTTCAAATCTCGATCATGTCGCGGCTTCGAAGAAACAGCGAGAAGTGATCTAGGCTTGACGCTCCGGCACGTGCACGACGAGACCGTCAAGCGCATCGCTCATCTTGATCTGACAGGACAGCCGCGACGTCGGACGCACGTCATAGGCAAAATCGAGCATGTCTTCTTCCATCGCTTCCGGGGCGCCGACGACAGCCGCCCAGGCGTCGTCGACATAGACGTGACAGGTCGCGCAGGCGCAGGCACCGCCGCATTCGGCTTCAATGCCGGGAACCGAATTGCGAACGGCGTTTTCCATAACCGTCGAGCCGTTCTCGACATTCAGTTCATGGCGCGCGCCATCAAAGGCAACGATGTTAAGTTTTGTCATGTCTCTTTCCGGAATGAACGGGTGGGCTGGCCAAGGGCGGGCTCTTGAGAACGAACGCCGCGGGCGCAAATTCAGGGAAAGTTCTTCCAACAAATCGGCCGACCAGTCAACAACGGCCATCACTGCGCGCATCGCGCCGTGCACGAACGTACGGCTGATACGTGCTCAGTGCAGGCGATAGTGACGCCCCGGCACGTCGATGCCGGAGCGTATTTCCGCTTCCCCGTGACGTTACGGGAGAATGGGTTTGTCAGCGGCAGAGCTTCAGGATGAAGAGTTCGGCCTCGAGGACCGCGGTCGAGAGCGTGTCTGAGAGCGACGCTTCAGTTGGATTTTGTTCGATCGCGCCGGCCGCCTGGGCAACGTCGACAGCGCCGACAGCAAGGGCTGCCCCCTTTAGGCGGTGCGCCGCCTGGGCGCGGTGAATGCCCTCGCCTTCGACGATCTCCTTCATTACCTGGCGCGCCTGGCGCGCGAAAAGCTGCAGCACTTCGATTTCGAGCGCCTTGTCACCCATCGTCTGAACGGCAAGGTGAGCAAAGTCGATCGGCTTCCTGCCTGTCGCAGGAGAGTTACCCGGACTATCCGGGGCTTCGAAGGCAATCCTGAGGGCCGCCATGAGCCAAATTCCCTATTGTTTGTTTGATGTTGGCTTGTTTCCTTGGACCGCCTCACATGGGCGATCCACAGCACCCGCACCAGTCAGATATCCATCATCGGCGGGCGCGGGCACCTATTGGCTTAAAAGCGGGCGCAATATAGGCAGGATTCTCAGGAAATGGTTAATGCACGTTAAATTCTTTGATTTCCTTATCTTTTTCACCGTCCGGACCGCTATCGCATTAAGAATTCATTAGGATTCTAATCAAGCCCGAGCGCTCATAATTGTAAGAACCCAGCTAATGTGTCACTACGATACGCTTAGGAACGGGCTCGCGTACGAAAATGGCAACCGTTCCGGTGGATAAGCTCAACGCGTGGTCCCTTTCGGCCACAAATGCGACTATCCGTCGAGGCAATGCAGTGGGTGATCAGTAGGGTATTGCGTAGATCCGATGCGCGTATCTTGCCGTCACCGCCCATGAAGAAGACATCCGGTCCCCTCAGGGGGATAGGCTGCTTCCTTGTGATGGGCAAAAGGTAATGAGGCGTATCCCTATGGCGACGAAAAAGAGCAATGAGTCGATCGACGAAAAGGCTTTCCAGGCTCTGGAAGCGGCCCTGAAGATTGATTTCGACGAGCTTGTATCGAGCCCGAATGACAAGACTTCCTTGGATGATCCGGAGGAAAATGTGTCTCAGCCCACCAATCAGGCGGCAACGCCCGATCAAAATAAAAAAGCAAAGCCTCAGCCGGATCCGTCCCGCGTGGCGCGCGCTGCCGAAGCGGCAAAGGCGCTCGCTCCGGAACCTGCGCCCAAGTCCCCTTCCCTTTCCGCCGCCAACGACGATGGCCGTCGTTCGCCGGCTGCGATGCTGCGCGCGCTTGACGTGCGCTCCAATCGCGCCGCGATCCGCGTTGCCGCTCTGGTGTCGATCATCTGGGCGGTCGCCGGCCTTGGCGTCGCCAATCTTCTTTACGGCCCCCAGATCTGGCAGATCCGCTCGCTGAGCGACCTTGCCGCTACACCGGGCGCCGTCGGGGTTGCGATCGGTATCGTGTTGCCGATCATGCTGTTCTTCTCCTTCGCCATCATGATTGCCCGCGCGCAGGAACTGCGTAACGCCGCACGTTCGATGGCCGAAGTGGCACTCCGCCTTGCCGAGCCGGAAACGGCCGCCGCCGATCGTGTCATGACCGTCGGCCAGGCTGTGCGCCGCGAAGTCTCGGCGATGAACGAAGGCATCGAGCGCACGATCGCCCGTGCCACCGAACTCGAAACGCTCGTTCATTCCGAAGTCAACGCGCTCGAGCGCAGCTACAGCGAAAACGAATTGCGCGTGCGCACCCTGGTCCAGGAACTCGGCCTGGAGCGCGAAGCGATCATCGGTCATTCGGAGCGCATCCGCTCGGCCATTTCAGGCGCTCATGGCAAGTTGAAGGACGATCTGGAACAGGCAAGCGAAGACATCGCGTCCCGCATCGCCATATCAGGTGAGGCCTTCGCCTCGTTGATCGACACGCGCGCAGCCGCCCTCAGCGAAAAGTCCGACACCGCGCTACAGTCGATCGGCTCCATGCTGACGACGCGCACGGACGCCCTGCTCTCCGGCCTGACGGCTGCAGGTCTTGGCCTCAGCACCGAGTTCGACACGCGCCTTGACCAACTGAGCGACACGCTGACGAAGCGCGGCGAGGATCTGCTTAGCCAGTTCGAAACGCGCGCCTCTTCGCTCGACGCCAGCACCGAAAAGCTCAATGCGGCGCTGAACGAGCGTGCCCGCCAGCTCAACGAGACGCTGATCGCCCGGACCCGCGACCTGAACGAAAGCCTCAGCGTCGGTCAGCATGCGATCACCGGCGGCCTCGACAACGTTCTGGCTTCGCTCAACGCCACGCTCGACGAGAAGGGCGCAAGTTTCCGCCAGAGCCTGCGCTCCAGCGCCGACGACGCTATCATGGACCTCGACCTGCGCGGCGGCTTCTTCGAAGAAAAGCTGCAGACGACGGTCGGCCAGCTTGCGACCGCCTTCGACGAGCGTTTCCACGAATTTGCATCCGCCTTCGACAAGCGCGCCAGCCTGCTCGACACCAAGCTCATGGAGAGCCTGCACCGCATCAACGAGACCGTTTCCGGCGGCTCGGAAGCGATCGGCGGCGCGCTCGACAGCAGTATCGAAAAGATCGGCTCGGCTCTCTCTGACCAGTCGTTGACGCTTGCCACCACGCTCGGCGCGACACAGGACTTCATCGAAGAGACGATCGCCAGCCGTACTTCGGAACTCGGCACCATGATTGGCGATGCGCACACCCGCATCGACGCGGTGCTCTCCGAAAAGACCGGCGGCCTCATGGGTGCCCTCACCCAGGCGCAGGACCGCATCGAAAACGGCTTTGGCCAGCGTGCGGACGCCCTTGCCAACGCCCTGACGACAAGCGAGCAGCGCCTCACCGAAGGTCTCGACAGCCGCACCGCCGCCTTCGTCGACGGCCTGCAGGCAGCGCATTCGCGCATCGAGCAGACGCTCAGCGGTTCGACCGACGAAATCACCAGCGCGATCGCGGCGAGCCAGCATCGTCTCGACAACACGCTGTCCGAGCGCACGCTCGCGCTTTCGACGATCCTGTCGATGGGCGCGGACCAGATCGACGTCGCCGTCAGCGGCACGGCTGACCGGCTGGAGCGGGTGCTTTCGGAACGCGGCGAAGCGATCTCCGACGCGCTTACCAACCAGACGACTGCGCTCGACGGCGTGCTTGCCGACCGGGCAGCGGCGATTACCTCGACCATGTCGTCGCGCGCCAATGAAATGGCCAACACGCTGAGCCGCCATGCCGAAGACGTGGCCGACAGCCTGACGTTCCGCGCAACGGCCGTTGCCGAGACCATGACCGACCGTGTCGGCGATATCGAGCAGAAACTGTCGGAGAGCGTCAACACGATCGCCCAGGACCTCGGCGGCCGCGTCAGCCTGATTTCCGACACCCTCACCCAGACCAGCGCCCGCATTGCCGAGGATCTGAGCGGCCGTGTCGGCAAGATCTCCGACACGCTGACGGAGACCAGCGCCCACATCGCCGACGCTCTGACTGCGCGCACCACCGAGGCGACGGCATCGCTTGCCGGCAAGGCGGCTGAGATCGAGCAGACGCTGAGCGGCCGCGCCGAACACCTGCGCGACACGCTGACGTCGACACACGAGCAGATCCGCGCCACGCTGGATGATCGGATCAACGCGATCAACCTCGCCGTCGGCCAGGGCCACGACCAGCTAGAGGGTCTGCTCTCCGAGCAGGCGACCGCGATCGCCACGACCCTTGCCACCAGCGCCGGCATGCTTGAAATGTCGCTGGAAGATCGCCAGTCGGCACTCGCTGGTGTCATCGACCGCAGCGGCGAAGTGCTCGATGCACGCATGCGTGCGACGACCGGCCATATCGCCGAACGCCTGTCCGAGACCGCCAACCAGATCAGCCTCGCGGCCGACAGCCTCACCAACCGCGTGGACATGTCGATCAACGGTCTCAGCGACCGTCTCGACGACACCGGCCTTCGTGTCGAAACGAGCCTTGGTGCGCTTGAAGAGCGCATGCGTGAGAGTGCTGGCAACATCGGTTCGATCGTCGATGAAACCGGGATGCACATCGAAACCCGCGTCGGCGTGCTCGAAGACCGCATCCGTGGCACGGTCGGCAATGTCGGCTCGGTTGTCGACGACACCGGTGCGCGCATTGAAAGCAACCTTGGAGCGCTCGAAAACCGCATCCGCGGCAGCGTCGCCAATGTCGGCTCCGTCGTCGACGATGCGGCCGCCCGCGTCGAAGGTGGCCTGAACGCGCTTGAAGAGCGCATTCGCGGCAGCGTCGCCAATGTCGGCTCCGTCGTCGATGAGGCGGCCGTCCGTGTCGAAGGCGGCCTGGGCGCGCTTGAAGACCGCATTCGCGGCAGCGTCAGCAGCGTCAACTCGATCGTCGGCGACACCGGCACGCGCATCGAAAGCAGCCTCGGCGCCCTGCAGGACCGCATCCGTGGAAGCGTCAGCGACGTCAACTCGCTGGTCGACGACACGGGTCTGCGCCTGGAGGTAAGCCTCAGCTCGCTCGAAGACCGCGTTCGCGACAGCGTCGGCAGCGTCAACGAGATCGTCGATGGCGCCGGCCTCCGGATTGCCGACAGCCTCAGCACCCGCGCTGGGGAAATCGATCGCCTGAGCGACGTGGCGGCAAGCCGCATCTCCAGCGCCATCGAGGCCGGTGCGGAACGCATCACCGAGCGTCTGGGCACCATGGATCGTGCCCTCAACATCGGCCTTGAAAACGTCAACCGCACCATCGAGGGCAAGGCGGCCGTTCTGGTCACAAACCTGCGCGGCGCCGTCAGCGAGGCAACGCAAGGGATCGACGCGGAAGCCGCGCGGATCGAAGTCAAGACCGCCGATCTCGTCAGCAGCCTGCGCACCGCCGTCGGTGAAGCAAGCCTGGACATCGACCAGGAAGCCGCACGGATCGAAGGCAAGACTGCCGATCTCGTCAGCAACCTGCGCAGCGCCGTCGGCGATGTCGCCCAGGAGCTTGATGCCGAGACTGCCCGTATCGAAGGCAGGGCCGCGGGCGTGGTGAACACAATTCGCGGCGCGGTCAGCGACGCTGCGCAGGAAATCGACGCGGAAGCCGCGCGCTCCGCAGGGCTCCTGTCGAGAGCGGGCGAGGATTTCGCCGCAGCACTCGCCGCGCGCCAGGTCGAGTTTGCCAACACGATCGACCAGACGGCGGCGGCAACCGCTGCCCGCCATGCCGAGCTCGCAAACACGATCCAAGAAAAAGCAGCCGCAACCGCGGCGCGTCACGCCGACCTCGCCCGCTCGATTGCCGATGCGGCCGATACGGCAACGGCGCGGCTGGCCGCTACGCACAGCCAGATCGCCAACCACGCCGACACCATTTATCAGGGTCTCGCCAACACCGAGAAGGCCCTGGAGGCGCGTGGCGAAGCGATCCGCAACACGCTCGACGAGCGCACCCGCGAACTCAATTCGATGCTCGCCGGCCGCTCGATGGAGCTCTCGCGCCTGATCGACGAACAGGCCCGTCCGGTCATCGACCAGTACGCAGCAACGGGCCGTGAAGCGGCCGAGCGCATCGCCGCCGTGACCCAGGAAAGCACCGATCGCCTGCGGGCAGAGAACGCCGCCCTGGTCAACGCCATTGCCGAGCGCACGGGCGAGACGCTGAATGCGATCTCGCACCGCGCCGAGGAAACGGCCAAGGCGATGAAGATGGTCGAGAACCGTCTGCAATCGACGGCCATGGGCCTGATCGACCAGCTCGCCAACAACAATGCGGCGATCGCCTCGGTCATCGACCAGGCCAGCAGCAACCTTGGCGACATGGACCAGCGCCTGGAATCGACGATCGCCCGCGTCTCCGATACGACACGCCAGGCGTCCGACATGCTGTCGACTTCGACCCGCCTGATCGAAGGCAAGGTCGACAAGCTGTCCGACATTTCGGCATCGACCCTGTCGCAGATCGGCGGCATCGTCGGCCGCTTCGAGGACCACTCGCGTGTGCTCGGCCAGGCATCCGACCTGCTCGGCGCCGCCCAGTCGAACCTCGTCAGCACGCTCGAAGAACGCCAGGATGCCCTGCGCACCCTTTCGGTCGGTCTCGTGCAGCGCTCGGAAGACATCGAGCGGACCATGCGCGCACTCGAAGGCTTCGTCGATGGTGCCTTCCAGCGCGCCGAGGAACGCTCGGGCCTCGTCGCAGGCAACCTGCGCAGCGGCATCCAGCAGTCCTTCTCGGATGTTGGCCGCCTTTTGACCAGCGCCGAACAGCGCGCAGCGGAAGCCGCAGAATCGATGCGCAACACGCTTGCCCAGGCGGGCGACGCGGCCGGCGCTTCGGTCGAGCAGGTGTTCAGCCGAGCCGAGGAACGCTCGCGCCAGATCGCCGATACCCTGCGCTCAGGCGTCGAAACCTCGTTTGCCGACGTCAACAAGACGCTGTCCTCGGTCGAGGGCCGTGCGCTTGGCGCGTCGGAAGCACTCCGCCAGGCGATTGCCAAGGTCGGCGAAGATGCCGGCGCTTCGATCGAAGGCGCATTTGCCAATGCCGAGGAACGCTCCAAGGAAGTCGCTTCGCGTCTGCGCGGCAGCGTCGCAGCCTCGGTATCGGATATCGAGCGCATGCTCGCCGACAGCGGCAAGAAGTCCGACGGTGTCGCCGGGCAGCTGCGCGACGCCGTGCGCGTGGCGATCGACGAGGCGATCGGCCGCTTCAGCGGTGCAACCGACGAGATCCGTCGTTCGGCTGGCGAGATCCGCAAGGAACTCGACATGACCCGCGAAGAGCTGAAGCGTGGCGCCTTCGACCTGCCGGAAGAAGCCAAGGAAAACGCCGCTGTCATGCGTCGCGCCGTTGGCGAGCAGATCAAGGCGCTGCAGGAACTGTCCGACATCATCGGCAAGTCCTCGACGCAGCTCGAAGTCGCCCAGCCGCTGCGCCAGCAGCCGGCAGCCGCGCCGGTCTCGCGTCCGGTGCAGCAGCAGCCGGCTGTCCAGCAACAGCCAGTGGTTCAGCCGCAGCCCGCGATCCAGCAGCCAGCGCCGCAGCCGGTCGCTCAACAGGTTGTGGCCCAGCAGCCGGTCATCGAGCAGCCGCGCCGCCAGGAGCCGGCCCAGGCGCTTCGTGGCAGCCTCGGCCTCGATCAGGCTACCGTTCGTCAGCCGGCGCCGAGCCAGGCGGTAACGAACGAGGTTGCCGAAGGCGGTGGCTGGATGCGTGACCTGCTGCGTGCGGCCTCGCGCGAAGAGGCACCCTCGCCTGCACCGCAGCGCCCGGCGGAAGCCCAGCCTGCAGCGCGGGCCAGTGACAGCCGCAATCCGCGCCACGTCGTCGAGTCGCTTAACTCGCTGTCGGTCGATATCGCCCGCGCCATCGACCACGATGCCTCGGTCGATCTGTGGCGCCGCTACCAGCGCGGCGAGCGCGACGTCTTTACCCGTCGCCTCTACACGCTGAAGGGCCAGCAGACCTTCGACGAGATCAAGCGCAAGTACGACCGCGAGCCGGAGTTCCGCACCGCCGTCGACCGCTACATCGCCGACTTCGAAAAGCTGCTCGCCGATGTCGCCCGCAACGACCCGGACAAGCGCATCACCCAGACCTACCTGACGTCGGACACCGGCAAGGTCTACACGATGCTCGCCCACGCCGCCGGCCGCTTCAGCTAAGCGTCTGGGATCTGAAACAACGAAAACGGCCCCGTCTTGCGATGGGGCCGTTTTCGTTTGCAGCACTTCTGAGGAAGAGAAACATTCGATCACTTCCGCCTGGCGTTTGGCCGACACCTTGAGCGCGAGCCGGGGAGTTGGCTGCTATTAGCGCATCAGGTTCAAGAGGCAACGCAATGGTCGCCATCATGCAACAACAGGGCGTGAAACAACCTCGAAACACTCAGTGAGACCTATTGGAACGGATAAGCCGGCCAGTTATAGTAGCTAAGTTTCAACGATACTTCTCGTTCTAGTAAGTGCCGCGATTGCTTCTACAATAATAGAATAGATCTTGGGGGCGGTATGGAGCAGCTAAGTGAGCTTGGAAAGGTGGCAGGCGTCGCAGGAGTGGCCCTGGGGATATTTGTTCTCATCGCAAGAAACCTAATCGAATCGAAACTGGCGAATAGAGTGAGCCCGAGGGAGGCACGACGGTTCCTCACGACGATACTCGTTGCCACGTCCATCGTTGCACTCGTGGGTATAGGCAGTTGGGTATTCGTCGCGTTGACGCCGTTCCAAAGCGTCGAAATTGTTGGCGACGACAACACCACAATTCAGAAGCGATACGGATCTCAAGATAACTCTAAATCCGCGCAGGATGCATCGATTCACGGCGATGGAAATCTTACCGAGCAGAATGCCGGAAAGTGAGGTCGAGAGTGTTGCGGCTGGCATGTTTGGCCATACCGACACTGCTCTTCGCATTTCCCTGCGCATCTCAGAACCAGAAAATCCACGTCACCGGTAACAACAACACAATCGTTCAGGTCGTGGTCGAACTCTATCGCGGTGACGAAAACTGGCTCACTGAAAACAGGGCCAGAGTTGAGGCAATCGCCTACGACCTCGGTGTTACCGAAGCGATGGTCTACGATTTCTTACGGACGATAGAAGGCCGTGGCGTACCTCGTGATGAGTGGGCTTCGATTCTGAACAGGAACGCGGAAAATTACCGCACCCTTAGGCAAAAAGCGCAGCGACTTATAGACTTAGATGCAGACCGATCTCGCGTCCTTCAACTTGCTTTGGCTGAAATATCTTCAGCGAGATGGGAAAATGCGGCAGACCTGATTGAACAAGCGGTGAAGGCACTAAGTTCTTCAGAAGGCAACACGCTGCTTAAGTTTTCCGAACTCTACGAGTTGCGCGCGAGAACATTGATTGGTGATCAGAAATCTGTCGAGGGCGCCCAAGCGTTCTATGAAGCTGCTATCTTTGCTGAACCAGAAAGCAAAGCGCATCATGTAAAGTATCTCCTTCAAGCTGCCGAGACCCTGCTCGGAGATTGCCTGAAAGACGGTAGTGAAGACGACGCGAAAGCAGCGTTGCAACTGATCGACAGGCACCTCCTGGAGAAGATTTCGCGCAATCAGGACAGGGATCAATGGGAGAAAATACAACTTCAGAGAGCGCACTCGTTGTACTGCTGGGGTATAGCGTCCAGCGATGTGAAACCCTTGAACGAAGCCAGGCAGACCTACCTTGAGGTCATGGCTAGCGCGGAGGACGCCAAAGACTCGAACTTTATTCGCATTGAATTGGCGGGGGTTCTTTTGGCTATTGCGGGAGAAGCCCACCAGGTTTCAGCCTACCGAGAAGCCGTCGCCGAGTACGATGTTGCCATTGCCAAACTCGATTACCGAAGTAATCGAGAGCAATGGAGCCGAATTCAGAACAATAAAGGAAGGGCTCTACTGGAGCTTGCGGAACTTGAATCGGATTCAACAGCGGCGCAAGAGGCCGCCATGGCATTCTCCGCATCCCTTTCAGCATTGACGCGGGACGAGGATCCATGGGGTTGGGCACTGACTCAGGTCAATCTTGGCCGCGCCATTATCAATTTAGCCGAAGGTGGGGACGCCATAAAATCGATTCGGTCCGGTTTAGATCATTACCGTTTGGCGCTGGCGTCGACGCCAAGGGCGAGGTTCCCGGCCACTTGGGCACGAACAATGCTGCATTTCGCCAACGCTGAAGTGAAGCTAGCGAGATTGAGGAATGATCTGAGCCAGCTTGATAGCGCCTTGCAATATTTGAACGAGGGCGTGGCCGAGGCTACTCTTGATAAGAGGCCTGTGCTCTGGGTGAACTTCCAGCGCAATTTCGCTTACGTACACGAAACGCGAGGCGATATCGAACAGCGCCGTGACGGGTATGACGCCGCCCTCTCCTACCTACGGGCAACTTTGCGGCAACTTTCGCCGAGTGATGACCGGTCTGCTTGGCTCGACGTCGCCTGGAATATTGCGAGAGTTGAGAAAAAGCGCGCAATGCTACTAAACGACACCGCCTATTTTCACCTGACGCTTGAGGCGTACTATCAAACTTTGTTGGTGGTCGATCGAGAAAACATGCCCGCCGTGTGGGCTGACATTCACTATCGAATTGGTGAACTGATATTGCGTATGCCCGCCACGACCCACGGCGCGCAAGATTGGGATTATGCCGTACATCATCTCAACCTCGCGCTCACGCAAGTCAACCGCGGAACGGCGCAATCGGTTTGGGCCGCGACGAACTATAATTTAGGCATAGCGCTGAGCGCAATTGCGGCCCGCGACAAGAGTTTTCCGAAATATGTGGAAGCTGCCCAGGCTTACGCCTCAGCCGCCGAATTCTACAAAGAAGACACAGCAGAGGGAGCGTTCGCTAGAAGTGCAGCGAAAAACCTCGCGTCGAAGGCAATGCAACAAATAATCGGATTCCAGTGAAATTTGATGCATTCGAAAAAGGCCCCGGACGAACCGGGGCCTCTTCATTTGGATCTCGATCCGAACCGGCTGAAGCCGGCGTCGATCAATGTTCCTTGTTGGCGTAGACCGACTTCTTGGTGAGGTAGATGAGGCCGGTGAAGATCAGCAGGAACACCATTACCATGAAGCCGGTGCGCTTGCGTTCTTCGAGGTGCGGCTCAGCAGCCCACATCAGGAATGCGGCGACGTCCTTGGCGTACTGGTCGACCGTCTGCGGCGTACCATCGTCATAAGTGACCTGGTCGTTGGAGATCGGCTGGGCCATCGCCAGAGCGGCAGCGTTCGCGAAGTACGGGTTGTAGTGCGTGCCTTCGGCGACTTCGACGCCCTGCGGCGGCTCCTGATAACCGGTCAGCAGCGCGTGGATGTAATCCGGGCCGCCTTCCTGGTAGGGCCAGAACATGTCGAAGATGAACTGCGGGAAGCCGCGCTCGATACCGCGTGCCTTGGCGATCAGCGAGAAGTCCGGCGGAGCTGCACCGTTGTTCGATGCGGCAGCCGCTTCCTTGTTCGCGTATGGCGACGGGAAGTGATCCGAGGCGACAGCCTTGCGGTTGAACATCTCGCCGTCGGCGTTCGGGCCGTCCTGGACTTCGTAGTTGGCCGCAAAGGCCTTTACCTGGCCTTCCGAGTAGCCCAGGCCTTCCAGCGTGCGGAAGGACACCAGGTTCATCGAGTGGCAGGCCGAACAGACTTCGGCGTAGACCTTCAGGCCGCGCTGAAGCTGGCCCTTGTCGTAGTGACCGAAGGGACCGGCAAAGCTCCAGTCCTGCTGTTCCGGCTTGTGGATCGGATAGTGGGGCGTACCGCCGCCATGCTCCTCGCCGCCCTTGGCCTCTTCGGCAACAGCCGCACCGAGACCGAGACCAGCGACGACAGCGAGTGACAGAATGCCTGTAACAAGCTTT
>NZ_DASYHB010000169.1:0-29035 GCF_035999185.1 Ensifer sp. | reverse complement strand
TCGTTTTGGCGGTGCTTGCTTCTCTTAAGTTGGCGCCACGGCGGTTGATACTTGCGACACGACGACGGTACGCCTCGCTTTGTGGAAGTCAACCGGCGCAGCCGACAGGTCGCCGGCTGCGCCTAAATTTTCACCAATGATCTTGTCGCACGGTCAGACGCGATTGCCCTCGGCGTTGAAGAAGTGCAGCCGCTCGACCGGCAGGCGCACGGGAAGCGTGCCCGAAGCGTTGAGGAACCGGCGGTCGTTGGTGAAGGCCTTGAAGCCGGCGCGACCGAAGGACAAGTGCAGGATGATGCCGAAACCTGTGGGCTCGACGAGATCGACATTGGCCTGAAGCGCGTCCGGTCCCTCGGCGCCGATTTCGACATGTTCCGGGCGGATGCCGAGCGTCGCGCGGGAGCCCTCGGACAAGGCAGGATGTTGCTGCGCGGGAATAGTGACGCCGCCTTCCGTCTCGAAGCGTGGGGCGGTGCCGTCGCGGTAGGTGCCTTCGAAGAAGTTCATGCCGGGCGAGCCGATGAAACCGGCGACGAAGAGATTGGCCGGGCGGTCGTAGAGATCGAGCGGGCTGCCGACCTGCTGCACGAAGCCGCCGTTCATGGCGACGATGCGGTCGGCGAGCGTCATCGCCTCGATCTGGTCATGAGTGACGTAGATCGAGGTGGCGCCGAGGTCCTTGTGCAGCTTCTTGATTTCGGCGCGCATCTGCTCGCGCAGGCGCGCGTCGAGGTTCGACAGCGGCTCGTCGAAGAGAAACGCCTTGGGTTCGCGCACAATGGCGCGGCCCATGGCGACGCGCTGGCGCTGGCCGCCTGAAAGCGCGCGCGGGCGCCGTTCGAGCAACGGATCGAGGCCGAGCTTGGCGGCAGCCCCCGAGACGACGCTTGCGATCTTCTCCTTGGCAGTTTTCCGGAGCCTCAGGCTGTAGCTCATGTTCTTGGCGACCGACATGTGCGGGTAGAGCGCATAGGACTGGAACACCATGGCGATGTCGCGGTCCTTCGGCGCCAGCTCGTTGACGCGTTTTCCGGCAATGCGGATTTCGCCCGAGGTGACGCTTTCGAGGCCTGCGATCATGCGCAGCAGCGTGGACTTGCCGCAGCCGGAGGGGCCGACGAGCACGACGAACTCGCCGTCGCCGATCTTCAGGTCCACATCGTGCAGGACTGGGTGGATGCCGTAGGATTTCTGGATGTTGGCGATATCGATGGAAGCCATGGGAACAATCCTCAGCCTTTGACCGCGCCGGCCGTGAGGCCCTGGACGAGATAGCGTTGAATGAGCAGGAAAAAGAGGCAGGCGGGGATGAGCGCGAGCACGCCGGCCGCCATCATCTGCCCGAAGTCGACCGAGAACTTCGACACGAAGGACAGAAGCCCGACAGGGAAGGTTGCCTGGTCGTTGCCGGAGATCAGCATCAGCGAAAACAGAAGTTCGCTCCAGGCGGCGGTAAAGACGAAGCCGAGCGTGGCGGCGATGCCCGGAAGCGTCAGCGGCAGGATGATCTGGCGGAAGGCGACGAACTGGGTGGCGCCGTCGATCATTGCCGCTTCCTCCAGATCCTTCGGAATGCCGTCGAAGAAAGACTGCATCAGGAAGGTGGCGAAGGGCACGTTGAAGGCGGTGTAGACGATGACGAGGCCGGTGAGGCTGTTGGTGAGCCCGAGCGGCGACAGGATCTTGAAGATCGGCGCCACCAGCATGACCAGCGGGAACATCTGCGTCAGGAGCATCAGTGCCACCAGCCAGTACTTGCCGCGGAAATTGAAGCGCGACAGCGCGTAGCCGGAGAGCGAGGCAAGGATCGTGACGATGACGGCGGTCGAGCCGGCGACGATCAGGCTGTTCTTGAAGAACACCGGAAAGGCGCTGTGGCGCAGCACGAAATCGAAATGTTCGAGGCTCGCGCGCGACGGCCACATCCGGATGCCTTCGGAGTAGAGCAGGTCGTTCGGGGTGACGGCGACCTTCAGGAGCCAGTAGAGCGGGAACAGCGCAAAGGCGATATAGGCGAGGATGGCCAGCCGGTGCGCGATGGTGAGGAAGAGTTTGGCGCGCATCGGTTCAATCCTTGCTCAGAAGCCATTGCCGCAGGATGACGATCAGCATCGAATAGGCGAGCAGCAGGGCCAGAAGCACGAGCGCGATCGCTGAGGCGTAACCGAAATCCAGCCGCTTGAAGGCCTGGGTGAAGATGTAGCTGGCGACGATCTGGGTGCGGTCGGCCGGCCCGCCATTGGTCATGACGATGATCAGGTCGGCGAAGTTGGAGATCCAGACGGTGCGCAAGAGAATGGTGATGGCGATGGTCGGCGCCAGGAACGGCAGCGTGATCGACATAAAGCGCTGGACCGGTCCGGCGCCGTCGATGCTGGCGGCCTCATAGAGGTCGCGCGGGATCGCCTGGAGGGCGGCAAGCAGCGTGATCGCGAAGAAGGGTATGCCCCACCAGACATTGGCGATGATCGGCCCCCACATGGCAAGCTGCGGGTCTGACAGGATATTGGACGGCTCGCTCATGAGGCCAAGTGCGTAGAACCAGTGCGGCAGGGGTCCGACGACCGGGTTGAACAGCCACGCCCAATTGAGGCCGGCAAGGAAGCTCGGCACCGCCCACGGCAGGAAGACAAGCGCCTGGGCAAGGCCTCGGCCGTAGAAGGGTTTGTCGAGCAACAGCGCGAGGATCAGACCGAAGATGAACTGGAAGAACACCGACGCGCCGGTCCACCAGAGTGTGTTGCGCAGCGCCCGGTAGAAGGCCTGGTCCTCGGACAGCGCCCGGAAATGATCGAGCCCGATATAGGCGCCGGAAAACGGGTTCAAGAGCTGGATGTCGCGGAAGGCGTAGGAAACGCCGAGCACCAGCGGCACCAGCATCACGGTGACGATCAGGATCAGCGCCGGCGCGCTGTAGAGATAGGGTGCGGCGCCATCGGCGATGCGCTTTTTCAGCGGCGTCCTGCTTGCCGGCAGGCCGCTTTGGCGGGCGACATAGGCCATCGATCGAAATTTCCCCTGTGCGGTCGCCGGTTTTTTAGGGCGTACCTCGTTTCGTCAGTCGGAGCGGGATGCGGACGGAGACCGCGCACACGTCATTCCGCTTGAGATCAAGAGGGCCGGCGGCAGCAAGCCACCGCCGGCCGAAGGCTTACTTCTTGCTGGCGAGGAACTTCTGCTGCGCCTTGGTGAGGTAGTCGGCCCACTGGTCGGCGAGTTCCTGCGGTGCGATGTCGCCGAGCAGCGCTTCCTGGGTCGTCTTGATGGCGAGCGAATCCTTGAAGAAGGCGAATTCTTCCAGGTAGGTCGGCATGACCGTCAGGACGACGTCCTTGTCGGCGAGCTCGTCGAACCAGCCCTTGAACTGCGGGCTTGCGTAGAATGGATCCTTCTCGGCCGACTTGTGCACTGGCAGTGCGCCGGTGCGCTTGTTCCACTCGATGTTGCCTTCCGGCCCCTCGAGCGTCTCGATCAGCTTCCAGGAGAGATCCTTGTTCTGGCTTGCCGACAGCATCGACCAGCCGGCAAAGCCGATGGTGGTAAACGCCTTGCCGCTCGGGCCCTTCGGCATGGTGGTGACGCCGAAGTCTTCCGACTTCATCCGCTCGGCGATCGCGATCAACGCGTCCGGATCCTGGTCGAGGAAGGCGCAGGTGCCGCTATAGAAACCGGCGACGATTTCGTTGAAGCCCCAGTTGACGCTATCCTTCGGAGCCAGCCCCTTCTTGTAGAGGTCGATCACCCAGGTGAGGCCCTTGACCCAGCCTTCGCTGTTCATCGTCGAGGTGCCGTCCTCGTTGAAGAAGGTGTTGCTGCCGGCCATGGTGGCGCCGAACATCACCCAGCCGTTGAGACCGCCCGGACCGCCGCGCAGGCAGTAGCCGGACTTGCCCGGAAGCTTCGAGACAGCTTCGGACGCCTTGACGAAATCGTCCATGGTCTTCGGCGGCTCGCTGACGCCTGCCTCCGACAACAGCTTCTTGTTGTAGAACATCGCGCGCAGGTAGAAGCCATAGGGCAGCATATAGGCGGTGTCGTTGATATCGCGGCCGAGTTCGAGCGCGCGCTCCGTCAGCCCGCCCGTGTGTTCCCACTTGGCGAGGTAAGGCTCGAGGCTTTCGAGCATGCCGTTGTTGGCATAGAGCGACAGCCAGGTGTCGGGCATTTCCATCACGTCAGGCAGCTCGCCGGCCGAAACCATGGTGGCGAATTTCTGGAAGGCTTCGCCCCAGGGAAGCGAGATGATCTCGACGGTCGTGCCGGGGTTGGCGGCCTCGAACTTGGCGACGATCGACTTCAGCGTCTCGGTGCGCTCGGGGCTGGTGATGACCTCGACCAGCTTCAGCTTGGTGTCGGCAAGCGCGCTTCCGGCCATGAGCGTGGCGAGAAGCGTGGCAGTGATCAGTTTCTTCATTTCTGTTCCCTCTTTTCTTCGTTGGTTTGGTTCAAAGTGGGGAGAAGCGGGATTGTCGTCCCGCTCCTGTCAGTCAGTCGAAGCGACGGCGAGCGCCGCTTCGAGATCGCTCCAGAGGGCCTCCGTTCCCTCCAGGCCGACATGGAGCCGTACCGACCGCGGCGAGATGCCGAAGGCGGCCGCGGAATTGGGCTGGGCTTTCTGCGACAGCACGACTTCGCCCGGCACGATGAGGCTTTCATGTCCGCCCCAGGAAACGCCGAGCTTGAAGAGTTCGAGATGATCGGCGAAGCGCCTGACGTCGACGCCCTCGCGGAAGATGAAGGAGAAGAGGCCGGACGTGCCGGAAAGGCCCGGTGGCAGCGTATTGCCGAGCCCGGGGTGGCAGACTTTTTCGACCAGCGGATGGGCCTGCAGCCGCCGCGCGACTTCGAGCGCCGAGCGTTCATGCGACTTCATGCGGATCGGCAAAGTGCGCAGGCCGCGGATCAGGAGCCAGGCATCGAAAGGCGAAAGCTTGCCGCCGAGATAGGGATAGGCCTCCGAGCGGATGCGGCCGATCAGTTCCTTCGAGCCGGTGACGACACCGGCGACGACGTCCGAGTGGCCGCCGAGATATTTGGAGGCCGAATGAATGACGAGATCGACGCCGAGTGCGATCGGCTGCTGGAAGATCGGGCTTGCCCAGCTATTGTCGATCGCGGTGATGATGCCCTGGTCCTTGGCAAGGCGGGCGAGGGAAGCGACGTCGTGAGTGTCCATCACCCAGCTCGTCGGGCTTTCCATGTAGAAGAGCTTGGCGCCGGGCAGCGCCTTGGCGACCGCCTCCTCGTCGCGCCCGTCGACATAGGTCACCTCGATCTTCATGCGCTTCAGGTGCGTCCCGAACAGGCGGAAGGCGTCGGGATAGACATGGTTGACGGCGACGATGCGGTCGCCCGGCTCGACGAAGGAGAGCACGGTGGAGGAGATCGCCGACATGCCGCTCGCAAACCCGATCGCGTCCTCGCCGCCTTCGAGTTTCGCCAGCATCTCCTCGAACATGCGCACCGTCGGGTTGAGGCCGCGGGTATAGATCGGCCGCACGCGTTCGCCTTTGTAGGACGCGACCATGTCGTCGTAATCCTTGAAGGTGAAGAGCGAGGTCTGCACGATCGGCGGCACGACGGCATCGAAGGCGTGGCCTTCGTCATGTGCGACGATCAGCGAGGCATGGTCGAACGGATCGAGGCCGTTGGTCATTTGGACATTTCCTTGATGTCTTCCTCGACGATCGCGAGGATTTTCAGTGTTTCTTCGCGCGCGGTGTCAGGGTCCTGAGCGGCGATCGCGTTGAAGAGGGTGCGGTGGAAGGGGAAAGAGCGACGGGCGAAGTCCGTGCGGTCGAAAGGGTGGTCCCAGAAGCGTTCGAAGGCTTCGCGCATCTGCTCGAGAAGCTGCCGGAAGAGCGGATTGTGGGTGGCGTCGTAGATTGCCAGGTGAAAGGCGAGGTCTTCCGGGCCCGACGTGCCCTTAGCGATATGCACCCGCTCCATCTCGTTGAGCTTGATTTCGATCACCTTCAGGTCGTCGTCGGTGCGCCGGCGGGCCGCGACCATGTTGGCCTCGACCTCGATGCCGCGGCGAACCTCGAGCGTCATCAGCAGCACGTCGCGTAAGTGCGCGGTGTCAAGCGTCAGCGGCATATGGACGGTGGCGCCGGAGATCGTGCGCAGGAGATAGGTGCCGCTACCCTTTCGCGCCTCGACGACACCGAGCGCCTGGAAGTGGCGGATGACTTCGCGGATGGTGGAGCGACCGACGGCCAGCGCCGTCATCAGTTCGCGTTCTGCCGGCAGACGGTCGCCCGGTTTCAGGCCTGAATGCTGGACGTAGTCGGCGAGCGCCGCAATGACCTGCTGCGCCCGGTCGGCGGGCGGCAATGGCAGAAGCGCGGCTCTGGCTTGTTCAGTCATTCAGCCTCCCCCTCGGTGCCAAATTGGTCTGACATCTGATCAATATGATCAAGGTAAAGGGGGTGGTCAAGCGAGAACTTAAAAAGCTCCGTGCCGGTTGACCCGGACGCCGGCAGGCGTAGACAGGGGGCAAGGAGCTTGAAGATGCTGAAATCAGGATTTGTGTTCGCCGGCGCCGTGGTCGGCGCGTTCTTTGCCTTGATGGCTGTTGCGGGCGATGCGGAAGCGCAGATGCGCACCAGAAAGGGCGAATATTACGAGGGGATCCAGCGCAAGCCCTATGGCTACTACTGGATCTGGCCACCGGTCGAACAACGGGAGCCCGCCTACAGGCAACGACCCGGTAAGGATGGTTCTGCCGGCAACAGGACGAAACCGCGCAAGCAACCGACGCCATAGGCGCTGCTGCGGTGCCAAGCGAACCGGACAAAGAGAAGCGGCGCCCGAAGGCGCCGCAGCATTGATCAGACTTTGGTTGGCCAATCAGACCTTGATCAGAGCGTGGCGACGTGAACGTCGCGGGGGAGGGACGAGAGAACCTCCGGCCCGTCCTCACGCAGGATGACGATGTCCTCGAGCCGAATGCCGAAGCGGCCGGGCAGATAGATGCCGGGCTCGATCGAGAAGACCATGCCTTCTTCGAGCACGGTTTCCGAGGTCGCGGTGATATAGGGCGGTTCGTGGCCGTCGATGCCCATGCCGTGGCCGGTGCGGTGGACGAAGTATTCGCCGTAACCTGCATCGGAGATCACCTTGCGGGCGGCGGCATCGACTTCCTTGGCGAGCACGCCCGGACGGGCCGCCTTCAGCGCCGCCTGCACGGCCCGTTCGACGATGGTGTGGATCTGGCCGTATCCCTCAGGCGCGCGGCCGACGATCGCCATGCGGGTGATGTCGCTCGGAAAACCCTGCTTGCGGCCGCCGATATCGATGACGACGGCATCGCCTTCCTCGATCACCCGTTCGCTTGCCGAATGATGCGGGAACGCGCCATTACCGCCGGCCCCGACGATCCAGAACGCCGGTGCAGCACCTTCGGACGCGAAGTGCCCGCGGATCTCGGCGGCCAGTTCCTTCTCGGTCATGCCCGGGCGGATTTTCGAAAACGCCGCCTGCATGGCGCGATCGGCAATGCCGGCATTCATCTTCAACAGCGCATATTCGCTTTTATCCTTGCGCATGCGCAGGGCACCAAGCGTTGCTGGCGTGAATTCGCGGGCGGTATCCTCCGGCAGCGCATCGATCAGCAACAGCGCGAAATCGGCGCGCATGGTCTCGTCGAGCACGACGCGGCCGGGGGCTTGCGCGCCGACATCGGCGAGGGCCGCCGCCAGGGCTTCAGCCGGGCCGACGTCATCCGCCCAGTTGTGGAAGGCGATGTCGGTGTGCTCGCGGGTGCCTTCGGCGTTAAGCGCCGGCATCAGGAAGGCTTCCTTCTCCGGGCCGATCAGGAGCAGGCAGGGGCGCTCGTCCGGATGCGGATGGTAGCCGATCAGCCAGTCCATGTGCGATCCGGGTGCGAGTGCGACGAGGCCGACATCGCTTTTGGCCATCTTGCGGCGAAGCGCTGCGAAACGGCTCTTGGAGAGTTCCGTCATGATGTTTCCAGTTCTGGCTCGAGGATTTGAAAGGTTGGAGACGGCCGCGCTTCCGCGGGCCGACGTGGCAGGAGAAGGGGCGGATCCGTGTGGGCGTGACGCGTCTACGGGGAACGTCTGCGTCCGGCATGGACGATGTCTGGGGATGTGGATTTGTGGCTCTTCAAGCGGACTCCTCCCCCTCGAAATGCACGCGCATGTGCTCCGGGACCTGGTTGTCCCCCGTCGCTATGCGGCTGTATTTCAACGACTTTGGTGTCGAGCCGCGGTCTTGTCAATACGAAATTTTAGTCACACTAAAATTCCTGGCCGGGTGGTACCTGTGGCGGTTCACGCAGCCAGCCGCAACAGACGCGCGACCGCCTGCTGGTCGAAGCCGCCGATCCCCTCCCGGATGTCGGCGGCGATCGCATCGGCAACGGCCTGTTCGTCACGCCGCCTGAGAGCATCGATGGCCTCGCGGTGGCGGTCGACGACGTAGAGTTCGGTGACATGCTCCATGGCGATGCCGAGGATGGGGCCGAGCTGCAGCCACACACTCTCGATCAGCGGCATGGCGACCGCGTCGGGGTTGGCGGTGTAGATCATCCGGTGGAACGCCTGGTTGGCGATCAGCGCCGCCACCTTGTCGCCTTTGCGAATTTCGGTCTCGATACTGTCGTCGATTGCCGCGATCTTCTCGATCTGGCGTTCGGAGAGATGGGCGACCGCCCGTCGCGCCGCATGGCTCTCAAGCGCGATGCGCAGCGAAATCAGCTCCTCGAAGCGGGCAGGCGTGATGTGCGGCACGACGATGCGGCGGTTTTCCAGGAACTGCAGGGCGCCGATGGAGGTGAGCTGCCGTAGTGCCTCGCGCACTGGGGTCGGGCTGCTTTCGAGCGCTTCGGCCAGGCCACGAATGGTGACGGAGGTGCCGGGTCGGAAAGCGCCGACCATGATCGCCTGCCTGAGCCGGTTGAAAGCGTAGTCGTGCGTGGTCATGCCGTCGGGTCGGCCGAGTGGCGGCAGAACGAGAGTTTTCAAGTGCACATGTCCTTTTGCCTGGGCACGCGATGAAAGCGGATGGGGGTGGAAGCCGCATACACTTTCGGCTGCCCCGCTCTACCTCAAACGCCTGATAGCATCGCTCATGCTTGACTCCAATTCCTGAATTATGTCAACTTTCAGAAAATGTGATCACAAAAAGAGATTTGCGATATGTCGCTCGACGCGGAAGATCCCAGCGCATTCAAGGCATGGCTCGAGCAGAACGGGCCGATCGAGAGCATCCAGGCGGTGGTCTGCGACCTCAACGGCATCATGCGCGGCAAGCGCGTGCCGGTGGAGCAGGCGGCAAAGGTGCTTGGCGGCGGCATCCGCATGCCGCTTTCGATCGTCGGCGTCGATGTCTGGGGCGAGGACATCATCAACAGCGAGCAGGTGTTTGCGAGCGGCGACCGTGACGGCATTTGCGGCGTCACCGGCCGTGGCGCGCTGCCGGTCAACTGGACCTCGCGACCGAGCGCGCTTGTGCCGCTCTGGCTGCAGCTCGAAGACGGCAAGCCGTTCCTTGCCGATCCGCGCCAGGCACTGGCTGCGATCGTGCGCGAATACAAGGAACTGGGCCTCCGCCCTGTTGTTGCCACCGAGCTCGAGTTCTACCTGATCGATCCGGAGCCCGACAGCGCGGTGCCGCCGATCTCGCCCTATACCGGCAAGCGGCTCGATTCCGACGCGATCCTGTCGATCGACGAACTCGACGATTTCGGCGAGTTCTTCTCCGACGTCTACAAGGAATGCGCCCGGCAGAACGTGCCGGCGGATGCGGCGATTGCCGAGAACGGCATCGGCCAGTTCGAGATCAATCTGCTGCACACCGACGATCCCTTGAAGGCGGCCGACGACGCCATCTTCTTCAAGCGCATCGTCAAGGGCGTGGCGCGCAAACATGGCCTTGCGGCGACCTTCATGGCCAAGCCCTATGGCACCCGTTCGGGCAACGGTTTGCACATCCATTTCAGCCTGCTCGACGAGGAGGGCAACAACGTCTTCAACGATGGCAGCGACGAGGGCTCGCCGATGCTGAAGAATGCGGTTGCCGGGCTGCTGCGCGGCATGGCGGAGACGACGCTGCTCTTTGCGCCGCACTTCAATTCCTACCGGCGCTTGAGGCCGGATACGCATGCGCCGACGGCCGTCTGCTGGGGGTACGAGAACCGCACCTCGGCGATCCGCATTCCCGGCGGCAATCCTGCAGCACGGCGTATCGAACATCGCGTCGCCGGTGCCGACGCCAATCCCTATCTCGTTATCGCCGCGATCCTCGGCGCCGCACTCGTCGGCATCCGCAACAAATGGAAGCCACCGGCGCCGGTTTCCGGTCGGGCTTATGCAGCGGAGAAACTGCCCAAAATTCCCTCGGATTGGGGGCAGGCGGTCGACACCTTCGAGGCTGGACCGATTGCCGCCGAAATCTTCGATCCCGTGCTGCGCTCGATGCTGATTGCCTGCAAACGCCAGGAGATCGCCGGTTTTGCCGAGCAGGTCACGGACTACGAATTCAGCGCCTATCTGGAAATCGTCTGATGCTTACCAAACAGAAATCTTATGCCGGCGACGGCAACTATCCGACCAGCTATTACGCCGCTTCCCGCAACATCATCCGCACGCCGGTCCGGCTGCAGGGCCGCGTCGAGACCGACATCTGTGTCGTCGGTGCGGGCTATTCCGGAATGTCGACGGCGATCCATCTTGCGGAAAAGGGCTACAAGGTCGTCGTCGTCGAAGGGGCGCAGATCGGCTGGGGCGCCTCGGGTCGCAACGGCGGCCAGGTGGTCAACGGTCTCAATGCCAGCCTGTCGACGATCCAGCGCCGCTATGGCGACGATGCCGCGCGCTTCATCGGCGGGTTGGTGCAGGAGGGCGGCAAGATCATCCGCCGCCTCGTCAGCCAGTACCAGATCGACTGCGACCTGAAGCCGGGCAACATCTATGCGGCCTACACACCTGCCCACATGAAGGAGCTCGAAGCCAAGCAGGCGCTCTGGCGCAGATACGGCATGGACGATCACCAGCTTCTCGACCGTGAGGCACTGAGCAAACTCGTCAAGTCGGACGCCTATTGCGGCGGCATGCTCGACACGACGGGCGGTCACATGCATCCGCTCAACCTCGTGCTCGGCGAGGCGCGCGCCTTCGAGAGCATCGGTGGCACGATCTATGAACAGTCGCCGGTGACGCGCGTCGACCATGAGGCCGCAAGGCCGACCGCCTATACCGAAAGTGGCGAGGTTTCGGCGCGCATCGTCGTGCTCTGCGGCAATGCCTATCTCGGCGACGCGGTGCCGAAGCTGGTCTCGCGGGTCATGCCGGTCTCGACGCAGATGATCACGACAGCGCCGCTCGGCGAAGAACTGGCCCATTCGCTGATCCCGAGCGATATGTGCGTCGAGGACGTGCGCTACATCCTCGACTATTTCCGGCTTTCCGCAGACAAGCGGATGATCTTCGGCGGCGGTACCGTCTATGGCGGAACCGACCCGGCCGACGTCGTCGCCAAGCTGAAGCCCAATCTCGAAAAGGTGTTTCCGCAATTGAAGGGCGTGAAGATCGATTATGCCTGGAGCGGCAACTTCGCGCTCTCCTTCACCCGCGTACCGCAAATGGGCCGGATCGGCAGCAACACCTATTTCGCCCATGGCTACAGCGGCCACGGCGTTACCGGCTCGCACCTCTTCGGTCGTACGCTCGCCGAGGCGATCGACGGTGACACGACCCGCTACGACGTCTTTGAAAAACTGCCCTGGTATCCGTTCCCGGGCGGCCGCATGTTCCGCGCGCAATATTCGACGATCGGTTCCTGGTGGTACCAGTTCAAGGATGCTGCCGGCCTATAGGAGCCACGCCGGAACAATCCGCTGCCGCGGGCGTTTTGACCGACGGACCGCCACGCTACGTGGCGGTCTGCGATGGGTTTATGGGCGAAATGTGATTCCGCGCCCGCATCCCGATGCGGTACTATCGTTCTTCTACGGCATCGGCACGCCCGATGAGGGTTGGGCCTGTTGCATCTCCGGCATGCGGCCGTTGCCCTTTGGCGAAGTTGTCGCGTGCAAACCGAAACCAAGGAGTGCCCGCGGGCTTCCTGCGGGCAGCAACCCGGGAGCGGTAGTTCCCGATTGATTTCCTGGGGGATCTCGAGATGTTCGTGCGCTTTGGCTATGAAATCGGCATTCGCTGTCCGCAGCCGACCCCGATGATGACCTATCTTTCCGTCGTGCCGGAGCGGCGTCCGAACCTTCGGCGCGAGCATGGGCCGGTGTCCCTGCCGCTCGTGAAAATGGAAGAGATTACCGATCCGCACGGCAACACATGCTTCCGGATGACCGTACCCGAAGGCGACTTCAAGCTCTCGTATGATGCAGTGATCGAGGACGATGGCCGGCTCGACGCTTCCGACCCGTTGGCCGACGCGGTGCCGGTCGAAAGTCTGCCGGCCGCATGGCTGCCCTATCTCGCCGCAAGCCGCTACTGCGAAACGGACCGCATGGGCGCGCTTGCCTGGCGGCTGTTTGGCGATGCGATACCCGGGTGGCCGCGGGTCCAGGCCATCTGCGACTACGTGCACGAGCGCCTGGTTTTCAGCTACGGCTATGCGCAGACGATGCGCACGGCGCTCGAAGCGCATGAGGATCGCGTCGGCGTCAGCCGCGACTATGCCCATCTGGCGATCACCTTCTGCCGCTGCATGAACATGCCGGCGCGGTACGTGAACGGCTACATGGCCGATATCCCGAAGAGCGACAACCCGGCGCCGATGGATTTCAACGCGTGGTTCGAGGTCTTTCTTGGTGACCGCTGGCACACCTTCGACGCCAAGAACAACCAGCGGCGGGCAGGGCGCATCGCGGTCGCCCGTGGTCGCGACGCGGCCGACATTCCGCTGATCCAGACTTTCGGCAAGCACGAATTGACGGGCTTTACGGTCTGGACCTGCGTCGAGATGGACAGCGCGCTGACGCGCTCGCATCGCGGCTCGGATGTCTCGTTGCTGACGCCGTGGTTCAGCGAGACCTGGTCCAAACATATCCAGGACCGCGACCGCAATCGGCACTGACGGCCTTTTTCGGGGCCGAACCGATTTTTTACGGTTCGCGCCATTTCAGGAAAATAATATCTACAAACTCAATCGAGAATATAGGAGAACAAGAGAGAAGGCGGGCACGTGTCCGCGGATGAAACGACGGAGAGACGCGATGAACGCTTCGAGGCCGATGGTCCAATCCCGATATGCGCTTTATGCACCCGCACCTCAGCGCCGGTCCGTCGTCCATCTGGTCCCGCACGCGATTGCCATTGTCGCCGCGTTCTCCTTCGTCAGCGCCATTGTTGTTGGCGCCCTCTAGCCTGTTCCCGATATCAACTCTGGCGCGACAGATGCTCGTGTACGGCCAGCCAGTCGCCTGACGGTGCCCGCTGAAAGACGATCGTCTCCCGCTCGTCCGCCATCGCAGGCTCACCATTGAATTCCAGTTCGGTCTCGACCCGGTGCGTGAAGACGGCGACATCGCCGACCGCCTGGACATGCCGCTCGCTCGACCGGCAGGCGCGCACGCGAAAACCATCCCGTTCCTCCCACAGCGACCATTCCGCCTCATAGGCGGCGCGGCTTAGGAGCGGCCGGTCGAGCGTGTGGAAGATGAAGGTGGCATCGGCCGCGAAGGCTGCGAAATAGGACGCGCGGTCGTGCCGGGCGAAGGCCGCGACCAGTCTGTCGGCGGCGGCGAGCACCGACCGTTCGAGATCTTGCATAATGTTGTTTCCTCCGAGGGTCCGAAGCATCGCTCCGGCCGTGTTTTGTTTTGATCAGCGCGCCGCGATCAACGTCGCAAGCGGCCTGTTCTGGCGCGAGACGCGAGCCTTGAGGTCGTCGAGCGACATCGTCTCGCGCTTGGCAAATTCCGTGAACATCGTATTGAGGTTGTGGAAGAGCATCTCGCCGACCGCTTCGGCGTCGACATCGATCGCAACGACGCCCTTTGCCTTCAGCTTGAGGATCAGCGTCGAGACCTGCTCGCAGAGCCTGCGGTCGAGTTCGGTATAGCGTTTGCTGAACGGGCTCTCCGGCTGCTGGATGGAGATCGCCATTGCCGTGCGCCACATCTCCTTGCTGAGATAGTAGAGCGAGTGGTCGTAGTATTCGCCGATCAGAGCGTCCAGCGCGCCCATGACGGAGGCGGGCGGGTTGTCGACGATCGTCCGGCCGGCGGAAAGTACCTCTTCGACTTCCATCGAGACGGTGGCAAGCAGGATGTCACCCTTGTTTTCATAGTAATTATAGAACGTTCCGACGGAGATCTCGGCGCGTTCGGCGATGTCCTCGATGCGCGCGCTGTCATAGCCCACTTCGCGAAAGAGCGCGCCAGCGGCGTCAAGAATACGCCGGTTCCGATCGGCTTTTTGCCGTGCGCGCAGTCCCGTCATCTGATGTTTCCCCGAATTATGAATTGGTTCAAAATTGAGATTGACTTAAAAAATGAATTCATTCAATCTTTTTTTGAAGACGCCGGAACGAGCGTCAAAACAAGAGGGCAACAGCATGATGAAGTCAGTTCGTCACGGTGCGCGTCTGCGCCGTTTCTTCTCCTCCACCGCCGCAGTCGCGGTTGCCGCACTCTCGACGGTCGCCGCACCCGCGCCGGTCTTTGCCCAGGAAGAGCTCAATGCGCTCGTCTGGTGCGACCATACGGATCCGGCACTTCTCGAGCCGTTCGAGAAGGCCAATGACGTCAAGGTGAACGTCAAGGTCTATGAGGGCACCGGAGCAGGGCTCTCGATCCTCGATCAGTCGCAGCCGGGCGACTGGGACGTGCTCGTGATCGACGGCGTCGACGTGCACCGCGCCATCGATCTCGACCTTCTCGCCGAAATACCGGCCGATAAGCTGCCGACCGCCGATATCTTCCCGGAAGTGCGCATGGAGGCGAACAACACCAAGGACGGCAAGACCTACGCCGTCACCGAGAAGTTCGGCTACAACACGATTTCCTACGACAAGACCAAGGTCGACCCGAAGGACATGCAGGACCTGTCGGTCATCTGGTCGGACAAGTACAAGGGCCGCATCGCGCTCTATGACTATTACCTGCCGATGATCGGCCTCGTCGGCCTCGGGCTCGGCAAGAAGACCTCCGAGCTCACCGAAGCGGACATGCCGGCAATCAAGGAAAAGCTTGCGGCAATGCGTGCCATGTCGAAGCAGGTGAGCGACGTCGTCTCCTCGCAGACCGCGCTTGCCACCGGTGAAGTCGATATCCTCGTCGGCGGCGGTGAATGGATCACCGCGGTACTCAATGCCGACAAGCCGAGCCTCGACTGGACCATTCCCGAGCAAGGCGCGGTGCGCTGGGCGCAGTCGATCGGCGTGATGAAGGATTCGACCAAGCAGGATCTGGCGCTGAAATTCGTCCAGTACATCCTGAGCCCCGAGGGCCAGGCGCGGCTTGCCACCTCGTCCTGCTACTGGGCGATGCCGGCCAATGCCAAGGCGGGCGAATTCCTGAACGACCAGCAGAAGTCGGCGCTGCGGTTCAACGAGCAGGCCGAATACCTGAAGAAGACCCAGCTCTACCCGATCCCGTCGGCCGAACTCGACCAGCAGTTCCAGGACGCCTGGACGGAGATGCTGCAGCAGTAACGACAACAGCGGGCGCGATCCATGTCGCGTCCGCCTGATCCTCGGTGTGGGCCGCTACGGCGGCGCAAGGGCGAACCATGCCCGCAAACCCTAGAGCCCGGATAGCCATGGCAGAAGCCGCAACCCTTTCAACAGCGACAGCGCTCGAAGACGCCGACCGCCGCAAGGCCTGGGGCTTCGTCGCGCCGGCGCTGCTCTGGACCATCGCCTTCTTCGTCGTGCCCTTCGCTTTCATGGCCGCGATGAGCCTCTGGAAGCGGGAAGGGCGGGATCTCGTCCGCGTCTGGAATTTTGACAATTACGCGCGCTTCTTCTCGGAGAATGCGCTGTTCCAGGGGCTCGTCAATTCGCTGGAAATCACCGTCATCGTCACGGTCATCTCGGTTTTGCTTGCCTATCCGCTTGCCTGGATCATCGCTGAGCGAGTGCCGAAGCGGCTGCAGCGCATGGCGCTGATCCTGGCGATCCTGCCGTTCTGGACCTCCTACGTGGTGCGTTCCTATTCCTGGCTGCTGGTGCTGTCGAAGAACGGGGTGATCAACCAGCTGTTCCTGAACATCGGCCTGATCTCTGAGCCGCTCGAACTTGCCAGTACCCGGACGGCGACGGTGATCGGCTTCGTGCACTTCTTCGTCATGCTCCTGACGCTGACGATCTATTCCAACCTGATCCAGCTGTCGCCCAACTATCGGCGCGCGGCGGCCGACCTCGGCGCCAACGCTTTCCAGACCTTCTGGCACGTGGTGCTGCCCTTGACGCTGCCCGGCATCATGACCGGCGCCTTCCTCACCTTCGTGCTCTGCATCGGCGACTATGTCACGCCGCAGATTCTCGGCGGCAACAACGAGCTGGTGCTGCCGCAGATCATCATGCTGCAGCTCGGTCGCCGGGCGGATTTCCCGATGGCGGCAGCGCTGTCGATCGTGCTGATGCTGGCCGTCACCGTCGCCTACGTGGCCTGCGCCCGCTGGTTGAAGATCGAGAGGGCCTGACGATGCTGCGCAACATGTCCGCAAGCGTGCTCTCCTGGGCCTATCTCGCCCTCGTCTACGCCTTCATCTTCCTGCCGGTCGCCGTGCTGGTGCTGTTTTCCTTCCAGGATGGCCGCCTGCCGGTGCCGCCGTTCAACGGCTTTTCGCTTCAATGGTACGAGGCGGTTTTCGCCGACCGCAAGCTGATGGCAGCGCTTGGCAATTCGATGGTCGTGGCGCTCGTCTCCTCCACTATCTCTGTGTTGCTTGGCTTCCTCGCCGCTTATGCCTTGGGGCGCTACAAGCTGCCGGGCTCGGCGCTGCAGCGCGGCCTGCTGATCGCGCCGATGACCGTCAGCTACCTGATCATCGCGCTTGGCCTTCTGTCGCTTATGAACGCGCTGCACATCCCGCTGTCGCTGATGACGGTCGGCATCGGCCATGTGGTGATCAACCTGCCGCTCTGCTTTGCCATCATCTACGCCTCGATGGGCGATCACCACATCAACATCGAGCGGGCGGCGCGGGACCTCGGCGCCAACGATTTCAAGGTGATGACGCTGGTGACGGCGCCGATGCTGATGCCATCGATCCTCGCTGCCTTCTTCCTCTCCGTCACCTTCAGCTGGGATGAGTTCATCATCGCCTTCCTGCTGTCGCGCTTCGACGTGACGCTGCCGGTTGAAATCTGGAGCCTGCTGCGCTCCGGCCTCAACCCCAAGACCAATGCCATCGGCTCGCTGGTGTTCCTCGCCTCCGTCGCCGTGCTTCTCATCCTTGAGTTTTCCCTGTTCGGAAGGACGAAAAAACAATGACCGCTTCCGTCTCGATCGAAAACGTCAGCAAGATCTTCGGTGCCTTCACGGCACTGGACAACGTGTCGCTGGATATCCGCGCCGGCGAGTTCATCGTCCTGCTCGGACCTTCGGGCTGTGGCAAGACCACGCTGCTCTCAATCCTCGGCGGTTTCCAGTCGCCAAGCGCGGGACGCGTGACGATCGCCGGCAAGGACATGACCTATGTGGCGCCGGCCAAGCGCCCGACGACGACGATGTTCCAGGATTATGCGCTGTTTCCTCATATGCGCCTCGTCGACAATGTCGGCTTCGGGCTCAGGATGCGCGGGCTTGCCAAGGCCGAGCGCGACGAAAAGGCCCTCGGTTTCCTCGATCTCGTGGGCTTGAAGGCATCGGCCGGCAAGCGGCCGCATGAACTCTCGGGCGGCCAGCGCCAGCGCGTGGCGCTCGCCCGGGCGCTGGCGGTCGATCCTGATGTGCTTCTGCTCGACGAACCGCTCGGCGCGCTCGACCTGAAGCTCCGGCGTCAGATGCAGGACGAGCTGAAGGCGATCCAGAAGCGGGTCGGCACCACCTTCGTACACGTGACCCACGATCAGGAAGAGGCGATGGCGATCGCCGACCGCATCGTGGTGATGAACCAGGGGCGGATCGAGGACTTCGGCCCGCCGTCCGAAATCTACATGCGGCCGCGCTCGCTGTTTTCGGCGGGCTTCATGGGCGAGGTCAACTTCGTTTCCGGCCGTGTCGCGGCGGCAGACGCTAGCTCGGCCCATGTCGAAACGCCGCTCGGCAGCCTGGCGCTGCCGGCGAAGAACTTCACGGCATCCGCGCCGAAGGCCGGCGACCGCATCACGCTGACGATCCGGCCGGAGCATTTCCGCGCCGACGACAAGGCGGAAGGGCCAACGGTGGCGCTTGGCGAGGCGCGCGTCGCTGGAAGCGCCTTCTTCGGCACCCATTATCGCTGCCATCTGCAGCCTTGCGCCACGGACACCCGGGCGCTGGTTGCGCACCTGCCGCAATCGGCAAGCGTGCGCGAAGGCGAGATCGTGCCACTTGCGGTGCGCGCCAGCGACGTCGTAGCGTTGCCCGCGTCAGGCGGACATGCGTAGCACCATGCAGAGAATTGCCCCCAGGGACTGGTATCGCGTCAGGCGGCTCGACGACGACGTCACCGCCATCGACGAGCCCTATATCCAGGAGTTCTACCGCTGCAACATCTGGCACGTGCGCGGCCGCGACCGCGACATGCTGGTTGATAGCGGCATGGGTGTCGTGTCGCTGAGGCAATGGGTGCCCCTCGTCACCGAACGTGCCCTGGATGCCGTCGCCAGCCACACCCATTTCGACCATATCGGCTGCCACCATGAGTTCGACTGCCGCTGCGTACATTCTTCGGAGGCGGATCTTCTCGCCCGTCCGACACGCAAGAACACGCTCGCCGACCCCTACGTCGCCGACGAGATTTTCGAAGCGCTGCCGCCCGAACCCTATGCGTCGACCACCTATTCGGTGAAGGCGGCGCCGGCGACACGGCTGTTGGAGGACGGCGACCATATCGACCTCGGCGACCGAGTGTTTGAGGTGATCCATACACCTGGCCATTCGCCCGGCGGTATCGCGCTCTTCGAGGCAAAGACCGGCATTCTGTTCTCCGGCGATATCCTCTATGACGGGCCGCTGATCGAGGACACCTATCATTCCAATGCCGACGACTACTTGGCGTCGATGGAACGGCTGCTGACGATACCCGCACGTATCGTTCACGGCGGACATTTTCCCAGCTTTTCCGGTGAGCGTTACCGAACGCTGATCCGGGACTGGCTTGCCGAAAAACAAAAGACAAACTGACGGGAAGGAGGAGCGAATGCTCGACAAACGCAAGTTCTACATCAACGGCGCCTGGGTGGATCCCATTGCCGCAAACGACCTCGAGGTCCTGAACCCGGCGACGGAAAAGCCCATCGCGGTGATCTCGATGGGCACGGCCGGGGACATCGACCGCGCCGTTGCCGCGGCCAAGAAGGCCTTCGTCACCTACAGCCAGACCAGCGTCGAGGAGCGGCTGGCGCTGCTTGAAAAGCTGCTTGCCGTCTACAAGCGCCGCTACGACGAGATGGTCGATACCATCACCATGGAACTCGGCGCGCCGAAGACCATGACCCGCGAACAGCAGGCCGACGTCGGCGTTGGTCACCTGCAAGGCTTCATCGACGCGCTGAAGCGGCTGAAGAGCCGCGACCGGCTGCCAAACGGCGACGTGATCCTGCGCGAGCCGATCGGTGTCTGTGGCCTGATCACGCCGTGGAACTGGCCGGTCAACCAGATCGCCCTGAAAGTGGTGCCGGCGCTCGCAACCGGCTCGACCTGCATCCTGAAGCCGAGCGAATTCACCCCGCTCAACGCCATGCTCTATGCCGAGATGATCGACGAGGCGGGCTTCCCGGCCGGCGTCTTCAACCTCGTCAACGGCAACGGCATCAATGCCGGTTCAGCCCTTTCCAAGCATCGCGACATCGACATGATGTCGTTCACCGGCTCGACCCGGGCCGGCATCGCCGTCAGCAAGGATGCGGCCGAGACCGTCAAGCGCGTGACGCTGGAACTCGGCGGCAAGTCGCCGAACATCGTCTTTGCTGATGCCGACCTCGAAGACCGCGTCACCGGCAGCGTGCTCGAATGCTTCAACAATTCCGGCCAGTCTTGTGATGCGCCAACCCGCATGCTGGTCGAGCGCAGCGTCTACGACCAGGTGGTCGAGATCGCCAAGCGCGTCGGCCGTGAGGCCAGGGTCGGTGACCCGACCCAGGAAGGCAGCCACATCGGCCCACTCGTCAGCGATGTCCAGTTCGGCCGGGTCCAGGCGCTGATCGAGGCGGGGCTCGCCGAGGGCGCGCGTCTGCTTGTCGGCGGCGCCGGCAAGCCCGAGGGTTTCGAGACCGGCTACTTCGTCAAGCCGACGATCTTTGCCGACGTCAACAACGACATGCGCATTGCCCGCGAGGAAGTCTTCGGTCCGGTGCTGGCGATCATCCCCTTCGACACCGAGGAGGAAGCGATCGCCGTTGCCAACGACACCAACTACGGCCTTGCCGCCTACGTGCAGACGGCCGACCCGAAGCGCGCGGAGCGCGTCGCCGCCCGCCTGCGCGCCGGCATGGTGCACATCAACGGCGGACCGCACCGCTACGGCAGCCCGTTCGGCGGCTACAAGCAGTCGGGCAACGGTCGCGAGGGCGGCATGTTCGGTCTGGAAGACTTCCTTGAGGTGAAGACCGTGCACGTGCCCGACGCTGCCTGAGCAACGACACGGACACCGAGAAATAGAGCCCGGCCGTCGCAATCTGCGGCGGCCGTTTTTCGTTCACGCTTCGGCGCACAAGCACTGTCACCGGCAACAGGTATCTGCTAGCTCGTCGGCTCCTGCCCAGACGACTGCAATCCGGATGCCTCTCGTGACTCAAACATCTCATGCCCAAGCCCATCACCGCCTCGCCATGGCCGCGCTGCTGATCGGCGGTGCTGCGATCGGCGGCTCGCCGATCTTCGTGCGGCTATCGGAGGTCGGGCCGATGGCGACCGCATTCTGGCGCGTCGCACTGGCACTGATCCCGCTTCTCGCCTGGTCGTGGTTTCGCGGCGAAGGTGCCAACGACCGGCGGCCGCAGAAGCTCTCGGAATACGCGCTGCTTGTGCTGCCCGGCGTGTTTCTCGCCATCGATCTCGCGGCCTGGCACTATGCGCTGACAAAGACGTCGGTCGCCAATGCGACGCTACTTGCCAACCTTGCGCCCGTTTTCGTGACGCTTGCCAGCTGGCTTCTGTTTCGAGCACGGATCAGCGCTGTCTTTGCCATCGGGCTGGTGACGGCGGTCGTCGGTGTCGTCACCCTCAAGGGCGGGCCGATGGCGCTTGGCGACGGCAATCTTCTGGGCGATGGCGTCGCTGTCGTCGCGGCGATGTTCTATGCCGGCTACATCTTGGCGATCGGCCGGCTGCGCAGCCTGTTCAGCACGATCAGGATCATGGTCTGGAGCACGGCGTCGGCGGCCATCTGCATGCTGCCGATCGTGCTTCTGTCCGAGCCGACGCTGTTGCCGCCGACTGCCTTCGGCTGGGTGATGCTGTTCGGCCTTGCCTTCGTCAGCCATGCCGGGGGGCAGGTGGCGATCACCTATGCGCTCGCCTATCTGCCGCCCGCCTTTTCCTCGCTCACCCTCTTGTTGCAGCCGGTAGTCGCGGCGATCCTCGCTTGGATGCTGCTTGCCGAACCGGTCGGCATGATGCAGGCGATCGGCGGGGCGATCGTTCTTCTCGGCATCCTGATCGCGCGGCGCGGATAACGCCGCGCGCATTCCCTGGTTACGTCAAAGTCTCAGAGGCCCGGCGGCGTGAAGTTCGCCAGCCGCTCTTCCAGCTTGCGGATCGTCTCGGCGTCGGCGTTTGCAAAGGCAAAGCGCAGATAGTTCTCCTGGCCCTCGCCAAAATAGTCGCCCGGCAGGCAGACGACGCCGGCAAGCTTAGCCAGCTTTTCGGCAATGAACTGCGAGTCGATGTCGGGGAAGGGGTGGCGCACATAGGCGAAATAGGCGCCGACCGCCTGGAGTTTCCACTTCGGCAGCCGGCTCATCACATCGCGCAATGCATCGGCGCGTGTTGCGATTTCGGCGCGGTTGCCCTGACGCCAGTCGACCAGCGCCGGAATGGCCTTGGCTACGGCTGCCTGGGCCGAACGCGGCGCGCAGATCTGCAGATTGTCCATGATCTTCGTCACCTGCTCGATGACCTTCGGGCCAGCGGTGATGGCGCCGAGGCGATGGCCGGGAATGCAGAAGGACTTGGAGAAGCTGTAGAGACCGATGAAACTTTCCTGCCAGCCTTCGGTTGCCAAAAGCCCGTGTGGTGCCACAGACGCGTCGGGCAGGAAGTCGCGATAGGTTTCGTCGAGGATCAGCCAGACGCCCTTGGCGCGGCAGGCCTCGTGGATGCGGGAAAGCAGCTCCGGCGGATAGACGGCGCCAGTCGGGTTGTTGGGGGAGACGAGTGCGAGCGCCCGGATGCCCGGATGAAGGGCTGCGGTGATTGCGTCCACTTCCGGCAGGAAGCCCGCGCCGGCGTCGCAGGGCACCAGCTCGACATTGATGCCGAGCATCGACAGCGTCGTTTCCTGGTTGAAGTAATAGGGGTTGGTCATCAGGATCGTGTCGCCCGCGCCGGCGATCGCCATCGCCGTGCAGATGAAAGCCTGGTTGCAGCCCGATGTGATGTGGATGTTGTCGGCGGTTATCGCAGCGCCATAGAGCCCGGCGACGTGCCCGGCATAGGCCTCGCGCAACTCCGCTTCGCCCTCGATCGCGCCATAGCCGGTGTAGGCCGTGGAGGCAGCGGCCTCGCCGAGCCAGGCCAGCATGTCCGGATGCGCCGGGTAGCCGGGCACCGCCTGCGACAGGTCGATCAACGGGCCACGGGAGCCGTCGTAGGATTTCGCCCAGGCGAGCACCGAGGGTACGGGCGGCGGCGAGAGCCTTTCGACGAGCGGGTTGAAATGCGGCATGGCGGGTGTTCCTGTATCAATTAGTTCAAGCGGGATGCGGGTGGGAAACCGTATACACTTTTCCTCATCCCGCTTCAGGCTTTTGCTTTGCGCTTCTGTGGGCGATCGAGGCGGCGGGTGCTGTTCGGCGCCGAGACTGGCTGAAAACTGTCCTTGTCCGATTTACGATCTGTCGCTTCGGATTTCGAGGTGCGGCTGCGAATAATCGTGCGCGCCGATGTCTGCAGTTCCGGCATCGGGTCACTTTCCAGCGTTGCGAACATCCAGTCGATGAAGATGCGCACGATCGGCGCTGCGAGCACCTCGTTGCGGCAGGCGACGAAAAAGGCGTCGTTGGCGGGCACGGTCAGGTCAAAGGGCGCGATCAGTTCGCCGCGCGCAATCAGGCTGCCGGCGGTAATCGTGTCGCCGAGTGCGACGCCCTGATTGTGCAGCGCCGCTTCGGTCGAAAGTCGGGCGTCGCTCATGAAATGCTGTTGCCCGCGCTGCAGGTCGCTGGCATCGGCCGCCGCCAGCCAGGTGTTCCACTCGCGGCCGTCGTCGCCATGGAGCATCACGTGGTCGCGCAGGTCGCGCACCGAGCGCAAAGGCCGCATGTTGAGCAGCGTCGGGCTGACGACCGGGAAAAGCTCGAGCCGGCTCCAGAGCTTCGCCCAGGTGCCGGACCAGTTGCCGTCGCCATAGATCAGGCAGACGTCGACATCGGGCGAATGCAGATAGGCCTCGTCATTCGAGGCGATCAGCGTCAGGCGCACGTCCGGATAGTGTTCCGTGAAGAGATGCAACCGCGGGATCAGCCAGAAAGAGAGGAGGGCGGGAACGCAGGTGATCCTGAGTTCGCCGCTCGTCGTCGGCCGCGTCATCGCCGCGGTCGCCGCGGCAATCTCGGCAAAGGCGTGAGTGACGGCAGGCAAGAGCAGCGCGCCCTGCGGCGTCAGCTTCAGCCGCTTGCCGCCGCGCTCGAACAGCGCCGCCTTGACCGAGAGTTCGAGCGCCCGGATCTGGTGGCTGATCGCGCCATGGGTGACGTTGAGTTCACGCGCGGCGGCAGAAACGGAGCCCCGTCGCGCCGTCGCTTCGAAGGCGCGCAAGGGGTTCAAGGGGGGCAGTCGGCTGGACAAGTCGGAGCGTTCCGGTGGTTTCCGTGATGTGAATTTTTCTCACACGAAACGCTATAACAATGTCAATTGATTTTCTAGCGGAATTGCCGCCTAATATTCGTCAACAAAGGCGAAAACGCCTGGGGAACATGAATGCGCCGGACGAGCCGGCCCTTTCCACGGACACATCTCTGTGGCGCCTCTGCGCGCATGCCTCAGGCTATGGAAGACGGAGGATTGACCGATGGCCTGGAACGACAACAAGCTTGCCGAGCTGAAGGCGAAGTACGGCGAGAGCCATGGCGGCGAACTGTTCGACCCGACCTTCCGCAAGGTTGCCGACAAGATCTTCAACAAGAGCGGCACGCGTCTTGCCCCTTACTCCGGCGTCCCGACCTTCCTGACAGCGCCGCACATGCCGGTTGACGCGGAGAATCCGGATTTCGGCAATCTGCAGGTGGCGATCGTCGGCATTCCCATGGATCTCGGCGTCACCAACCGCCCGGGCTCGCGTTTCGGACCGCGGGCGCTGCGCACGATCGAGCGCATTGGCCCCTATAACCACGTGCTCGGCTGCACCCCGGTGCAGGAACTGCGGGTTGCCGATATCGGCGACGTGCCGTTCCAGAGCCGCTACCGGCTGGAACTCAGCCACGACGACATCGAAAAGCGCATCAACCAGATCGTCGATGCCGGCGTCCTGCCGCTGTCGGTAGGTGGCGACCATTCGATCACCCATCCGATCCTCAAGGCCGTTGGCAAGAAGCGCCCGGTCGGCATGATCCATATCGACGCCCATTGCGACACCGGTGGCGCCTACGACCTTACCAAGTTCCACCACGGCGGCCCGTTCCGCAACGCCGTGCTTGACGGCGTTCTCGACCCAACCCGCGTGGTTCAGATCGGCATTCGCGGCTCGGCCGAATATCTCTGGGAGTTCTCCTACGAGTCCGGCATGACCGTGATCCACGCGGAAGAGGTGACCGGTCTTGGCATTCCCGCGATCATCGAGAAGGCGAGGAAGATCGTCGGCGACGGACCGACCTATCTCTCCTTCGACATCGACAGCCTTGATCCGAGCTTCGCGCCGGGCACCGGCACGCCCGAGGTCGGCGGCCTGACGACCCGCGAGGTGTTGGAACTGATCCGCGGTCTCAAGGGCATCAACCTCGTCGGCGGCGACGTCGTCGAAGTGGCGCCGCAGTACGATTCGACCACCAACACCGCCCATGCTGGTGCGCAGGTTCTGTTCGAAATCCTGAGCCTCATGGTCTTCAGCCCGGCAATCACGGGCAAGTCTGCCTGAGGCTGGCAAACGTTTGTCGGCTGCCGGACCGGAGACGGCAGTCGACCACCAGACTGACAATCACAAAGCTTCCGGGTAGGGGAATTCCAATGACGATCCATTCGAAACTGAAGACAGCCTTCGCCGCCGCCCTGATGCTGGGGGCTGCCGCCGGCATCGCCAAGGCCGATGCGCTCGCCGATATCAAGTCCGCCGGCCAGATCAATGTCGGCATCTTCTCCGACTTCCCGCCGTTCTCCTCGGCCAGTGCCGACATGAGCATCAAGGGCTACGACGTCGATGTTGCCCAGCAGATCGCCGACAGCCTCGGCGTCAAGCTCAACCTCGTCAGCGTCACCGGCCAGAACCGCATTCCCTATCTCAACGACAAGCGCGTCGACATCCTGATGAGTGTCGGCTTCTCCAAGGAGCGCGCCGAGGTGATCGATTTCGCCGCTGCTTACGCGCCTTACTACATCGCCGTCATCGGCCCGGCCGAATTGAAGGTCGCCGGCAAGGAAGACCTCGCCGAGAAGACCATTGCCGTCAACCGCGGCACGCTCGAAGACACCTCGCTCACCGAGGCCGCACCGGCCAATGCCGACATCCAGCGCTTCGACAACTACAACGCCGTGATCCAGGCCTTCATTTCCGGCCAGACCCAGCTGATGGTCGTCGGCAACGACGTCGGCGCCCAGGTGCTGGCGCGCCAGGAGGCGCTGAAGCCGGAGCAGAAGTTCCAGCTTCTGACCTCGCCGTCGCATATCGGCCTCAACAAGAACGAAGAGGGCCTGAAGAAGGCGGTCAACGACGTGGTCGCCAAGATGCTCGCCGACGGCAAGCTGAATGCGAGCTCGGAGGCCTGGCTGAAGACGCCGCTCAACCCCGAGAACCTCAAGGACTAACAGGCCTGGTGGTCGCGAGGGCAATGCCCTCGCGGCCCGCTTGAGGAAAGGTTGCGACGATGGGCTACGGCCTCAGCTTCGGTTGGCTCAAGGACGCCGCGGGCGCGATTGCCCATGGCGCCGCCATGACCGTGTTCCTGATCGCCTGCACCACGGTGCTCGGCATCCTGATCAGCATTCTCTTTGCCGCCGCCCGCCGCAGCCGCTACTCGGTGCTGCGCAAGGCGGTCGCCGTCTACGTCGAAGTCGTCAGGAACACGCCGTTCCTGGTGCAGCTGTTCTTCATCTATTTCGGCCTGCCGAGTCTCGGCATAAGGCTCGACCCGATCGTCGCTGCGATCGTCGCGATGACGCTGAACATGGCCGCCTATACGACTGAAATCGTCGGCGCCGGCCTCGATGCGGTGCCGAAGGGCCAGAGCGAGGCGGCGTTTGCGCTCGGGCTGAAACAGAGGCAGGTCTTCATCAAGATCATCCTGCCGCAGGCACTGAAGGTGATCTTCCCGGCGCTGACCAGCCAGGTGATCATCATGATGCTGGAATCGGCCGTAGTGTCGCAGATCGCGGTCCGGGAGCTGGCGCATGAGGCGGATCTGTTGCAGGCGCGCACCTTCCGCTCGTTCGAGACTTATTTCGTCGTCACGCTGATCTATCTCGCCCTGTCGATGGCTGTCAGGCGGCTCTTCGTGGCCGGCGGCCGGCGTGTGCTGGGAGCCGGCGTGTCATGATCGAATTCACCTTCTGGGACATCCTGCGCAACCTGATCTTCGCCACCCGCTGGACCGTGCTTCTGTCGGCCGTCGCCTTTGCCGGCGGTGCCGCAGTCGGGTTGGCGATCCTCGCCGCCCGCATCTCCGAACGCCCTTGGCTGCGTCGCTTCGGTTCCGGCTACATTGCTCTCTTCCAGGGCACGCCGCTCTTGATGCAGCTCTTCCTGATGTTCTTCGGCCTGCCGATGCTCGGTTTCCGCATCGAGCCGTGGACGGCGGCGGCACTGGGCCTCACGTTTTATGCCAGCGCCTATCTCGCCGAAATCTGGCGTGGCGGGGTGGAAGCGCTGCCGCGTGGGCAATGGGATGCGGGTGCGAGCCTCGGGCTGCACAGGGTCCAGGAACTCCGCCTCGTCATCCTGCCGCAGGCCTTTGCCATAACCCGGCCGGCGGCCGTCGGCTTCCTCGTGCAGCTGATCAAGAGCACCGCGCTCACCTCGATCATCGGCTTCGAGGAGCTTCTCAGAACCGCCAATGCGATCAATAATGCCACCTTCGAACCTTTCACGGTCTATGGCCTGGTCGCGGTGATCTTCTTCGTGCTGTGTTATCCGCTGACACAATATGCGCGCATGCTCGAGCGGAGGGCGCCGGCGCACTAGAGCACGTTGAATTGCGCGGTTCCTGATCGCGCTGAGCACTGAAAACATGTAAGGAATCAACTACAACAGGGAACGAGGCGGCAAACGCCGAAACAAAGGAGAACGAGAATGATCACCACTCCCATCAAGCGCCGGACGCTGCTCGGCGCCGGCCTTGCCGGCGCTTCCATGCTGGCGATGCCGTCGGTCCTGCGCGCTCAGGACAAGTCGCTGAAAGTCGGCGTTTACGGCGGCTACTTCAAGGATTCGTTCGACAAGAACATCTTCCCGGAATTCACCAAGGCGACCGGCATCGCGATTGAATCGATCGCCGAACCAACAGGCGAAGCCTGGCTCGTGCAGCTTGAGCAAGCCGCCCGCGCCGGCCAGGCGCCGGCCGACGTTTCGATGATGTCGCAGGTGGCGATGCTGAAGGGCCAGTCGACCGACCTCTGGACGCCGCTCGACACCGCCAAGATCAAGAACGCCTCGAACCTGCTCGACCGCTTCGTCAACAAGTATCCGGATGGCCGCATCGCCGGCATCGGTGCTGTTTCCTGGTACATCACGCTGGTAACCAACACCGACGTCTACAAGGAAGCGCCGACCTCCTGGACCGCCTTCTGGGATCCGGCGAACGCCGACAAGCTCGGCCTGCTGGCGCTCGTTTCCAACTCCTTCCTGCTCGAAGTGACGGCGAAGACCTTCTTCGGCGGCACCAATGCGCTCGACACGGAAGAAGGCCTCTTGAAGGCGTTCGATAAGCTCGCCGAAGTCAAGCCGAACGTCCGGCTCTGGTACCGCGACGAGGCGCAGTTCGAGCAGTCGCTGAAGTCGGGCGAGATTCCGATGGGCCAGTACTATCACGACGTCACCGGCCTTGCCGCCGCCGACGGCCATCCCGTTCGCTCGACCTTCCCGAAGGAAGGTGGCATTCAGGACTCCGGTTGTTGGGCGCTGTCGCGCGCCTCGCAGAAGTCCGAGGAAGCCCACATCTTCATCGACTACATGTGCCAGCCCTCGATCCAGGCGACCTTGTCGCGCAAGGTCGGAACGTCCCCGACCGTCAAGCGCGAGGTTACGGACCTGACCGACAAGGAATTCGCAGCCGTTTCGTCGGATATCGAGCCGATCATTCCGCGCTACGATCTCTACCAGACCAAGTCGGATTGGCTGAACCAGAAGTGGACCGAGCTGATCGTCGGCTGATCCTGACGGCTCCCCGGCAATCGGGGAGAACAAGAAGCGTAACGACGGGGAGGGGCCTTGCCGGCTGCTCCCCGCCTGAAACCCTCCCATGAGGCGGAGGGGACCATCCTCGCGGAGACACAATGTCCGGACTTGCCCTTCAAAACGTCGTCAAGGAATTCGGAGCCTTCAGGGCCGTCAACAATGTCGACCTGACCGTGCCACACGGAACCTTCGTC
>NZ_DASYHB010000144.1:0-24085 GCF_035999185.1 Ensifer sp. | reverse complement strand
ACGGGCCGATATGACGCCGGTTGGCGAAGTCATACGGCTTGTAGTCGGTAAAGGTGAAATCCTTGGGCATGCTCATCAGGCGACGAGCTCCTTGTAGGCCGCTTCGTCGAGAAGGGCGTCGGCTGCGTTCGGATCGGCGAGTTTCAGCTTGAAGAACCAGGCAGCGCCCTGCGGGTCGCTGTTGACCAGCGACGGGTCGTCGACGATCGCCTGGTTGACTTCGACGATTTCGCCGTCAAGTGGACAATAGACGTCGGAAGCAGCCTTAACGGATTCGACGGTGGCAGCCGTATCGCCCTTGGCGAAGGTGGAGCCGGTTTCCGGCAGTTCCACGAAGACGAGGTCGCCAAGCTGGCCGGCCGCATGTTCGGTAATGCCAACCGTTGCGACGCCTGCTTCGACCTTCAGCCACTCGTGTTCGTCGGTGAACTTCAACATTTGCGCTCTCTCCTGATCAGCGTTTGTAGGTTTGTTTGACAAAGGGCAGGGCGGCGACCGCTACCGGCAGGTACTTGCCGCGCACTTCCGCAAAGAGGGTGGTGCCGTTTTCCGTGTATCCGGCATCGACATAGCCCATGGCGACAGGACCATCGACGGAGGGACCAAAGCCGCCCGACGTCACCTGGCCAGCAGGGATCTTGCCCTCGGCATCCGCAAAAAGGTTGACGCCGCCACGCACAGGCGCGCGTCCCTCGGGCTTCAGACCGACGCGTCGGCGCGAGGCGCCGTCGGCAAGCTGGCCGAGGATGCGATCGGCACCGGGGAAGCCGCCCGCACGGGCGCCACCGGCCCGCCGGGCCTTCTGCATCGCCCATTCGATGGCGCCCTCGACCGGCGTGGTGGTGGTGTCGATATCGTTGCCATAGAGACAAAGGCCCGCTTCCAGGCGCAGCGAATCGCGCGCGCCAAGGCCGATCGGCTTGACATCGGGATGTTCGAGCAGCCGCTGCGTGACATCCACGGCGGATGCGACGGGAATGGAGATTTCGAAACCGTCTTCGCCGGTATAGCCGGAACGGGAAATGATGCAGGCGACATCATGCAGATCGGCTTCGGCGACGTCCATGAAGCGCATGGCCGAAACATCGGCCCACAATTCGCCAAGGACGGCTTCGGCATGCGGGCCCTGCAGCGCAATCAGCGCGCGGTCGTCGAGCATGGTTACTTCGCAGGTGTCGGCGAGACCCTTTTTCAGGTGCTCGAAATCCGCATCCTTGCAGGCAGCGTTGACGACCAGGAACAGGTGATCGCCGCGGTTGGCAATCATCAGATCGTCGAGGATGCCGCCTTCGGCATTGGTGAAGATTGCATAGCGCTGCCGCCCCTCGCCAAGCCCGAGCACATCGACCGGCACCAGCTTTTCAAGCGCAAGTGCGGCGTCTTCGATCTTCCCGGACTTCGGCCGGACGATGACCTGGCCCATGTGCGAAACGTCGAAGAGGCCGGCCGCCACACGCGTGTGCTGGTGCTCCTTCATCACGCCATCGGGGTACTGCACCGGCATGTCGTAACCGGCAAAGGGCACCATGCGTGCGCCCAGGGAAAGGTGCAGCGTATGCAGCGGCGTATGCTTCAAATGGGGATTCTGTTCCAAATCCGGCCTCCAGGTCTGGCGCTCCCGCGCCGGCTCACACTTCCGGCGTCAATCGCCGTCGATTCGAGCCCCCTCTGTCCCTTTGCCTGAGATTGTTATCCCTTCGGCGAGCGTAAAAACGCTTCTCTCCAGAGTCCTACCGGCACCTTGCTGGTCCTTTGGCCTGAGAGTTTCCGGGGCGGTTGCTCCTTCGGCACCGGTTTGAGCCGGCTTCTCCCAACAAGATCGTCTCCAGATAACGGCGAAGGCGGGAGCTTGGCAAGAGGGCGGTGTCGCCCTGAAACACATTTTTGTCGCATGACCAAAAGACGCACGCGACAGCAATGAGGCAATTGTGTCTTTGCATTGCTTCGCGCTTGAGGTAACCCAGGACGCTGATTGAGGGCGACGATGGCAAGGCGGAACGGAAAACTCGGGATTGCAGTGCGGCTGATCGCCGTGTTTGCGCTCGCGTTCCTCGCCGTTGCCCACAAGCCGCTCAGCGCCAAGGCCCTGTCGCCGGCCGAGATCGCCGCCTATCAACTGCCCGATGGCACCGTTTCGGAAATCTGCTTCGGCATGGGCGGCGTCGACCATGACAAGAGCCAAGCCATGGCCCCTGTCTGCGAAGCCTGCCGCCTCTCGGCTTCGATCCTCCTGCCGACACCGACAGTGGAAAGCGTTCGCGCCGAAATCGGCGAGTGGCCGGCTTCGTCAGCGCTGCAAAAAAGCGGCGCCGATCTGCAGCCTCTGCGCCTGCTGCCGCCTTCGCGCGGGCCACCGTCGCTTTCGTAACCTCCCGCTTTCGCATTTCACATCAATGCGCCGCCTGAGGGCGGCAAGGCCACCGGAACCGGGCTATGCCCGGACAGGGGTCAGGAGATTACGACATGACCAAAACCAGGATTGCTTCCCTTTCGCTCGGCCTTACCCTTGCCGCAACCGGCATGGCCCATGCCCACGCGACGTTCGAAACCGACACGGCGCCCGCCGAAACCAACTTCAAGGCGGTTCTGCAGGTGCCTCACGGCTGCGACGGCAAGCCGACGACGGAAGTGCAGATCAAGCTGCCGGAAGGCTTCGTCTTCGCCAAGCCGCAGCCCAAGCCCGGCTGGGAGCTTGAAGTGATCAAGGGCGACTACCAGAAGACCTACGACAATCACGGCGAAAAGGTTTCGTCCGGGGCGATCGAAGTCCGTTGGAAGGGCGGCAATCTCTCCGACGACTACTACGACACCTTCGTCGTTCGCGGCAAACTGTCCGGCTTTGACAAGGAAACCGTTCTGGCGTTCCCGACGACCCAGCTTTGCGGCACCGACGGCAAGGTCGTCTGGGACGAGGTTGCCGCTGAGGGCCAGAATGCACACGACCTGAAGAGCCCGGCACCGACGGTGACGGTAACGATGGCCGATTCGGCGGATGCCCATGCCGGCCACGGCGGCCATATGGCGGCTGACGGTTCGGCGAAGGTCGGCGATCTCGAAATCAGCGCCGGTTCCGTCAAGGCGATGCTGCCCGGCGCCAAAGTCGGCGGCGGCTTCCTGACCATCAGGAATGGCGGGCAGGGCGAGGACCGGCTCATTGCCGTCGAAAGCCCGGTTGCGGCACGCGTCGAAATTCACGAAATGAAGATGGAAAACGACGTCATGCGGATGCGCAAGCTCGATGACGGCGTGGCCCTGCCGGCCGGGGAAACAGTCGAACTTAAGGCCGGCGGGCTGCACCTTATGTTCATGGACGTGAAGACGCCCTTCAAGGAAGGTGATGCGGTGCCGGTAACGCTCGTGTTCGAAAAGGCAGGCAAGGTCGATGCGACGCTACCGGTCGGCTCGGCCAAGGGCGGCGAAGCCACCGGCGGCCACAGCCATCATTGATCGGAGAGCGCGACGGCTGCCGCCTCAGGCGGCGTCGCTTTCGTCTTCCTCACCGGCAGGCTCTTCCTGCCGGTTTTCTTCTTCCTGCTCTCGCGGAGCCTCGTCGCCGTCCCGCATGAACTCGAGATAGCGACGCAAGGCTTCTGCCTCGGACCGCTCCGGCAGGCGACCATCAGCGCTCATCAACATGAAAGACAGGGGCAGGGCGCCCTTCATTTTCGGGACGGCGGCCGGCGTCAGTGCGGGCTGTTCGGCGCGCTTGGTCGACAGCAATGTGATCGCTTCGTCGGTCGGACCGTCGCCACGCACACGCGCCGACGGCTTCAGCGCTTCCGCTGCATAAGCCGCTGTCGTCGCGGATACGGTGACCACCTGCGTCACGTCTCTTCTGCCCTACCGTTGTCAATCCCTTCTTATTGCTCAGCTCAACTTTAAGGCGCGTGAAAATGGGTAGTCGCATTTTAGGAAATTTCTAACGTTTCCGCGCCGCGTGCGGCTTCGAACGGATCATTCGAGATCTTTGTCTATACTTGCAATATCTCTAAACTACGATCACACTCGCCTAGATAGAAGAAAGGGAGGCTTCCAATGGCCGAGCGAATTGCACTGGAACAGACGGTGCGAGACCTCTATCTCGCGCGCAACGCCAACGACCTCGATGCGATCATGAAATTGCTCGCACAGGACTTCACTTTTCAGATCGTCGGCAGCGGTCGGCTGGGCCCACTGGCACTCGCCGTCAACACGCAGGAAACGGTGCGCGGCACCTTCCAGGACCTCATAGACGCCTGGGACCTCAACAGGCTGGAGACGGTCGGCATCTACGTCGACGGCGACACCGTGGTGGCGCATCGCGCGGGACCCATCGTTTTCAGGCCTTCGAAAACCGAAATTCAGACCCACATCATCGACAAATTCACGTTCCGCGACGGTCGGGTCGCCGCAATCGAGGAGTTCGTCGATACGTTGCTCGTCGCGGAAACGATCGGCCTGCTCGGGGAACCTGACGTCTACAGCTCGTCGACGCGCGACAGGATCAGCCTCTGAACCTCCGGCTCCTGCGCGCGGATGGCGCTCATCAGCGCGGAAAGCCGGCCGCGAAGGCCGTGGATCTGGTCGAGCAGTTCCATGGCGACATCGACGCCGTCGTCATTGACGCCCATCGGCCCGGTCAGATCCTGGATCAGCCGGGCACGGGCGAGGTCCGCCTCTTCGAAAGACCAGCCGGTCGCCGCCTCCTCAGGCATCAACCAGCATTGTTCGACCCAGATGCGCAGGACCTTGACCTCGATTTCGAGGTGTTCGCAAAATTCTCGGTCGTTCATGCGTTCCCTCCCAAGCCTTTACGCGGGTCTTCGGTCTTGCCGGCCTCCCACCTCTCGACGAAGGCTGACAGTGCCGGATCGGCCGTCTGCGGCAGCACGATCTTCAGGCTGACATAGGCGTCGCCTTGGCCACCACCCGACTTGCGCAGTCCCTTGCCCTTCAACCGCAGCGTCTTGCCCGAATTGGTGTGCGGCGCGAGTGTCACGTTGACTGCACCATCGATCGTTGGAACCCGGATCTTGCCACCAAGCACGGCTTCGCTGAGCGAAATCGGAACCTCGTAACGCACGTCGTCGCCATCGGCCGAAAACAGCGGATGGGGGCGCACGCGAATGTCGATCAGCGCATCGCCCGGAGGCGCCCCCTTGAAACCGGCTTCGTCCTTGCCGCGCAGCCTCAATGTCTGGCCGTCGCGGGTACCGGGTGGAATCGTCAGGTCGAGCGCTGGACCACCTCCCGGAAGGTTGATCTGCGTCTTGGTGCCGTTGGCCGCGTCGAGGAAACCAATCTCCATGGAAAAATGCATGTCTGTGCCACGCTTGCGTTGCTGACCACCACCTGTTCGGCGCGAGAAGAAGTTCGAGAAGATATCGTCGTTGTCGGCGAAGTCGGAGAAGCCATGCGCACTCTCGTAGCGTCCGGCCGTATTCCCGGAGGATGCGTAATCCCGGTAGTACTGGCGGGGTGGAGTTTCCGCACCCGTCTCGTCGATCTCGCCGCGATCGTACTTTCCTCGTTTTTCCTCATCACCGAGCAAAGCATAGGCGGCCGAAACGGCCTTGAAGCGGTCTTCCGCCCCCTTGTCGCCCGGATTGAGATCCGGATGCAATTTCTTGGCAAGCTTGCGATAGGCGCTTTGAATGTCTTTCTGCGTCGCATCGCGGCTGACGCCGAGCGTTTCGTATGGGCTCGTCATGCGGTCTCCTTCAGGCGGGAGCGGCTGGACAGGCTTTGCGCGACCGCGGTTGCGGCGGCAGGCCTGCGCCTCGCTCGCCGGAAAGCATAGGGCATATTTGCGCCGGCAACAGGGGCAGGATCGCTCCGCGCTCCACCATTTCGCGAAAGCGGACGCTCTGCTACAATCGGCCCCGGAAATGAACGCTTGGGGTCCGCGTACCGCCTCGACGCTCCGGGAGGTCGAAATGTCCGTCCGCCTGCAACTCGCCATCATGGTCGGCCTGATGGTCAACGCCATCCTGTTCGGGATCGGCATCGTGACCGTTCTGTCGATCCCCATTCTCGCCGACAATGCGAAATATGCCATCCCGGTCGTGGTGGTCGCCTGCTTCACCATTACGCCGTTTGTTGCCTGGCTAATGGCCCCGAGGCTGCGGCTGCAGTACTGGCGGGAGCGCGAGCAGGCGCACAAGCGGCAGTCGGCCTAACAGAAAAGCTGCGACGCGCGCCAAGACCGTGACAGAGCCACGGACGCAACCGCGACGGGCAGCAAAGACCGCGTCGCGTGGTCGCACAATTTGCACCTTCAACGATCAGACATTTTGTTATACCACCATTTCACTACTTGTTTTTGTACTGGCTCCGCTACAGATTCGTTCTTGTCTCAAGGACATAGCCGGGCTGCGGGCCAGAAGGGGACCGACTTCATGAGAACGATCGTATTGCTGCTCACGCTCGCCACGTTGGCCGCCTGTTCGCAAACCGCCGGTGGTCCACCGCGTGTCGTCGGTGGTGATGGCGATTATTACCAGGGTATCGTTGCCCCGCGGTAATACGATCACCTCCGCGTAGAATTGACCAATAGGGTGGGTGGTCCGCCGTCCCCTTGGCGTTGGCCTGAGGGCGGCTACGAATGGTTCGCGCGCCATGTCCAGCGCCCGTCATCTTCGTATTCGATGATGGCCTGGTAGTTGTCGCGCCGTCCCTCTGACCGCCCGATCTGTACGCAGCCGATCGATCGCTCCGCGAGCAGGTTCATGACCTTTTCCAGCATGTCGGGGCCTAGTGTCATTTCGGCACGGTCGAAAATGACGAAGCGGGGCGACATGAGGAGGATGCTCGTAAGCGCCAAGAGTTGCTGTTCGCGCAAGGAGAGGTCCTTCTCCCAGTCGCGCTCAACGTCGAGCGCGCCTGCATAACCCACCAGTCGCTCAAGCCCAATCGCGTGCAACAGGCCAACCATGATGGGGTCGGTTATCTCGTCCTCCCGGTCCGGACCGATCAGCAGTTGCCGAAGCGCACCGGCCGGCAGATAGGGGCGCTGCGGCAGAAACAGAGTGCCGGCGGGATATTCGATGCGGCCAGTGCCTGGCGTCGGTATGTGCGCCATCGCACGGAACAGGGCGAGACCCGGAGCGGGGCTCGACCCGGTCACCAGCACCTGTGCGGCCACCGGGATCGAGACGGAAAGATCGCTGAGAAGCGGCGGTTCGTCTTCTGTCGACGACAGCAGGGTCAGACCGACGAAGGTCACAGGGCCGTCCCGCTCGACGCGCTCGATGTGTGTTTCCGTCACGCGCGATCTTGCGACCTCTTCATGCAGCGAACTCAGCCGCGAGACCACGGCGGCGAAATTCGAGATCGAATTGAACTGCCTGACGATCAACGAGAACCCACCCACCAGCATTGCGAACGCGGCACCGGATTGGGTGACGACACCAAACTCGATCTCACCTCTGATGAAGGCCGGCGCAATGATCAGATCCGGGACCAGCTGGATCATCCAGTTGTAACCGCCCGTAAAGAAACCCAGATTACGGTTGACGCTGATAATCGCCCGAATATTGGTGATCAACGCGTCCAGCCTCTGGTGCAGTCGTTGTCGCTGACGCCCTTCGCCGTGCGCCAGCATGATGGATTCGGCGTTTTCCCTGATATGGATGAGGCCCGACCGGAAACTCGCTTCATTGTCGAGCCGGTTGTAGTTCAAGGTGATCAGCGGCCGCCCCACAACGAAGGTCATGTAGGAGCCGCAGGCCGCATAGAGAACGGCCACACCGAACAGCAGCGGGCTTATCGACCACAACACACCGGAGAAGCTCACCACGGTGAGCGTGCTGCTGAACAGCATGATCACAAACGACAGCGTAGTTACCGTGAAAGCCCGCACATCCTCGGAGATCCGCTGGTCCGGATGCGTCAACTTGCCGGCAACGTCGAGGCGGTAATAGGTCTCGTCCTGCAGGTAGAGATCGACGATGCGTCGGGTCAGGAATTCGCGCCACAGCAGTGCCAGGCGCTCTTCGACGAAACGCGCATAGACGCCGACAACCGTCAGGGTGGCGAAAACCGCGACGTAATAGATCGCCTGCCGGACGAACTCGTCCATCTGGCGTTCCGCAATCGCGGTCATGAAGTTTCGGCCGACGTAATTGTTGACGACATTGAGGGCATTGAGCCCGATCAACAATGCTATCAGGCCGCCGAACAGCAGCTTCGCCTTCAGCCCGACCTCGGATGCCCCGAAAATCCTGACCGTGCGCAGGAAGCGAGCGGCGGTAACCCTGAGCGGAGTTTGCGGCTGTTCCATAGCGCCCGCCTGAAACGGTTTGAACGACGTCGATTTCCTCTCAGAGCCACCCGCCCGAAAAACCCGCGCGGCGAAGCCCGGTCACGATCGGTTGGCATCGGCGCATGATGTTCCACAAAAGGCCTGTGCGGTAATTTTCGACCATCAGCACGACCGGGCCTTGATCGATGCCGAAATGATAGGGGCTGACCCACCATCCCGTGTCGCTGCCTTCCACCGCAAAGCTCTGATTGAAGGATGGCTTGAAGCCGTAGAGACGGGTCATTCCGAGACCCATCCGGGCACAGTTCCAGATGGTCGGAATGACGATCTCCGGCGCGAAGGGCAGGGAGGCCACCACCACCCAGGGCGCGACCGTGCCGTCGTCCGGCCCGAAGGGCGCCCCACGAGCAATGTAGTCGAAGAATTCTCGCTCGGTTCCCTCGACGTTCCGCTTGATCCAGCCGGGACCGTCACTCGCGGTAAAGCCCCAGCAATGCGCGCCGTAGCCTTTGAAGTTCATCGGATTGCGGATCGCGTATTCCTGCTGGACGTAGGTGGCGTGGCGACTGTTGAGGAAATAATCGCTGTCATGTTCGCGCATGAATTCATCGCGGATGCCGCGAAAATCGATCCACATGTGCGAGAGCTGATGGGTGAACAGGGGACCTGAATAGAGCAGCTCCCGGCCGTAGATGTTCCGCCAATCGTAGCTTTCGGTGTAGGCGGTGTAGGATGCCGGCGGCAGCGGATGGGTGGGAGACCCGAGCCCGAGAATATAGAGAAGCAGGCCCTCGTCGTAGCCGCGCCAACGGTAGGGGATGAAGCCGTTCTCTGGCCGCCAGCCATGGGTGAGCGTGAGCTCATGGTCGCAGGCCCAGTTCCAGTCTGCCCGCTCGTAGAGCGCGTGGGCCAGCTGACGTATTTCTGCTTCCTCTGCAGACTGTCGATCGAAATAAGCCGCGACCGTCAGCGCGCCTGCAAAGAGAAACGCCGAGTCGATCGTGGATAATTCGCAATCCCAGACGCGACGGCCGGTTTCGATATCGAGGAAATGATAGAAGAAGCCCTTGTAGCCGGAGGCATCCGGTTCCGGTCCCTGCGGACATTCGAACAGAAACTTCAGCCGCCGCCGCGCAATCTTCGCAGCGAACTTGCGAATAATAATACCGCGCTCGACGAGCACCGGGATCGCCGCAAGCGCCATGCCGACCGCCGCAATGCTCGAAGGCGCGTCATCCAGCGTCTTGTCGCGCACCAGCCCATTGTCCGGGTTGGTGCAGTGCAGATCGTAGAGAAGGGTCGTGAACTGAAGCCGAGCGAGATCCTGCTCGGTCGGCATCCGGTTCACTTCGGGATGTGTCGACAACATTTCCGGCATGGTCGGCCAACCGCGCTAACAAGGGAAACATTCACAGCAGGTTGAGAGCCGCCCGGCACCGGGTGCCTCTCGGTATGATCAGGGCTCAACGCAGGCCAGTCAGCCCTTCGCGACTACACATTGTCACCCTCCGTCGATGTCGCTGCTTTCGCTTGCTGCGCACCTTGAACGCCCCATTTCCAACCGCTGATCGAGGGCATGTCGTCGCCGTGCTTCTCGATGTATTCCCGATGCTCAATCAGCTTGGCCTGGATCGCCTGCTTGAAATAGGCAGCCCGCGCGCCGAGCTGCGGCAGACGGTCGATGGCGTCCCCGGCGAGATGGAAGCGGTCGAGCTCGTTGAGCACCACCATGTCGAACGGCGTCGTTGTCGTGCCTTCTTCCTTGTAGCCGCGGACATGCAGGTTGCCGTGATTGGTGCGCCGGTAAGTCAGGCGATGGATCAGCCACGGATAGCCATGGAAGGCGAAGATGATCGGCTTGTCCCTCGTAAAGATCCCGTCGAAATCCCGGTCGGACAGGCCGTGCGGGTGCTCTTCCTCCGGCTGCAGCTTCATCAGGTTGACGACGTTCACGACCCTGACCTTGACCTCGGGCAGGTGTTCGCGCAGCAGCTGCACGGCGGCGAGCGTTTCCAACGTCGGAACGTCGCCACAGCAGGCCATGACCACGTCCGGTTCGCTGTTGGCATCGTTGCTCGCCCAGTCCCAGATGCTGACGCCCATGCTGCAATGGCGCACCGCCTGTTCCATGGTCAACCACTGCGGGCTTGGCTGTTTCCCGGCAACGACGACGTTGACGTAGTTGCGGCTGCGCAGGCAGTGGTCGGTCACCGACAGCAGCGTATTGGCATCCGGCGGCAGGTATACCCGGATGACGTCCGCCTTCTTGTTGACGACGTGGTCGATGAAGCCCGGATCCTGGTGGCTGAAGCCGTTGTGGTCCTGGCGCCATACATGCGAACTCAAGAAGTAGTTCAGAGATCCGATCGGCCTGCGCCAGGGGATCTCGTTGCAGATCTTCAGCCACTTGGCATGCTGGTTGAACATGGAATCAATGATGTGGATGAAGGCTTCGTAGCAGGAAAAGAAGCCGTGGCGGCCGGTGAGCAAGTATCCCTCAAGCCAGCCCTGGCACTGGTGCTCGCTCAGGACCTCCATGATACGACCGTCGGGCGAAAGGTGATCGTCCTCCGGGTAGATCTCGGCCATGTAGCAGCGATCGGTGACTTCGAGCACGTCCTGCCAGCGGTTCGAATTGTTTTCATCCGGGCTGAAGAGACGGAAATTCCTGGCGTCCATGTTGGACTTCATCACGTCCCGCAAGAACGTGCCCATGACGCGGGCCGCCTCGACGGTTGTCGCCCCGGGTTGGGGGACGTCTACGGCATAGTCCCGGAAAGCCGGCATCTTCAAATCACGTAACAGCAGGCCGCCGTTTGCGTGCGGATTGTCGCTCATGCGCCGATGCCCGGATGGGGCCAGCGCTGCGATCTCCGGCTTCAGCCGGCCCTGATCGCTGAAAAGCTCCTCGGGGCGATAGCTCTTCATCCATTGCTCGAGGATGCGGATGTGCTCGGGCTTGTCCATCTCGCCCATCGGCACCTGGTGCGCCCGCCAGTAGTCCTCGCATTTCTTGCCGTCGATTTCCTTCGGGCAGGTCCAGCCCTTGGGCGTGCGGAAGATGATCATCGGCCAGGCGGGGCGTTTCAGATTGCCTCTGACGCGGGCATCGTCCCAGATCGAGCGGATCTCAGCCATCGCGGTGTCGAGCGTGCCGGCCAGTTGCTGGTGGACGCTTGCCGGATCGTGGCCCTCGACGAAATAGGGCTTGTAGCCCATCCCCTCGAAGAACTTCTTCAGTTCGTCGTGTGGAATGCGGGCGAGGAAGCAGGGATTGGCGATCTTGTAGCCGTTCAGGTGCAGGATCGGCAGCACGCAGCCATCACGCGCCGGGTTCAGGAACTTGTTGCTCTGCCAGCTGGTCGCAAGCGGCCCGGTCTCGGCCTCGCCGTCGCCGACGACACAGGCAACGATCAGATCCGGATTGTCGAAGGCGGCGCCGTAGGCGTGGCTCAGCGCATAGCCCAGTTCGCCACCTTCGTGGATGCTGCCGGGCGTTTCCGGCGCCACGTGGCTCGGAATGCCGCCGGGGAAGCTGAACTGCTTGAACAGCTTCTGCATGCCCTCGGCGTCCTCGCCGATGTTCGGGTAGAACTCGCTGTATGTCCCCTCAAGATACGCATGTGCGACCAGTGACGGGCCGCCGTGCCCTGGGCCAATCACGTAGATCATGTTGAGATCGTCGCGCTTGATGACGCGGTTGAGATGCACATAGAGCATGTTGAGGCCCGGCGACGTTCCCCAATGGCCGAGCAGACGTGGCTTGATGTGCTCGCGCTTCAGCGGTTGGCGCAGCAACGGGTTGTCGAGCAGATAGATCTGCCCCACGGACAGGTAGTTCGACGCGCGCCAGTAGGCATCCAGCAGTCGAAGCTCGTTTGCGGACAACTGCGATGCTGAAGATGCGGATGCTGTCTCGTTCACCGATGCTGTTTCAGGCGTAACCATCTGAACCTCCCGATCGATAAGACATTTGCTGAATTTGTGCCGGCTTACTGGCGTGCTCCCCGAAGCAGATTCTTGCGTTTGCAATGCCGCTGCTGTTGCCCGGCGCTGGTGAACGCCGCTCCTTGATCGGCAACAACGGGGATCACTCGCGGCAATTCAAAGCCCCGCGGACGCTGCATGGATCAGGCGCGTGGCAGTCGTAATCTCGGTCCAAACTATTGCGGATAGGGTTCGGAATAATGCTCAACCACGCCTCTGACACCGCGCACCCCTTCAGAAAGGATACGCGCAGCCTTTCGGCAATCCTCCGTCTCGACATTGCCCCACAGATGCACGACGCCATCGGACACTGCGACCTTGATATCCAGCCCCTCAAGGCCCGTGTTTTCGCCGAGACGAATGAGAATGCTGCGCCGGATGGCATCGTCGCCGGTTGCGGTCTCGTCTTGCCTTGCAGACAGGATGGCCTGCAACAGATCGGCGCGACTGACGATCCCGATCAGCACACCGTTGCTGATCACAGGGATACGCTTGATGCCACGTTCCTGCATCAGCGCGGCGACGCGTCCGATCGGTGCATCTTCATCAATTGTCACGGGATCGGCCGTCATGGCGTCGCCGACGCGCCACGAAGAGCGCCGCACGTAAGCGTGCGCGCGCTCGTCCGCAGCAAGCGTCGCGTCTGCCGTCAGCCCGCCACCGCCGAGTTCTGTCCGTCGGATGAGATCACCTTCGCTGAGAATGCCGACGAGCGCGCCTGTATCGTCGACGACAGGGAGACCGCTGACGTGATGATCGAGCATGATCCGGGCTGCCTGCCTGACACTGTTGTCAGGTGAAAGCTTGAGGACGACAGACGTCATGACATCCTTGACGCGCATGTTCTTCCAGCTCCCCCAAAAAGGATCTTGGTGGCGTCACCAGCCGGCGTAAATTAATCCTATCTCGGAGCTTCGACAACTGTGAGGCGCGGAAAAGCACGGCGGGGCGAGAGCGATGGAGGCGCTGGCCGCGTCTGCTCAGATGTAACTCCAGATTGTTGAAGAAAGGTCGGCACACGAAACTTCGCAAGATTTGTCGGCTTGATCCATGCCATTGTGCCAGCGCACGGGGGGTTGGATGGTCATGAGCTCACCAAAGGCAGAATCTGGGAAAGCGCGCATTGGTTACGAGGCCCGTCTCAATCGGGTCGTCGACTACATCTACGATCATCTCGAGGACGATATCCGCTTCGATGATCTGGCGAAGGTCGCTTGCCTCTCACCCTGGCACTGGCACAGGATCTATACCGCCATGCGCGGCGAGACCATCGCTGCGACGATCCGGCGCCTCCGGCTGTCACGGGCGGCCGAGCGCTTGGCAAACTCCGATATGGCCGTCGCCACTATCGCAAGCCGTGCCGGTTACGGTTCGCTCGACACCTTCAGGCGTGCCTTCAAGGAAACATACGGCAAAAGCCCGGCCGACTACCGCTTGAGCGGTAGTCATGTGGCCTTCAAGGCTGCTCTGCAGGCGAAAGATGGCGCATTTTTTCCAGTGTCAATCGAGACCTTGGCGCCGGTTCGCTGTGCCAGCGTCGCCCACACCGGCAGCTACATGCAGATCGACCGCGCGATGGGGCAACTGTTCGCCAAGCTTGCAGAGCAGGGCAGCATGGCAGCCGATCAGCGGATGTTGGCACTTTTTTATGACGACCCAGACCTTGTACCACTTGATGATATGCGCTCGCGCGCCTGCTCGCCTGTGCTCGACGGCATCGCTTGGAACCTGCCTATCGAAGAGGTGATCCTGCGCGGCGGCGTCTATGCAAGGTTGCGCTATCGCGGCCCCTATGCCGACATGAAGAATGCCTATCGCTGGCTGCTCGGCGTGTGGCTGCCGCAGTCGGGCCACGAGCCCGACGATGCGCCGGTGTTCGAGGCCTACCTCAACAGCCCTGAGGAGGTCGGGCCGACCGAGCTGCTTACCGACATTCATCTGCCGCTGAGAGCATCATGATGCGCAGTGCGCGGCGCCTGCCGCCCATGCCCGCCGACGTGGCGAAGGCTTTCGCCCGCTGGCCTGAGCCGGCCCGCGCCCAACTCCTGACAGTACGGCAACTGATCTTTTCAACGGCCGCGGAAACGCCATGCGTCGGTGAACTGACAGAGACGCTCAAATGGGGAGAACCGGCCTATCTTACCGAAGCGACCGGCAGCGGCAGCACGATCAGGCTCGGCATCTCGAAGTCGCCAGGGGGCGAGGGTGCCGTGCTGTTCAACTGCCACACGACGCTGGCTGCGGCGTTCCGAGTACAATTCTCCGAATTCGCCTATCAGGGCAACAGGGCGATCCTGCTCGATCCGGCCAGGACAGTCCCAACCGCACAACTTGCGATCTGCCTTGCCATGGCACTGACCTATCATCGCAAGCGTGTTGGGTGAGCTGTATACGATCGAGGGCTCGAAGCGGATCTCGGCGGTTGATCGGAGGCAATGGCGGACAGGGTGGGATTCGAACCCACGGTACGGTTTCCCGTACGCTGGTTTTCAAGACCAGAGCCTTAAACCACTCGGCCACCTGTCCTTGCCTGAAGCTGCGCAAAAACGCTTGCCGGGCACGGCGTTATTGCGCGAAGGCTCAGCTGTTTGCAAGAATTAACATGCGTCGTGACACGATTTTCTAGAAGGCATGGGGCAGGTGGCCACTGCGCGGCGCGCAAGTAACCATTCATAAACCATAAAAGACGAAATCCGCCGCCGGCCTGTGGATGAGTTCGCATTTTCGCCTTGTTGCTGTCATGAATAAACACTGTTCCGTTTCGGGACGCCGAGATTTCCGCTGGGGGTAAGCGGAAGGTTCGAGTACGGCTTATTCGATCGACGTTGTGGGACAGATGACATCCAGTAAAAATGCGGCATATCTGGTCAAGGGATTGCGCCTTGCGGCGGTCCCGATGCTGTGCGTGACACTCGCAGCCTGCGGATCAACTTCGAACGCCAAGAAAACTGCACGGAGCAAGGAATACTTTCCCGAATCCGTCTATGGCGTGAAGGCGAGCCCGCGCGTTGCCACCGGCAACAATATCCCCAAGGGCGGCGGACGCTTCCAGGTCGGCAAGGCCTATCAGGTCAAGGGCAAGTGGTACCAGCCGAAGGAAGATTTCGGCTACAACAAGACCGGTGTCGCTTCCTGGTACGGTTCGGCTTTCCACGGCCGTCTGACGGCCAACGGCGAAGTCTATGACAAGGCGCATCTGTCAGCCGCACATCCGACGTTCCCGCTGCCGAGCTATGCACGCGTTACCAACATGGAAAACGGCACGTCGGTCATCGTGCGCGTCAACGACCGCGGCCCTTACGAATACGGCCGCATCATCGACGTTTCCTCGAAAACGGCCGACATGCTCGACATCAAGCGCAAGGGCAGCGCGAATGTGCGGGTGCAATATGTCGGTCGCGCCCCGCTTGAAGGCAACGACATGCCTTACCTGATGGCGTCCTACGTCGAGAAGGGCCAACGTGGCCCGAGCGTCATGCCCGAAGGGCAGATTGCGACCGGCGTGATGGTCGCCTCGAACGAGCCGTTCCGCAATCAGAGCCTCGGCACCATCACTGTCCCGGCCAAGGCCTCGCTCGATGTCAGCGAGCCGGTGACCGCGCTTGCTGCACCCGTTCCGCAGTTCGCGCAGCCTCAGTCGCTCAACGAATTCGTCATGCTGCCGGAAATCGGACCGATCCCGCGCGAACGGCCTGAGTACATTCCCATGCCGAACGGCAACATGGGCTATGCGGCCGCCTACTACGAAGTGCGGGTCAGCGACGCCGAATCGCCCTTCGAAGCGATCATGGTCGACCGCAAGCAGCTGACGCCGCAGGTGATCGTCGACTACGCGAAACGCCAGAAGGCAAACGCTTCTGTGCGATAACGGGGCACGCCGTTGTGCCAGAATGACCACGCTGCTATGCCCAAGGGGAAACCGGAGTTTCCCATGCGCATGAAGTTGCTTTCGGCGGTGTTTCTGGGCGTCACACTGATTGCCGGCGCCGCACTTGCCCAAACACCGGCGCCCGCCTTCGACACCAAGGCAAAACAGATCCTGCTCGTCGATGCCGAAACCGGCACGGTGCTTTTCTCGCGTGGCGAAAACGAGCCGATCCCGCCGGCTTCGCTTGCCAAGCTGATGACCATGGAAGTCATTGCCGAAGCGCTCGGCAAGGGTGAGGTTTCCGCCGAGACCACGTTTCCCGTGTCCGAACACGCTTGGCGCACCGGCGGCGCGCCGGCGGGCACATCGACCATGTTCGCTGCGTTGAAGTCGAACATTCGCGTCGCCGACCTGCTGCAAGGCGTCGCCGTTCAGCTTGCCAATGACGCCTGCATCATCCTCGCCGAGGGCATGACCGGCAGCGAAAGCGCCTTTGCCGAGCGCATGACGGCGCGGGCGCGCGAACTCGCCATGTCGGTTGCGACATTCAAGAACGCCACCGGACTGCCCGATCCGGGCAACAAGATCACAATGAGCGAGCTTGTCACGCTCATTCGGCATCTGCACGAGGCGCATCCGGATCTCTACCGGCTCTATTCGCAGCCGGAATTCGAGTGGAACAAGATCCTCCAGCGCAACAAGAACCCATTGATCTCGGCCAATATCGGCGTGGACGGCCTGGCGACGGGCTTTGCCGAAGGTTTCGGCTTCTCGCTTGCCGCATCGCTGCAGCGCGGCGACCGCCGCGTCTATCTGGCCATGGGTGGCCTTCAGACCGACAAGGAACGCATTGAAGAGAGCCGCAAGGTTCTCGATTGGGCGATGACCGCCTTCGAGAAGAAGCGGATTTTCGCGGACGCTGAAGCCATCGGTGAAGCGGCGGTCTATGGCGGCGATGCCGCGCATGTGGCGCTGGTGGCAGGCGGTCCTGTCGATGTGCTGTTGCCGGTCAACAATCCCGAGCGGCTGACAGCGCGCATTGTCTATAAGTGGCCCTTGCGCGCGCCCGTGGCGGCGGGCACCGAGGTCGGCGTCGTCAAATTGTGGAACGGCGAGAAGCTGTTGCGGGAGGTTCCCGTCAAGACGGCGAGCGCCGTCGGGCAGGGGACGCTGACCAGCCGGGCGGTCGACGCCCTGCAGGAGCTGCTTTTCTTCTGGCTTTAGGTAAAGGCCAGGGCATCGGCGAGGTACCGCCCCGTCCAAAATGTCGACGGACGGTATCGCACTGCTGACCAATCGGCTAAACAGAGCCAAATCGCATGCCGATACGGGAAAGCATGGTGTCGCTGAAAAAAGGTCTGTTCATAACGTTCGAAGGCGGGGAGGGTGCCGGCAAATCGACCCAGCTGCGCCTTCTGGCTGAATCTTTGCGCACACGCGGCTACACGGTGCTGACGACGCGCGAGCCGGGCGGCTCCGCCGGCGCCGAAGCGGTCCGCCACGTGCTGCTTTCGGGAGCGGCAGAAGCCTTCGGGGTACGAATGGAAGCGATTCTCTTTGCCGCGGCTCGAAGCGACCATGTCGAAGAGGTCATCCGGCCGGCACTCGACAAGGGCACGATCGTGCTTTGCGACCGTTTCATGGATTCGTCGCGCGTGTATCAGGGCATTACCGGCAATCTCGAGCCAAGCTTCGTCGAGACCCTCGAACGCGTGGCGATCAACGGCGTGGTGCCGGATCGGACCGTTATTTTCGACCTCCCCGCCAGTGTCGGTCTCGAGCGGGCGCAACGCCGGGCCGGTGACGACAACCCGGACCGCTTCGAAAAGGAGCACCTGGAGACGCACGAGAAGCGCCGGGAGGCGTTTCTCGACATCGCCAGACGCGATTCCGAACGATGCCGGGTCGTGGACGCGACGCAGCCTGTCGACGCGATTGCCGCCGACGTCCTGTCGCTCGTCGAAGAACTCCTGCCACAGGGCGACGGAACCGGCACATCGCCTGCGGAAGTCGTGTCATGAGCGTCGAGAGAGCCGGCGTGCTGGACGGCGCGATTGCGCCCGTGGAGAACAATCGGCTGTTCGGCCACGAGCAGGCCGAAGCCTTCCTGGCGCAGAGCTATCGCTCCGGCAAGGGGCACCACGCCATCCTGATCGAAGGGCCGGAAGGGATCGGCAAGGCAACGCTCGCCTTCCGGTTTGCGCACCACATCCTGAAGCATCCCGAACCGACCGAGGCACCGGACACGTTGTCCGATCCCGATCCGGGCTCCGCGATCGGGAGACAGCTTGCCTCCGGCGCCTCGCACAATCTGCTGCATCTCAGCCGGCCGATTGACGAGAAGACGGGCAGGGCGAAGGGCGCGATCACGGTCGATGAGGTCAGGCGTGCCGGCAAGTTCTTCAGCCAGACGTCGGGCACCGGCAACTGGCGCATCGTCATCATCGACCCGGCCGACGACCTCAACCGCAACGCCGCCAACGCCATCCTCAAGATCCTTGAGGAGCCGCCGCGGCGTTCGCTCTTCCTGGTGCTGACGCATGCGCCGGGAAAGCTGCTGCCGACGATCCGTTCGCGCTGCCTGCCTTTGCGGCTGAAGCCGCTCGATACCGGGCCGCTCGGTCAGGCCTTGGCGCATCTCGGGTTCGACCTTGCCGGCGAGAATGCCGAGCGGATCTTGTCGGCTGCCAGCGGCAGCGTTGCCGAGGCGCTGAAACTCATCAACTATGGCGGGCTGGAAATCGCCGCGACGTTTGAGGCGATCCTTGCAGGGCAGGGTCCGGCAATGCGCAAGGACATGCACAAACTGGCCGACGCGCTCTCGGGCAGGGACAGCGAAACGATCTTCGATTTCTTCACGGCGCTCGCCAGCGACCGCATCATGCGCGAAGCCCGCGAGGCGGCTGTTGCTGGTGACATCATGCGCGCCGAACGTTTCGCGCGCCTATCGGCGACCGTGGCCGAGCGGTTGACGGTCAGCGACGCCTACAATCTCGATCGAAAGCAGACGATCCTGTCATTGCTCGACGATATGAAGGCGACGCTATAGCGACGGCTGAAAACGCCATTTGCGCTCGATTGCAGAGGCGAGGTCGAGCTTGTGGTGGTGGGCAAACAGCAACACGTGGCCGAGCAGGTCGGCGGTCTCGTCGGCCATCTGGCTTTTCAGGTCGAGCTCCGACTTCCCGTGCGTCCGACCGCGGCCGCTGAGCTTGTTCCAGACCTGGGTGAGTTCGCCCAGTTCCTCCTGCATCTTGAGGACGAACCAGTCGGGATCGCGCTCGATGCCGTGCTCGGTTGCATAGCCGTCGGAGGCGGCTTCAAATTGGCTGCTCAGTCCACCCAGCATGGCTCTCCCCCACTCGTATGTTGCCTTTTTGTTCTAAGATGCCGGAGACGACGACGCAAGGCTTTCTGGCCGGGGAGACGATAGGCGAGCCCGGCTTTTCACGGATCTCATGTTTCTTCCTTCAAGCGTATGCGCTAAGAGCGTGCGTAGCTTAATCTAAGATAGATCGAATCCGCCTATGAGAGACACGTCCCCCTTCTACATCACCACCGCGATTTCCTACCCCAACGGCAAGCCGCATATCGGCCACGCCTACGAACTGATCGCGACGGATGCCATGGCGCGCTACCAGCGTCTGGACGGGCGTGAGGTGTTCTTCCTGACCGGTACCGACGAACACGGCCAGAAGATGCAGCAGACGGCACGCAAGGAAGGCGTGACGCCGCAGGAACTGGCGGACCGCAATTCGGCGGAATTCCAGAAGATGGCGGTGGTTCTGAACGCGTCCAACGACGACTTCATCCGCACCACCGAGGAGCGCCACCATCAGGCGTCGCAGGACATCTGGATCCGCATGGGCGAGGCGGGTGATCTCTATAAGGATTCCTATGCCGGCTGGTACTCGGTCCGCGACGAAGCCTACTACCAGGAGAACGAGACCGAGCTGCGCGCCGACGGCGTGCGCTACGGACCGCAGGGAACGCCGGTCGAGTGGGTCGAGGAGCAGAGCTACTTCTTCAAGCTGTCCGAATACCAGGACAAGCTCCTGAAGCACTACGAGGAAAACCCTGACTTCATCGGTCCGGCCGAGCGCCGCAACGAAGTGATTTCCTTCGTGAAATCGGGCCTCAAGGATCTCTCGGTTTCGCGCACCACCTTCGACTGGGGCATCAAGGTGCCGAACGATCCGGCGCATGTCATGTATGTCTGGGTCGACGCGCTGACCAATTACATCACGGCAACCGGCTATCTTGATGATCCCAAGGGACCGCGCGCCAAGTTCTGGCCGGCCAACATTCACGTCATCGGCAAGGACATCATCCGCTTCCACGCGGTCTACTGGCCGGCCTTCCTGATGTCGGCGGGCCTGCCGCTACCCAAGCGCGTCTTCGCCCATGGCTTCTTGCTTAACAAGGGCGAGAAGATGTCGAAGTCGCTCGGCAACGTCGTCGATCCGTTCAATCTCGTCGAGCATTTCGGCCTCGACCAGATCCGCTATTTCTTCCTGCGCGAGGTCTCCTTCGGCCAGGACGGAAGCTACAGCGAGGAGGGGATCGCGACCCGCATCAACTCCGACCTTGCCAACGGCATCGGCAACCTGGCGAGCCGCTCGCTGTCGATGATCGTCAAGAATTGCGAGGGCCAGATCCCCGTCTGCGGCGCTCTGACCGACGAGGACAAGGCGATGCTCGCGGCAGCCGACTCGCTGCTTGAAATCACCCGCGACGAGATGGGCAAGCAGATGATCCATCGGGCGCTGGCGGCGATCATCGCCGTCGTCTCCGAGACGGACCGCTACTTTGCCGGCCAGGAACCCTGGGCGCTGAAGAAGACCGATCCGGCACGCATGGGCACCGTGCTTTACGTGACGGCCGAAGTCGTGCGCCAGATCGCCATCCTGCTGCAGCCGTTCATGCCGGAATCGTCGGCGAAGCTGCTCGATCTGGTGGCAGCGCCGGCCGACAAGCGCGACTTTGCAGCGCTCGGCGAGGCGGGACGCCTCGTTTCGGGCACACCGCTCGAAGCGCCGAAACCGGTCTTCCCGCGTTACGTTGCGCCGGAAGCACAGTAAGGCGTTGAGCATGCTGATCGATACCCATTGCCATCTGGATTTTCCGGATTTCGAAGCGGAGCGCGACGCGATTGTCGCGCGCGCACACGATGCCGGCGTTACCCAGATGATCACGATCTCGACCCGCGTGAAGCGGTTCGAGACGATCCTTGCGATCGCCGAGGCTTATCCCAACGTCTTCTGTTCCGTCGGGACCCATCCGCACAATGCGGACGAGGAGCTTGATATCACGACCGAGGATCTCGTCCGGCTTTCGGCGCATCCGAAGGTGGTCGCGATCGGCGAGGCGGGTCTCGATTACTTCTATGACAACGCGCCGCGCGACGCGCAGGCCGTGGGTCTGCGCCGCCATATTGCCGCCGCACGCGAAACCGGGCTGCCGCTCGTCATCCACAGCCGCTCGGCGGACGAGGACATGGCGGCGATCCTGACCGAGGAAACCGGGAAGGGGGCCTTCCCTTTCCTTCTGCATTGTTTCTCGTCCGGCCCTGAACTCGCCCGCATTGGCGTCGAGCTCGGCGGCTACGTTTCGTTCTCGGGTATCCTGACCTTCCCGAAATCCGAGGAGCTGCGCGAGATCGCCAAGACGGTGCCGCACGACCGGATGATCGTTGAAACCGACGCGCCCTATCTGGCGCCAAAGCCGTTCCGCGGCAAGCGCAACGAGCCGGCCTATGTCGCACACACGGCCGCGGTGCTTGCCGAGACGATCGGTGTCAGCGCCGAGGAGATCGCGACGATCACCACGGACAATGCGTTCCGCGTCTTCTCGAAGATGCCGAGGCTCTGACGTGGCGTTCCGGCGCACCTTCACCATTCTTGGCTGCGGCTCGTCTCCCGGCGTGCCGCGCATCACTGGTGACTGGGGCGCCTGCAATCCCGAAAATCCCAGGAATCGCCGCATGCGCGCGGCGTTGCTGGTCGAGCAGACGGCGCCCGATGGCGGCAAGACAACCGTTGTCATCGATACCGGCCCCGATTTCCGCGCGCAGATGGTCGCCGCGAACGTCCGCCACATCGATGCGGTCATCTATACCCATGCCCATGCGGATCACCTCCACGGGATCGACGACCTCAGGGGCTTCGTCATCGAAAACCGCAGGCGGATACCTATCTGGGCCGATGCCTATACGATGGAGCGTATTCGCGAAGGCTTCCGCTACTGTCTGGAGTCACCACCCGGCAGCGGTTATCCGCCGATCGTCGAGCCGCGCGACATTCCCGACGATCTGTCGCCCGTGGTGATATCAGGCGCCGGTGGACCGATCGCGTTCCGGCCGCTGATGCAGTTTCACGGCAACATCCATTCGCTTGGCTTCCGTATCGGCGATTTTGCCTATTGCAGCGACGTCAGCGACTTTCCTGCCGAGACGATTGCCAAGCTCGGCGGGCTCGATCTCCTGGTGATCGACACGCTGCAGTACAAGTTTCACCCGAGCCATCTGTCGCTGGTGCAGTCGCTCGGCTGGATCGAGCGCTTTCAGCCCAAGCGGGCCGTGCTGACGCACATGCACGTGCCGCTCGACTACGACACCGTGCAGGGCGAGACACCTGATCATATCGAGCCGGCATACGACCTGATGCGGCTCGAATTCGACGTCAACATTCCGGCGAACGACGCCTGAAGATTAGATCAATAAACTTATCTAATATACTGATTTATTTGGAAAAATACGGCTTCAGATTGGAGCGTATGCGATCAAGCACGGTCGCGCCGGACAGATCGGGAACAAAGCGCTGGCCGGTGATTGTCTCGAAGGCCTCGATGTAGACGGCCGAGGTCTGCGCGATGAGTTCCGCCGGGATTTCCGGGATCGGATCCTTGTAAGGATCGCAACGCGCGGTGACCCAGGCGCGCACGAAATCCTTGTCGAAGCTCTTCGGCCGTTCGCCGCGCGCAAAGCTTTCGTCATAGCTGTCGGCGATCCAATAGCGGCTGCTGTCGGGCGTGTGGATCTCGTCGGCAAGAATGATCGTGCCGTTCTCGTCGGTGCCGAATTCATACTTGGTATCGACGAGGATCAGGCCGCGTTCGGCGGCACGCTGCTGGCCGCGGGCAAAGAGCGCGAGCGCATATTGCCAGACCGTGTCGAGCTGCTCTTGCGTCAGCAGCCCTTCAGCAAGAATCTCCTCGGCCGAAAGCGGCTCGTCATGACCGCCATCGAAAGCCTTGCTGGTGGGCGTGATGATCGGCTGCGGCAGCTTTTCGTTGTCGCGCATACCGTCCGGCAAGGTGATGCCGTACATCTCGCGCTCGCCGTTGCGATATTTGGTGAGGATCGAGGTGCTCGTGGTGCCAGCGAGATAGCCGCGTACGACAACCTCGACCGGCAGGATCTCGAGCCGCTTGCCGATGACGACATTGGGGTCCGGATAGCTGACGACATGGTTCGGGCAAATGTCGGCGGTTTCCTCGAACCAGTAGCGCGCGGTCTGGGTCAGAACGTGACCCTTGTTCGGGATCGACGTCAGAATGACGTCGAAGGCGCTGAGCCGATCCGTGGCGATAATGATCCGGTTGCCATCTGGCAGGTCATAGTTTTCGCGAACCTTGCCATTGTAGCGGTTTGGCAGTTCCGGAATAAAAGCATCTGAAAGAACGCGCAATTCGCTCATCACATCTGGCCTTGAAAGTGGTGCTTCGATGCGGGAACGCTAAGCAGGCTGGAAAGGCCGGGTCAAGCACGCCAAGGCAAGGTTTGCCACACAATCCATGCTTTCTGGCATATGCGTTAGTTCCATAATCTATCTTATGTGATCTTCTTTTGTAGCCGCAAAGTTAAAGTGTCCTGATCCTGCAAAGTTGGAATGTCACTCTCCCCGGGTTTGGTGACCTGGGAGATTGCGGATGGGATTGATTGCGATGAGCGAACGCGATCTGCAACGGATTGAGGTTTTGTCGAAGGT
>NZ_DASYHB010000141.1:0-52300 GCF_035999185.1 Ensifer sp. | reverse complement strand
CATGCGCAAGCTGGCGGACATTGCCAAGTCGAAGGAAATCATCCCGACGCGCATCTCCTTCGTCGACATCGCCGGCCTGGTGCGCGGCGCGTCGAAGGGCGAAGGCCTCGGCAACCAGTTCCTCGCCAACATCCGCGAAGTGGATGCTGTCGTGCACGTTCTGCGCTGCTTCGAAGATGACGACATCACCCACGTCGAAGGTCGCATCAATCCGGTTGCCGACGCCGAGACGATCGAGACCGAGCTGATGCTCGCCGACCTCGAGAGCCTCGAGCGCCGCACCGAGCAGACGCGCAAGCGCTCTGTCGGCAAGGACAAGGATTCCATGGCGCAGCTTCCGATCATGGAAGCCTCGCTGAAGCTCCTGCAGGACGGCAAGCCGGTGCGCACGCTGCTTGCAACGCTCGATGCCGAAGAACTGCGCATCCTCCAGGGCCTGAACCTGTTGACGGCTCACCCGGTTCTCTACGTCTGCAACGTCGCGGAAAGCGATGCGGTCGACGGTAACGAGCACACCCGCGCGGTCGCCGAAATGGCAAAGGCGCAAGGCGCTGAAAGCGTCGTGATCTCGGCTGCGATCGAATCCGAAGTGGCGCAGCTGCCGGAAGAGGAAGCCCAGGAATTCCTGAGCGCACTCGGCCTGACGGAAGCCGGTCTCGACCGCCTGATCCGCGCCGGCTACAAGCTGCTCGACCTGATCACCTACTTCACCGTCGGCCCCAAGGAAACACGCGCCTGGACGATCCAGCGCGGCACCAAGGCCCCGCAGGCCGCCGGCGTGATCCACACCGACTTCGAGCGCGGCTTCATCCGCGCCAACACCATCGCCTATGAAGACTACATCGCGCTTGGCGGCGAAGTCGGCGCCAAGGAAGCCGGCAAGGCCCGTGACGAAGGCAAGGAATACGTCGTCCAGGACGGCGACGTCATCCACTTCCGCTTCAACACGTAATGGCCTTCAGTTTGATCCCGCAGTTGAGATGCGGGATCAAAGCGCATCAGAACTTAAGATCACGGCGCGGCATGCAACCGCGCCGTCATCGTTTCCGGCAACAGGTCGATGACCATGCGGCGCAGCCGCTGCCAGAAGATGCCGATGAACAAGACGGTCACACCGACAATCGCGAAGGCGATGAAGACGTAGCTGTCGAGCGAAGCTCCGGTCTTGCCCAGCACTGTCCAGATCGCGCCTCCGAGCGACAGAAGCCCTGATGTGACAAAAGCACGGCGGTCGATGACGAGCCCGACCAGCATGAAGGCGACAACAATCAGGATGGCGGCAACCGCCTGGCCGGATCCGGCCTGACCATCCCACCAGACGCCGCCCTCAGACAGGAAGACCAGGCCCATCAGCGAATAGAGCAGAGCCGGGGCAGCGGCGAGATGCAGCCAGAAGGCTGTGTCCGAACGCGCGGTCAGGCGCTGTGGATCGGAGACGTCGTAGCGCATGGCAACCGCAAAGACGCTGAACGCACCTACAAGCGAGGTGATCGGGATGAGCATGAAGCGGTCGCCGTTGGCGAGGTCGAACCCCAGGCTTTGTTCGAAGGCGATAAGGACCGCAAAGATGCCTATCAGCGCGACCGACAGAACCAGACCGGCGAGCGCCAACGGAACGCGATAGCGCAGGTAGAACAGCCCCAGCGGGATCGGGAAGGCCGAGAAATAGGCAAGCGAAAAGGTCAACGGCTTCCAGGCGTCCATTTGCTCGCCGACGAAATAAAGGGATGTCGTCGCGATCCAATGGACGAGAGCGACCGTCAGCACCACGGAAGGCAGGGCCAGTCGCTGACGCCGAACCAGAATTTCCGCGAGCACGAGCATGACCGGGAGTGTCGCCAGCGGACCGCCGAGCCCCCACAGGCCGATGAGCACGACGACGACGCCGATCGTGATCAGGATATCGTGAAACCCCCTGAGGAAACGCGGCTGTTCGCTGTCCTCCGCCGCTTGCGCTTCCAGCGCATCGTCGCGCAGGTCCGCACGCGCGTCCGAAACTGCGGGTCCGAAGCTGAAGCCCCGGTCGGCAAGATAGTCTTCCAGATCTCTCACCTGATGCGCTGAGATGATCCCTTTTTCGGCAGCGCCCGTAAGCGCTCTGTTCAGTTCCGTCACGAGCAGTCCCCGATGAAACGATGGCAGTTAAAGCAATTCCAGGAAAAGTGCGGTGCGGTTTTCCGTTCGGAATTGCGTGATACCAGAGGGTAAGATCATTTCGCTGTTTCGAAGAAACAATGAAATGAGCGAGAGCGACAGAAAAGCTGGTTGCACGGACAAGCGGCAAGAGCAACCGGAAACGTTCATGCGGGCAGCCGTCAGCGCTCCGCTCAAATCGATTCCGCTGCGAGAGATTATGCAGTAGGAAAGCGTCAGCAAATCAGACGGGACACTTCCAGCATGCTGTATTTCGAGGATTTTTCCGAGGGGCGCCGCTTTGACTACAAACCGGTCGAGATGAAGCCCAAGGAGATGATCGCCTTTGCCAGCGAGTTCGACCAGCAGCCGATGCATCTTGATGAGGAAGCCGGCAAACGCAGCATCCTCGGCGGTCTTGCAGCGTCCGGCTGGCACACCAGCGCCATCGGCATGCGCATGATGCTCGACGCCTTCATGGGCAACTCGTCGTCGCAAGGGTCCCCTGGCATCGATTTCATGGACTGGCGGAAGCCGGTGATAGCAGGCGATGTGCTTTCCGGCTTCAGCCTCGTCGTCGAAGCGCGCCGCTCGAAGTCGAAACCCGATCTCGGCATCGTTAAATTTCGCAACGAAATCAACAATCAGGCGGGCGAACCCGTGGCGGTTTCCGAATGTTCGGTTCTCTTTCGTTGCCGCGAGAAGGGCAAAGCCTGATGATGACGATGGAAGAATTCTACGCGGCGAAGGCCAGGACCCTGATCGGCAGCCTGACCTTTTCGGCCGAGGACATCATCCGCTTCGCCACCGACTTCGATCCCCAGCCTTTTCACCTCGACGCTGAAAAGGCACGGCATTCGCTGTTCGGCGGTCTCTGCGCATCCGGCTGGCACACCTGCGCCGGATGGATGCAATGCTTCGTCAAATTCTGGAGGAACGAGCAGCGCCGTCTGGCCGCCGAAGGCCTGCGGGCGCCCAACCTCGGCCCCTCGCCCGGCTTTCGCGATCTCAAATGGCTGAAACCTGTTTATGCAGGCGACACCATCACTTACTTCGTGACCTTCCTCGAAAGCCGCTCGCTTGCATCCAAGCCGGGCTGGCGGATCAACACGATCCTCTGCGAGGGCGAGAACCAGCACGGCGAACCGGTCATCCGCTTCGAAAGCAGGGTCATCGAGTTCGTGTAGGCCCTGACCGGCAACAGACGGCCGGCGCGCCATTCCAGTCCGTGACAGTTCTTAATTTCCGCGTGGTTTGAGCGTAAAATCCGACCGCAGAGCGCGGGAGTGTCCACCGCCCCTACTGAGACACCCCGCGTTGAAACCGGGAGTGCCGACTATGGAAAAGACCCATGTCTGCGAACTGGCTGACGCATACCTGCGCCTCGGCGGTCACCGCCGCGTCGTCATAGACGATAACGAGACGTCGGTCCGGAGCTGGGAAGACGAGCCGCCGGAGGCCGAACGCTTCTGGCAAAAGGAAGTGGAAACATTGCCGCCGGACACGCGGCGCGAAGTGCAGCTGATGCTGCGGACGATCAACCGTCTCTAGAGCAATTCCAGGAAAAGTGCAGAACGGTTTTCCGTCCGGAATTGCGGAACATCAGAGAGTTAGATCATTTCACTGTTTCGACGAAACAATGAAATGATCTAAAGCGCGGTACGTTCAACTGAACGTGTTTCAACTGAACGCGTAAAGAACGCTCTAGAACCGGAAACGCCGAAAAGCCAAAAAGGGTGCGCGTTTCACCCGCACCCTGCTGTATGGGGTTGTCGAGACCTGATCAGTGCCCGTCGAACTCGATCAGCGTGCGAACGTTGACGCCGAGCGCCTCGAGCTTCTTGCGCCCGCCGAGTTCCGGAAGGTCGATGACGAAACAGGCAGCGACGATGTCGGCGCCCATCTGCTTCAAAAGCTTCGTTGCCGCTTCCGCCGTGCCGCCGGTTGCGATCAGATCGTCGACGAGGATGACCTTCTCGCCCGGCTTGATCGCGTCCTTGTGCATCTCCATCTCGTCGACGCCGTATTCCAGGCTGTAGGCGATGCGCACGGTGTCGTGCGGCAGCTTGCCCTTCTTGCGGATCGGCACGAAGCCGGAGGACAGCTGATGCGCGATCGCGCCGCCGAGAATGAAGCCGCGCGCCTCGATGCCGGCAATCTTGTCCACCTTCGTCCCGGCATAGGGATGCACGAGTTCGTCGATCGCACGGCGAAACGCACGCGGATTGCCGAGCAGCGTGGTGATATCGCGAAACATCACGCCCGGCTTCGGATAATCAGGAATGTTCCGAATGGCGGAGATCAGTTCCGATTGAACGGTGGTGGTCATGGGCAAATAAGCCTTTGCGTCTCTTGTTACCGCAAACCCATAACACCATCGGCGCGCTTGTCGATAATGCTTTCTTGTCGCCCGCAACGCTGGAACAATTTGGCCGCAGTCCAGTTGATGCTACTCTAAGCGCGCGGTCGCCCGCATTGGCGCGCCGCGCTCTCGCATCAAACTACACAGGGAAGGAAGCAGCCATGCGCCTGTTTGAATGCGGTTCCCTCGTGCCGGGTTGCGAATGGCACACCCGCGCAGAAAACGATGCCGAAATCGTGCGCCGCGTCGTCGAGCATATGCGCGACACCCACGGCGAAACGGTCATTCGCGAAAACATGATCGACAACATCAAGGCCCGGATCACCGACGCTTCCAAGGCGGCCTAAGCCGTCTGGCCAAGCGCCCCGATCAGGCCGACCGTACCATGGTTTCAAGCCGGGCAAGAAGGTTTGCCCGGTCGAGGCTGAAGTTGCGCTCGACCCAGAGCGTTTCGAGTTCACTCAGGATCTCTCCCACCCTCGGCCCGGCCGCCAAGCCGGCCTTCAACACGTCGGAACCGCTGAGCGGGAAGCTCGGCCGCTGCCACCCTTCAGCCCGCGCCAGCAGGCGGCGCAGCGCCGCCGTCTCGGAGAGCCGCGACGGGTCCTCCTCCGACTTGCGGCGCGCTGTCGCCAACGCCAGGCGCAGCTTGACGGCAATGCCTTCGGCGCCGTTGCGATAGAGCAGTCGATCGAACGCCGTATCGGCCGTGGTTGCGGCGATCGCGGGCGCTTTCACCCAGCGGCTGAAGAAACCGGCTTCCGCTTTTGAAATGCGCAGCCGCTCGGCCATTGCCTCCAGCCGTTCCTCATCAGGCGGTACGATCGCCGAAAGGCGCAACAGCGGATCCGGCATCCAGCCGAAGGCACGTTCCGCGGCAACGAGGTCGGGGATCGCGTCGATGCCCCATTTCTCCGTTTCCGGCAGGATCTCGGTGAGGACGCCTGCCTGACGCATCCAGAGAAGCGCCCGGCCCGGATCGGTAGCCGAAAGCAACTTCTTGGTTTCGGCCCAAACGCGTTCCGCAGAAAGCGTCGACAGCTTGGAGCGCGCCCTGGCGCAGGCGCGCAGGCCGTCGGCGTCGGGACGGCCGTTGCCGTAATGCGCGAAGAAGCGGAAGAAGCGCAGGACACGCAGATAATCCTCGGCCACCCGCTCGGAAGCGTCACCGATGAAGCGCAGCGTGCGCGTCTCGATGTCGGAGAGACCGCCGACATCGTCGAAGACCTCGCCACGGGCATCCGCATAAAGGGCGTTGATGGTGAAATCCCGCCGCTCGGCATCCGCCTTCCAGTCCGTGCCGAAGGCCACTTCCGCGTGGCGGCCGTCCGTCGCGACATCTCGGCGCAGCGTCGTCACCTCGTAGGGCGTTCCGTCAATGACGAGCGTCACCGTGCCATGGTCGATGCCCGTCGGCACCACCTTGATGCCGGCCGCCTTCGCCCGCTCGGCAACCTCGTCGGGACGCCAGGTCGTCGCCATGTCGATATCGCCCGCCGGCAGGCCCATCAGGCTGTTGCGCACAGCGCCACCAACGACGCGCACTTCGCCGCCATCGACGTTCAAAACCTCGAAGACACGACGGAGAGAAGGCGTAGAGAACCAGCCTTCGCCAGCAACCGAAGTCATGCATAGAGCCTTTCATAGAGCATGCGCAGAATGCCGGCGGTGATACCCCAGATGTTGCGACCGCCATAGGGCATCCGGTAGAAATGTCGCTCTTCGCCCTGCCAATGCCCGCTGCCACGATCATGGTTGGTGGGATTCATCAGGAACGACAGCGGCACCTCGAACACGCTTTCGACCTCTTCCGGATTGGGGACAAGCTCGAAGCCGGGCTTGACCACCGCAAGCACGGGCGTGATGCGGAAACCGGACATGGCCATGTAATGCGGCAGGCGGCCGATGGTTTCGACGAAGCGCGGGTCGAGGCCGATCTCTTCCTGGGCCTCGCGCAACGCCGCGATCTCGATCGACCGGTCCTCGGGATCGACGGCGCCGCCGGGAAAGGCGACCTGGCCCGAATGCTTGCGCAGGCTGGTGGTGCGCTGCGTCAGAATCACGGTCGCATCGTCCCCGTCGTCGACGACGGGCACGAGAACCGCGGCATCCTTGAGTTTGAGCGTCTCCAGATAGGGCACGATGCCGGGATTGAGCAGGAAATCACCATGCTCGCGCCAGGCGGTGTCAACCGGTCCGCCCATCTGGGTCAGCGCGCGACGGCGAAATTCGTCGGCGGAAAAGGGATGCATGTTCATCGGGAAAGCGCTTCCAGCTCGGCCGCCGGCATGATCGGAAAAATCGCCCCACCGGAAACTACGCAGAAGGTCTCGACGCCATCGACATCAAGCATCTCGCCAAGTTCGACAATGTCATACATGACCGGCCGCGACACCAGGGCCTCAAGCCGACCGCGCACGTGCAGATAGGGTTTCAGCTCCCGGTTTTCGCCGTGGATAACGAAACGCAGCGGGTGCTCCGGACCGGCCTCGACCACGTCGCCGACATTGGTGCGGAAAGTCAGGATCTGGCCCTCATCGCTGTGTGTCACACTCATCTCGACGGCGACGAAGGGCGCGTCGACAATGCGGATGCCGACCTTTTCCACAGGTGTCACCAGATAGGTGCGCCCGTCCTCGTCCTTGCGCAAGACCGTGGAAAACAGCCGCACCAGCGGCTGCCGGCCGATGGGCGTGCCGAGGTAGAACCAGGTGCCATCGGCGCGGATTTCCATGTCGATATCGCCGCAGAACGGCGGATTCCAGCGCTCCACCGGCGGCAGGCCGCGCGCTTTCTCGCCGGTTTGCCCGGCCGCGCGCGCAATCAGTGCCGCCAGTCCGGCCGCATCTCCGGTTTGCTGAATTTCGGCTTCTGCCATCGTTCCGTCCCGTTTGGTCCCGACTTTCAGATCGAGACCTTTGATATCTCACGAGATAGTGCGTCGGCGCTGACTTGTCAGCCGTCCGACAGGGTCTAAATTGGAAATAGGCGACTGAAATCCCGGCTGCTGCATAATTCCGTAAACCGGAATCGATTTAAGGACAAAATTGTGCGGGCAGTTCAAAATGTTACAGCGGCTATGGCGCATCCTATAACAAGGCGCCGCGCTGCAAGGCGATTCGGTTTAACAACGGGCGACCGGGGAGTATGACCATGAGTGTGATGAAGGGCGCGGCAGACGCGACCGACGAAAAGGCGATCGTCGCTGCGGCCGAAAGCGCGCTCAGCGAAATTGCCCGGGTCCGCGCGGAAGTCGGCAAGGTCATCTTCGGCCAGGAAAATGTCGTCGAGCAGACCCTGCTTGCGGTTCTGTCCGGCGGCCATGCCCTGCTTGTCGGCGTTCCGGGTCTTGCCAAGACGAAGCTCGTCGCGACGCTCGGCACCGTGCTCGGCCTCAACTCCAGCCGCGTGCAGTTCACGCCCGACCTGATGCCTTCCGACATTCTCGGCTCCGAAGTGATGGACCAGGACCAGGCCGGCCACCGTTCGTTCCGCTTCATCCCCGGCCCGATCTTCACGCAATTGCTGATGGCCGACGAAATCAACCGCGCCTCGCCGCGCACCCAGTCGGCGCTGCTGCAGGCGATGCAGGAGTACCACATCACGGTTGCGGGTGCGCGCAAGGACCTGCCGGCCCCCTTCCATGTGCTTGCCACCCAGAACCCGCTGGAGCAGGAAGGCACCTACCCCCTGCCCGAGGCCCAGCTCGACCGCTTCCTGATGCAGGTCGATGTCGGCTACCCCGATCTTACGGCCGAACGGCAGATCCTGCTTGAGACCACCGGCGTCGGCGAAGCGACCGCCCACCCGGTCATCGATGCCGCAAGGCTTCAGCAGATCCAGGGTCTCATCCGCCAGATGCCGGTCGGCGAGAAGGTGGTCGACGCCATCCTGGCGCTGGTGCGCTCCGCCCGCCCGGGTAACGGCAATGCCGCCACCGACAAGAACGTTGCCTGGGGGCCCGGCCCGCGCGCCGGCCAGGCGCTGATGCTCTGTGCCCGTGCCCGCGCGCTCTACGACGGACGGCTCGCACCGTCGATCGACGACATTCTGGCGCTGGCCGAACCCGTGCTCCAGCATCGCATGGCGCTGACTTTTGCCGCGCGCGCCGAGGGCATGACCGTGCGTGACGTCGTCGCCGACCTGGTGAAACAGGCCAGAGGCTAGCGCATGGCCACCGTCGGGCACATTGTCTCGCGTACACCGGCCAGTGAGGTACTTTCGCGCGCGCAACAGCGCGCGATGCTCGTTCCCGATTGCCTGGTCGAAGCGCGTCGGATCGCCAACACGGTGATCTCCGGCTGGCACGGCCGTCGCAAGCGCGGCATCGGCGAGAACTTCTGGCAGTTCCGGCCCTATTCGGATGGCGAGAGCATGTCCCGCATCGACTGGCGCCGCTCGGCCCGCGACGACCACACCTATGTGCGCGACCGCGAATGGGAAGCCGCCCATACGATCTGGCTGTGGGCCGACCTTTCACCGTCGATGATGTACAAATCGAAGCTCGGCACGGTCTCCAAGGAAAGCCGGGCACTCGTTCTCATGCTGGCGCTTGCCGAAATCCTGGCGCGCTCGGGCGAGCGCATCGGCTGCCCGGGCGTCATGGAGCCGGTCTCTGCCCGCAACGCCGCCGAACGGCTGGCGACCGCGATCACGCTTAGCCCGCTTGCCGAGGGCCTTCCCAAAACAGGGATGATCCGCAGCGCCAGCGACCTGGTGCTGATCGGCGATTTCCTCGATCCGGCAGAAAAGATCATGGAACGGCTCGGGCCGCTCGCGCGGCGCGGCCTGCGCGGCCATGTGGTCGAGATCGCCGATCCGGCCGAAGAAGTGTTTCCCTACACCGGCCGAACCGAGTTCACCGACCCCGAGACCGGCGAGAAGCTGACGGCCGGGCGGGCCGAAGTCCTGCGCGAGGACTACCAGCGCGCCTATATCGGCCGCCGTGACAGCCTCGGCGTGACGCTGCGCCATCTCGGCTGGACCTTCACCCCGCACAAGACCGACAGGCCCGCCTCCGAGGCGCTTGTCGCCGTGCACACCTATCTCTCCGGCATGCCGGGACGGGCGACCCACGGAGGCCAGCTATGAGCGGCCTGCCCTTCCTCTTCGGCAATCCGGCAATCCTCGCTGCCCTCGTCGCCCTGCCCGTCATCTGGTGGCTGCTGCGCATGACGCCGCCGCGGCCCGCGGCCGAAGTGTTCCCGCCGCTGCGCATCCTCGCCTCGGTGATGAAGCGCGAGGAAACACCGGCACAAAGCCCCTGGTGGCTGACGCTCCTGCGCATGCTGATGGCCGCTGCGCTGATCCTGGCGATTTCCGATCCCGTCATGAACCCGCGGCAGAACACGCTTTCCGCCACAGGTCCCCTGGCTCTCGTGATCGACAACAGCTGGGCGACGGTCGCCGACTGGGACAAGCGGGTCGAGACCGCCAGTGCGATGATCGACGATGCGGAGGCGAAGGACCTGCCGGTCTCGATCGTCTTCACCACCGACCGTCAGCACGACGCAACGTCCACGTCCGCAGCCGCTGCACGCGAACGGCTGGGGGCGGCGCAACCGCAACCGCTGCCGGCTGAGCGCGGGCCTGCACTGGCCGCCATGAAAACAGCCCTTTCGGGCACGCCGCCCGGCACGCTCGCCTTCCTCAGCGACGGCATCGAAACCGGCGATGGCGAGACCATGCGGCAGGTTGCCGAACTCGGCGCCGCCAATGTCCGCCGGATCGAAGGCAACGGCGAAAGCGCGATCGCGCTGACGTCGGCGACCAATGAAAACGAGGGCATGCGGGTGACGGCCTCGCGGCTCCCGCTTGGCGAGCCACGCGCCTACTACGTGCTCGCCCGCGACGCGCGCGGCACGGCGATCGCCGAGGGCGAGTTGCGCTTCGACACCGGCGCGACCAGTGCCAACGCCCTGCTGAAGGCGCCTTTCGAGCTGCGCAACGACTTTTCCCGGCTGACGATCGAGGGACTGGCGACGGCCGGCAGCATTCATCTTCTCGACGACGGCAACCGCCGCCGACGTGTGGCGCTTTTGAGCGGCGAGGTTCACCAGGCCCAGCCTCTCCTGTCGCCGCTCTACTACATCAAGCGGGCGCTGGAGCCGCATGCGGACCTGATCGAGCCGCGCGAGGAAGCGATCGGCAAGGCAATTGCCGAACTGCTCGCCCAAAACCCGTCGATCCTTGTCATGGCCGACGTCGGCCGGCTGCCGGATGAAAGCTACCCGCTGGTCACCCGCTGGCTGGAGAATGGCGGCATGCTGGTGCGCTTCGCCGGTCCCCGGCTCGCAGGCGCCCCCGCCGACGACCCACTCGTTCCCGTCGTTCTGCGTCAGGGCGAACGAACGCTCGACGGCGCGCTTTCCTGGTCCGAGCCGCAGCCGCTCGCCGATTATCCTGCCACCAGCCCCTTTGCCGGCCTGGAACGGCCGCGTGACGTGCTGGTGAAACGCCAGGTGCTGGCGCAGCCGACACCTGATCTGGTGGAGCGGACCTGGGCCAACCTTGCCGACGGTACCCCACTTGTAACGACGGCCGAGCGCGGCCGCGGACGCATCGTGCTCTTCCACGTGAGCGCCGATCCGAACTGGTCGAACCTGCCGATTTCGGGCTCGTTCGTCGATATGTTGCGCCGGTCGATCCAGCTGTCGCGCGCCGGCGGCGTCGCCGGCGATCAGGCCAGCAAGGCGCAGACACTGCCGCCCTACCGGCTGGTGAGCGCACGTGGCGAGCTGACGAGCGAAACCGGCAGCGCCCGGCCGCTCGAAGTCGCGCCGGGCGTCCCACCGACCGTGTCCGCCGACACACCGCCCGGCCTCTATGGCTCGGAGGAAGGTTTCGTCGCCAACAACCTTCTGCCTGATGGCGGCACGCTCGCTCCGATCACCGGCAGCCTTGTCGGCGACCGGGCGGAAGGACTGGAAGGCGCGCGGCCGCTCTCCATCCGGCCCTATCTCTTTGCGCTCGCACTGGTGCTCTTCGTGATCGATGCGCTGATCGTGCTCTACATGGCCGGCGGGCTGACAGGATTGCGTGGTCGCGGGAGCCGTGGTGCCGCTGCCGCCGCAGTGCTTGCAACTCTGGGCCTTGCAACGCTTGGCTTCGTCACGCTCGCTCCGGCAATCGCCCATGCGCAGGACAGCAAGCCCAGCGACGAGCAATCGCTGCAACGGCTGGATACCACCCACCTCGCTTATGTCATCACCGGCGAGGCCGAGGTCGACCGCTTGTCCGAGCAGGGGCTGATCGGCCTCAGCAACTATCTGACCTATCGAACGGCGCTTGAACCGGGCGCGCCAGTCGGGGTCGACCTCGAACAGGACGAACTCGCCTTCTACCCGATCATCTATTGGCCCGTCTCGGCAACGGCGCCGATGCCGAGCAGCCGGGTCATGAGCCGGATCGATGCCTATATGCGCAACGGCGGAACGGTGCTGTTCGACACCCGCGACCAGTTTTCCTCGCTCAATCCATCGGCCGCGGGCGACAGCCCCAACGTCCAGCGTTTGCAGGCCATGTTGAGCGGCCTCGACATCCCGCCTTTGGAGCCGGTGCCGTCCGATCACGTGCTGACGAAAGCCTTCTATCTGCTTTCCAATTTTCCGGGACGCTACGCCGAGAGCCAGCTGTGGGTGGAGGCAGCCCCCAACGGCGAGGAAGCACAGGGCAACCGCCCCGTACGCGGCGGTGACGGCGTGACGCCGATCATGATCACCGGCAACGATTTTGCCGGCGCCTGGGCCGTGGATGTCAACGGCGCGCCGCTGTTGCCAACTGTGCCGCCGGACGAAATGCAGCGCGAATATGCCTACCGCGCCGGCGTCAACATCATGATGTACATGCTGACTGGCAACTATAAGTCCGATCAGGTTCACGTGCCGGATCTCCTCCAAAGGCTTGGGCAGTGAGGACTGAGCGATGACCTATGGTTTTGCACCGCTGCTCCCATTGATGTTCTTTGTGCCGCTGGTGGTGATCGCGGCACTGTTCATCGGCTTTGGCCTCTGGCGGAAGATAAGGGGCGCCTGGTTGCGCCTGGCTGCGCTCGCAGCACTTGCCCTTGCGATTGCCAACCCTTCCATTTTCGTCGAGTTGCGTGACCCGTTGTCAACGATCGTCGCAATCGTCGTCGACCGCAGCCAGAGCCAGCAGAATGGCGAGCGAACCGAACAGACCGATCGGGCGGTCGAGGGCCTAAAGGCGCGGCTGGCGGCAATCCCGCTGATCGAGCCGCGCATCGTCGAGGCCAAGACCGACCCGGCGAGCGTCTCTCCGTCAACGAACCTCTTCATCTCGCTCGCGACCGCGCTCTCGGACGTCCCGCCGGCCCGCATCGGCGGCGCCATCTTCGTCACCGACGGCCAGATCCACGACGTGCCCGAGATCGGCCGCGCGCTCGGTTTCGACGCCCCGGTCCACGGGCTGATCACCGGCAAGCCCGATGAATTCGACCGGCGCGTCGAGCTCGTCAATCCACCGCGCTTCGGCATCGTCGGCGAAGAGCAGAAGCTCTCGTTCAGGGTCGTTGACGATGGTGCAGCCCCCGGCGGAACGGCCGAGGTAACGATCCGCCTCAACGGCAACGAGATTGCGCGTGAGCGGGCCGAACCCGGCACCGACGTACCCTTCAGCTTCAATGTGCCGCGCGGCGGCAACAATGTGCTTGAATTTGCCGTGGACGCCGTTCCAGGCGAAGTGACCACGGCCAACAACCGCGCCGTTCACGTGCTCGACGGCATCCGCGAAAATCTCCGGGTGCTGCTGGTCTCCGGCGAACCGCATGCCGGCGAGCGGGCCTGGCGCAACCTTTTGAAGTCCGACGCGGCCGTCGACCTCGTGCACTTCACCATTCTGCGTCCGCAGGAAAAGCAGGACGGCACGCCGATCAACGAACTGTCGCTGATCGCCTTCCCGACGCGCGAGCTGTTCGTCGACAAGATCAACGAGTTCGATCTCATCATCCTCGACCGCTACCAGCATCGCGGCCTCCTGCCGATCCTCTACTACGACAACATCGCGCAATATGTGGAAAACGGCGGCGCGCTTCTGATCGCCGCCGGCCCCGAGCACGCCGGCGACGATTCGATTGCGGCAACGCCGCTCTCGGCCGTGCTTCCGGCCGCCCCAACCGGCGTGATGAACGAAAAGGCCTTCTTTCCGCGCCTGTCGGAAGAGGGAAAGAAACATCCGGTGACCCGCGGCCTCGAAGGCTCCGGCAGCGAGCCGCCGCAATGGGGCCGCTGGTTCCGCACGGTCGATGTCGACCGGCCGCAGGGACATACCGTGATGGAGGCCGCCGACGGCAAGCCGCTCCTCGTGCTCAATCGCGTCGGCAAGGGCCGTGTCGCCATGCTCTTGTCCGATCAGGGCTGGCTGTGGGCCCGCGGCTTCGAAGGCGGTGGCCCGCATGTCTCGCTCTATCGGCGCACCGCCCACTGGCTGATGCAGGAGCCCTCGCTGGAAGAGGAAGCGCTGACAGCGCGCGCCCGCGGCCGGACGCTGGAAATCACCCGCCAGACGATCGACGGCGATCCGGGACCGGTCTCGGTCGTCTCGCCTTCCGGGGAAAAGCAGGAGGTCAGGCTGACCGAGCGCCAGCCGGGTCTCTACACCGCCGAACTCGCCACCAGCGAAACCGGGTTGTTCGAGATGGCGAACGGCGAACTGACCGCCCTTGCCCATGTCGGCGATCCCAATGCCCCGGAATTCAAGGCGGCGATCTCGACCGAAGATACGTTGCGCCCCTGGGCCGAGAAGACCAAGGGTCTCGTGCGGCGGCTCGCAAGCGCCGACGGTCCGCTCGATCTGCCGACGGTGCTGCCCGTCCGGGGTTCGCTGCGCTCGGCCGACGACCAGCGGCTGTCGATCCGCATGACCGACGAAACCGTGCTGAAGGGCATCAATTCCGTGCCGCTCTTTACCGGGCTGCTCGGTCTGGCCGCCCTGCTCTTCCTCATCTCCGCCACCTGGTATCGCGAAGGCCGATGAACAATCACACCATTACCGTCAGCGATCTTCGAGACGCGCCGCACTTTTTCGATGACGTCGCCGACCGCATCTGGCGTGCCTGGTGGGAACCGCAGGGGTTTCCGCTGGACCACATCTCTGGCCTGCTTGAGGAAAGCCTGGCGCACGATGCCGAAGCGCTTTGCCTCGTGGCTCACGACGGCGATCGCTTCGTCGGCACCGCCTCGGTGATTGCCTCCGACCTCGAGGAGCGGCCGGATCTGACGCCCTGGGTGGCGGCGGTCTGGGTCGATCCACCGTTTCGGGGGTCAGGTATCGGCGGCGACATCGTGCTGAAGGCCGCCCGCGCGGCTTTGCGCACCGGGGCAAAGGCCGTGCACCTTTGCGCCCTTCCCGGCAAACGCGCCTTCTACGAGCGCCTCGGTTGGCGGCTGGACGAAACGGATGTCGGCGAGGACCGCCTTGACGTCTTCAGCATGCGTCGAACCTGAGGGCTCGCAATGTTCGAGATAACGGATGCGCCTCCGCCCGAGGCCTTGGAAGCGATCGGCAACGGCCTGGCTGCCTTCAATGCCGCCGACGTCGGCCCGTCGGAGCGGCGGCCGCTTGCCGTGCTCGTCGGCGGCCCCGAGGCGAAAGGGCAACGCGGCGGCATCAGCGGTTACACCGGCTGGGGCTGGCTCTTCGTGCAATGGCTGTGGCTGCCGGAGGATTTGCGCGGCCAGGGCCTCGCCGGCAAGCTGCTTCAGGCAGCAGAAGATGAGGCGCGACGCCGCGGCTGCCATAGCGCCTGGATCGACACCTTCAACCCGCAGGCCCGGCGCGCCTATGAGCGCCAGGGCTATGCAGCGTTCGGGGAATTGCCCGATTTTCCGATCGGCCGCACGCGGGTCTTTCTCAAGAAGTCGCTCGTCGACTGATCACTCGGGCGCTTGCCCGAAACCGTTTCAGACCGCAAGTGGCAGCTCGATGAGGTCGACAGTCGCCTCTTCGTCGTCCCGCCACCCGATGACGCCGACGAGCCCGGCATGTACGCCTTCGGCCATCGGCACGACCAGCACCCGCGCCGGATCGACCGGCCCCGGAAACTCGAGCGCGCCGTAGCGCACCTTCTCAAAGCCAAGCGGCTGGTAATAGGGCGGATCGCCAACGAGGATCACCGCCTGCGAACCCTGCCGCCGGGCTGCCTCGACGGCGATGCGCACGAGCTCCCGGCCGATACCCATGTTCTTGTGGGAAGGCCGCACGGCCAGCGGCCCAAGCAGATGGCCCTTGATCGAACCTGCCATCACAGGCGTCATCCTGACCGAAGCGATGGTCTCGCCGTTGTCGGCGCAAATGAAGGACAGCGACCGGTCGTGCGGGCCCTGCTCGCGGATCCGCGCCGCAGCCCGGGCAAACCGGCCGGGACCAAAGGCTTCTTCGTTGATGATTTCGATGGCGGCGTCATGGGACGCGTCTTCAGTCAGGTAGACGAGATCGTGCTTTTTCATGGGATCGGAAACCAGGCATGCAGACAGACATAGGGATGGCTTCGCCCGAAGGGGGCGTTGGCAGCATCAGCGTCGTCGCAGGTTTCCCGAGATCATCATCAGTGTGGTTTCTTCCAACACGAAAAAAGTCGTGGCAACGCCGATAGCAGAAAATTGCCCTCTGTCAAAGCCTAAAACGCACTGTTCTGATTTCGCCATCTATCGGACGCCGTCGGAAACGCTATCTATGAGAGCAACGAACACGAAGGAGATCGTCCGATGGGCAGGTTGGTTGACGGCGTCTGGCAGGACGTCTGGTACGACACGGTGGCAACAAACGGCCACTTCAAGCGCAGTGCGTCACAGTTCCGCAATTGGGTGACCGCAGACGGATCGGCAGGTCCAAGCGGCGAAGGCGGCTTCAAGGCGGAGGCAGGCCGCTACCATCTCTATGTCTCGCTCGCCTGTCCCTGGGCTCACCGCACCTTGATCTTCCGCAAGCTGAAGAAGCTCGAGGACATCATTTCCGTTTCGGTCGTCGATCCGCTGATGCTGGCCCAGGGCTGGGAATTCAAGGAAGACGGCATCGGCACCGGCGATCACCTCTTCGGATCGAAGGCGCTCTGGCAAGTCTACACGCGCGCCGATGCCAATTACTCCGGCCGGGTGACAGTCCCCGTCCTCTGGGACAAGCATCAGAACACCATCGTCTCGAATGAATCCTCCGAAATCATCCGGATGTTCAATTCCGCCTTCGACGGCCTCACCGGCTCGACGCTCGACTTCTACCCGGAAGACCTGCGCGCCGAGATCGATGCGACGAACACCGATGTCTACAACGACGTCAACAATGGCGTCTACAAGGCGGGCTTTGCCACCACGCAGGGCGCCTACGAAGAAAGCGTCAAGGCACTCTTTGCCCGCCTCGACCAACTTGAAGAGCGGCTGGCGACGCACCGCTACCTGACAGGAAACCGCCTCACCGAGGCCGACTGGCGGCTGTTCACCACGCTGGTGCGCTTCGACCCCGTTTATGTCGGCCACTTCAAGTGCAACATCCGCCGGATCGCCGACTACCCGAACCTTCAGGGTTATCTGCGCGAGCTTTACCAGGTGCCGGGCGTGGCCGAGACGGTCGACATGCGCCACATAAAGGAGCACTACTACCGCAGCCACACCACCATCAACCCGACCGGCGTCGTGCCCGTCGGCCCGGTGCTCGATCTTTCGGCTCCGCATGGGCGCGAGATGCACTAACCCATTGTCTTGCTTAGCGAAGCCGTGAACGTCCAAGCTTACCAGTAGCGATCGACGGTCATGCCGCCGGCTAGTTCCGCTAGCCGGCGGCGCGTTGCCGGCGTGGTATCCTGCGGCAGGGCGTCGAGCGCGAAGAAACCGCTTTCTGCGATTTCCAGATCGGCTGTTTTCGGCGCGGTCTGCCTGACACCGTCGCAGCGGTAGAAGACGACATGGTCACGGCGGCTCGTGCGCCGGTTGTAGTAGACCTGGACAAGGACGGGTGGCGCCGTTGCCTCGAGGTTCCCCTCCTCGCGCAGTTCCCTCAAAAGCCCGTCGAGTGCGGCCTCGTCGCGATCGAGCCCGCCGCCCGGCAGATGCCAGCCGGGGAGATACGAGTGGCGCACCAGAAAAACGCGGCCCTCAGCGTCGAAACAGGCGGCACGCACGCCCATCGTCATGCCGCGCGCAACCGCGTAGTAGCCATGCGCAAGCCGCATCAGCAGCCGGAGATACCAGCGCCGCATCTCCGGTGGGCGATCGTCAACCAGGCGTTTTGTCCTTCCATGCCTGTCGGCCGCGCGATTCGTCGGACGACCTGATTCCCCTCGGCCGGAATATGCGCTAGACGGGGGCGATGTTCAAACTTGCCCATATCTCCGATGTCCATCTCGGGCCACTGCCCGAACTGTCGCTCAGGGAGCTTGCGTCCAAGCGCATCACCGGTTTCGTCAACTGGCATCGCAACCGCAGCCGGCATCTCTTTACCGGCACGCTCGACACCCTGCTTGCCGATATCGAGAAGCGGGATCCCGACCATCTGGCGATCACAGGCGATCTTGTGAACCTTGCCTCGTCTCGCGAAATCACCGCCGTGACCGAATGGCTGGAGGATGCGGGCGAGCCTGAAAACATCTCCATCGTGCCCGGTAACCACGACGCCTATGTGCCGGGCGCCTACGAGAAGACCACCCGTGCCTGGTACCCCTATATGCGTGGCGACCACGCACCGGGCCACTGGCACGACCGGCACCACTGCTTTCCCTATATGCGGGTGCGCGGGCCGGTGGCGCTGATCGGCTGCTCGACGGCCGTCGCGACACCGCCTTTCGCGGCCAGCGGCTATTTCGGCCAGCGGCAGGCACGCGCGACCGTCAATCTGCTGCGCCAGGCCGGCGAAGCGGGCCTCTTCCGCGTCGTCATGATCCACCATCCGCCCATCCGCGGCGCGACCTCGATGCACAAGCGCATGATCGGCATCCGCCGCTTCGCCGCAACCATCTCGTCGGGCGGCGCGGAACTCGTGATCCACGGCCACACGCACCTCAACACCGTCTACTCGATCAAGGGCCAGCACGCCCCCGTCCCGGTGGTCGGCATTGCGTCCGCCTCGCAGGGACCGGGCGGACACAAGCCGCCCGCCGCCTACAACCTGTTCACGGTGGCCGGCGAACCCGGCAACTGGCACCTGACGCGCGAACGCTATGCGCTGAATGACGATGCAACCACGGTGTCGCTGGCCGAAACCACGCGCTTCTAGCGCGTTCCCTCATGCGTTCATGTCAACGCAGAGTGCTCCAGCGTTCGCCCTCCGCAGAAAATTCATCGCCCGGCGAATAAATTTCGGCTTTCATGCGTCCTATTCATGCGCAGCCGCATGCTGCCGGGTGCGCATGTCACTTGTTGCCCTTGTTCGAGGTGTCGATGAGCGGCGTCCGCTGCCTTTCGTTATTAGGCGAGGCAGACAGGCGAACGATTTGAAACAACGCATGCACCTTCGCGTGCGAGGAATGGGAGATGGCATGATGAACGGCAAGAACTTTCTAAGTGCGCTGCTCGTCGCGGGCGCGGCCACTTTCATGGCGCAGACCGTCATGGCGGCCGGCGAGGACACCAGCGAACCGCCGAAGAAAACCAAGACCACCAGCGAATGCACCAACGGCAAGGTCTGGGACGCGAAGAAGAGCGCCTGCGTCAATGCCAAGAAGAGCGATCTCAGCGACGACATCCTGTTTGAGGCTGCACGCGAACTTGCCTATGCCGGCCAGTACGAAAATTCGATCAAGGTGCTCGGCGCCGTCAAGGACCAGAAGAGTGCCCGCGTGCTCAACTATCTCGGCTACTCAAACCGCAAGGCCGGCCGGATGGAACTCGGCATGCAGTACTACAAACGCGCGCTCCAGGCCGACGAGAACTACATCCTTGCCCGCTCCTACATGGGCCAGGCGCTGATCGAACAGGGGCATATCGAAGAAGCCCGCGTGCAACTCGTCGAAATCCGCGACCGCGGCGGCGAGAACACCTGGGCCTATCGCGCCTTGCTGCAGTCACTCGGCGGCGTGCGCCAATACTGACTGAAGTTCAAGAACGGGCGGCGCCAAGCGCCGCCTCGATCTGAGGCACCGTGCCGGGCGCGAGAGCGCCCCTCGTGCCGCCACCACCCCCTCGAAGGGGGGCAGCTCCAGGAAGCTAGCTTTTCTTGGCCGCGCCCGCGGTCGCACCGCTTGCGATCGGGGTGGTTGCATTCTTCTTCTCCGACCATTCAGGCGGCAGACCGAGCGCGCCACCCGCGATGCCGCCAAGGCCGGACCCCTTGCCGAAAACGGCGCAATCGGGATCGGTGGGCTTGCCGGTGACCGCATAGGCGACGCTGTTGGAGACGTTCTTCATCGACGGCATCTCGAAATCGGATTTCATCGGGTCGCCTGATTTTTCCAGCAAAGCGCCGAAATCCTCGGCGAAATCCGCCGAAAGCTCGAAGGCATCGGCCGCCGTCGACGCGCGCGAACCGTTGGTCAGGATGTTGGCCCCCCTCGCCCAGGTCAGCCCGGCGATTTGCGAGCCCTTCGCGTCAAAGGCCTCCGCCTCCATCGCGAGGCTGCCAAGCCCGATCGGGATGCGCGGTACCGGAACAGGTGAGACGGCCGTGGTGACCGTCGACACACCGGCGACGACGGCGTTCGTCGCCTTGATGTTGCTGACCACCGAGCGCACCGCCATATCCGCCGGTTTCGATACCGGCACGATATCGTAGTTCGCGCTCAGCGCCTCGCACAGCTTCCGGTCGATCGCGGTTGCCACCAGCTTCTTCTGCGGCTCTCCGAGCTTGTCGAGGCTGGCGTTGGTCGCAAAGGTCGTCGGGATCACATGCACCGTCTTGACGGTTTTCAGCGAAGCGGAATCCACCCGGTACTTCGTCTTGGTCACCAGCCCGTCACTGGCAACGAAATCCTTGTACGACGACAGCGATCCGGTTTCGCTGAGCTGGGCGCTCTGGCATGCCGCAAGCCCCGCGAGCACGGGAACCATGGCGCCGATACGGATGACCGCGGCGGCGGCACGGACGCGCGTTCGTTCAGCACCGTTGCCCCTGAGCCAGGCTATGTTCATTCTGCCATTACGATCTTGATTGTTCATCGACGGATCCCCGGTAGCGACCTGCAGTTGTGCAACGAGGTCAGGCGAGATTCGGGCCGAACTTTGACGCGATGTCGACGTAACATCGCAGTTTACGGTAACAAACCCATGGTTAACGGGCGCTGCCGAACAAAAAGCTTTTTGGGAAAAGACGCCATGAAGCAGCAGAATTTGCTTTCCGTTCCAGCACTTCCCTTGCAGACTAAGGCGTAAATGTTTCATAACATCCAGCCCGTGCCCCGCACGGCGAATAAACGCACGTTCCGGCACGTTTCATTTGGAAAAGCAATGCGTCCAGCGGCAGAAACGAAGGACTTCAGGCGCGACTTGGTCAGTCTCCTGCCCAAATTGCGTCGTTTCGCCATGACGTTGACGCGCAACGCCAATGATGCCGACGACCTCGTCCAGGAAGCCTGCGAGCGCGCGATCACGCGCAGTCACCTCTGGAATGGCGAGGGCCGGCTGGAAAGCTGGGTCTACGCCATGACACGCAATCTCTGGGTCGACGAAATCCGCAAGCGCAAGGTTAGAACCGGCAGCGGCACGGTCGATGCGCTCGGCCACGACGAGCTCAGCATCGAGGCTTCGGCTGAAAAGGCCGTCTACGCCAACCAATTGCAGAAGATGATCCTGTCGATGCCAGAGGGTTTGGCAGCCGTGTTCCTGCTGGTGAACGTCGAAGGGCATAGCTACCGCGAGACGGCCGACATCCTGGGCATCCCGATCGGCACTGTCATGAGCAGACTGTCGACCGCGCGCCTGAGGCTCGCGGCCATGATTTCCGAGAATACCGAAAGGAGGGCCTGACCGTTGCAACAGACAAAGGGTCATGCACTCGAAGTTCGCCTCTCCGCCTATATCGACGGCGAGATCGGCGATGCAGAACGAAGCGAACTCGAAGCTCTTCTTTCCCGCGACGAAGATGCCAAGGCGCTTTTCGAAAGACTGAAGGCCGGCAGCAGCTTCGGCGATACGGCCTTTGAGGATTTCCTGCACGACCCCGTGCCGCTCGCTCTGGTCCGCCAGATCAAGCAGGGATCCGGCATCAATCCGAAGACCGAGCGCGTGGCGACGGCAACGGCGACGGTGCGGCATGCGCGCGTCTGGCCACGGGCGCTTGCAGCATCGGTGGCCCTCATGCTGCTCGGCGGCGCTGCCGGCTTCATCGTCGGCACTGCGAACAACGTGGCCGAGCCGACCAATGTGGCGGCAGCGCGCGGCTGGCTCGACGACATCGCCGATTATCACCGCATCTATTCGCGCCAGAAGGAACATCTGGTCGAGGTTCCGGCCTCAGAGGGACCGAAGATCGAAACCTGGCTTGCCACAAGCGTCGGCGTCTCCTTCAAGGTCCCGCAGCTCGGCGGCAAGGGCCTGACCTTCGAAGGCGCCCGGTTGCTGGTGGCCAACGGCAAACCCGTGGCGCAACTCGTCTACCGGAGCACCGAAGGCGAAATCTTCGCCATCTGTTTCCTCAAGAATACCACCGCCCCACAATCGAGCGAGTTCGACGAAAGCATCCGCGACGATCTTGGCATGGTAACCTGGCAGCGCGGGGGCGCGTCCTTCGTGCTCGTCGGTCCGTCCGCCCATGTCGGAATGCAGGATATTGCCGAGACTGCCGCCGCGGCGATCTGAGACCTCCAACTCCAAACACAAAAAAGCCGCGCCGGGCTTGCCCGACGCGGCTTTGTTTCGTGACCGATAAAGCGCGTCAGCCGCGCTTCATCTCCAGCACACGGTTGGCGGCTGAAACGATGGCCTCGAGCGAGGCGGCAACGATGTTGGTGTTGATGCCGGCGCCGAACAGCTTGCCGCCGGGATGCTCCATCTCGACATAGGCGATCGCCGCCGCGTTCGAGCCGTGCTGCAGCGAGTGCTCGGAATAGTCGGCAACCGAGAGATCGACACCCAGATAGATCGACAGCGCGTTGATGAAGCCGTCGATCGGGCCGGTGCCCTTGCCTTCGATGCGCTTGACCTCGCCGTTGTCGGTGATCTCGGCCGCCACCACGCGCACGCCCTTGTGCTCACCAACCGGATAGGTGTGGTGATCGACGAACTTGATGCGCGCGCCCGGCTGCTCGACGTAGCGCTCGATGAAGCGCTCGTGGATGCGCTTGGAGGGAAGTTCCTTGCCTTCCTCATCGGTGATGCGCTGGATGTCCTCGCGGAACTCGACCTGCAGGTTGCGCGGCAGGTTGATGCCATAGTCTTCCTGCAGGATGTAGGCGATGCCACCCTTGCCCGACTGCGAGTTGATGCGGATGATCGCCTCGTAGGAGCGGCCGACGTCGCGCGGGTCGATCGGCAGGTACGGCACTTCCCAGAGCGGCTTGTTGGCCACCTTGATCGCCTTCATGCCCTTGTTGATCGCGTCCTGGTGCGAGCCGGAGAAGGCGGTGTAGACCAGTTCGCCGACGTAAGGGTGGCGCTCCGGAATGACCATCTGGTTGGAATATTCGTAGACTTCCTTGATCCGCTCGATGTCCGAGCAGTCGAGCTGCGGGTCGACGCCCTGCGTGAACATGTTCAGCGCCAGCGTCACCACGTCGACGTTGCCGGTGCGCTCGCCATTGCCGAACAGGGTGCCTTCGACGCGGTCGGCGCCGGCCATCAGGCCGAGCTCGGTGGCGGCAATGCCGGTGCCGCGGTCGTTGTGCGGGTGCAGCGAGATGATCAGGCTCTCGCGGTTGTCGAGGTTGCGACACATCCACTCGATCTGGTCGGCATAGATGTTCGGCGTCGCCATCTCGACGGTCGACGGCAGGTTCAGGATCAGCTTGTTGTCCGGCGTCGGCTTGACGATCTCGGTGACAGCGTTGCAGATCTCCAGCGCCACTTCGAGCTCGGTGCCGGTAAAGCTCTCCGGCGAGTATTCGAAGCGGTAGCCGCCGCCGGCTTTCGCCGCCATGTCGGTGATCATCTTGGCGGCATCGGTGGCGATCTGCTTGATGCCGGCGACGTCCTTGGAAAAGACCACGCGGCGCTGCAGTTCACTGGTGGAATTGTAGAAATGCACGATCGGCTGGTGGGCGCCTTCCAGCGCTTCAAAGGTGCGGGTGATCAGCTCGGGCCGGCACTGCACCAGCACCTGCAGCGACACGTCCTTGGCGACATTGCCTTCTTCGATGCACCAGCGGGCAAAATCGAAGTCGGTCTGCGAGGCCGAGGGGAAGCCGATCTCGATCTCCTTGAAGCCCATGTCGAGCAACAGCTGGAACATGCGGGCCTTGCGATCGTGGCCCATCGGGTCGACCAGCGACTGGTTGCCGTCACGCAGGTCGACCGAGCACCAGATCGGCGCCTTGGTGATCTGCTTCGACGGCCAGGTGCGGTCGGTCAGCGCGATCTGCGGGTAAGGCTGATACTTCACCGCCGCTTCCGGCATGCCAATCTTAACGGGATGGGATTTCTGGATCATTGCAGCTTCTCTTCATCACTGAGCGCTCTGGCCGCATTGCCTTAGCCGATCGGAGACCGGATTGCGATGGCAAATGCCGCGTGGGACGCGCCTTTATCTAAAACTCTTGATGGGGTCGAGGAGCATCCGCCGGCGTGGCTTTCGGCCGCCGGGCGCTCCTCAGCGAACCCGGCAACCGCGAGTAAGGCCGAGAAGAAGAAGCGATGCGAAGGCGCGCAGCGGCGCACGATTGTCATCGTGTGCGGCAGAGATCATAGCGATCTGGTGTGCGTCGGCCTTGGTCATGCCCAAGCCTATACACGGGTTGCCGGAACGGAGCAAGGCACGCCCTTGAGGAAACATGATGAGCCTTGGCACTCATCGAAGCGGTGGCGCGCGAAGCAAAAGGGGCACCGGCGCGACCGCCGATGCCCCCTTTGCAAATCAGCCCGCCGTTTCCGGCGGAAGTCGATCTCAGATATCCGAAACCGAGGTGATGATGCGCGATACCAGACCGTAGCTCTTGGCTTCTTCCGCCGACAGCCAGTAGTCGCGATCCGTGTCCTTGGCGATCTTTTCGACCGGCTGGCCGGTGGCATCGGAGAAGATCTTGTTCAGGCGCTCGTTCATCTTGATGATTTCGCGTGCCTGGATCTCGATGTCCGAAGCCATGCCGCGGGTGCCGCCCGACGGTTGGTGCAGCAGGAAGCGGGTGTTCGGCAGGCAAAGACGACGCTCCTTGGGAACGCCGACATAGATCAGCGCGCCGGCGGAAGCGACCCAGCCGGTGCCGATCGTCCAGACCTTCGGCTTCACGAACTTGATCATGTCGTGAATGCTGTCGCCTGATTCGACGTGGCCGCCGGGTGAGCTGACGAAGATGCGGATATCCTCATCGCTGGCCGATGCCAGCGCCACGAGCTGCGAGCACACTTTCTGCGCCAGCTCCTGGGTGATCGTGCCGTAGATGAAAATCGAACGCGACTTGAAAAGGTTCGCCTCCGTTTCCTTGCCGAGCGGCAATTCGGTCTTCTTGTCGTCCTCGTCGTCGTTGTTGTACATCCGTGTTTCTCCGGCGTCTCATGAAGTCTTCAGTCAAAGTCAGATAATGCGACTCGCCTGCGAAAACAATGCAACAATCCAAGGGGGCGACCAAGCGGCAACATCGACTACGCTTATGGTAAAAACACCTACCGCCAAATGCCGTATAGACAGGTGCCCAAAGGCCAATAAGATCGTGAGCGTCAAACACTCAAAGGACGGGGCCATCCTCCCAAGGCCCTGCCGATCCATGGGGACATGCATGAACAGACGCATCCTGATCGCCGCGACAGTGCTGATGGCTTCCGCCGCACCCGCCTTCGCCCATCTCAATCCGGAAGAGCACGGCTCGTTTGCCGCCGGCTTCTCGCATCCGCTCTTCGGGCTTGACCATATCCTCGTCATGGTCGCCGTCGGCCTCTGGGCGGCGCAGATCGGCGGCCGGGCGCTCTGGATCGTGCCGACAGCCTTCGTCTCGATGATGGCCGCGGGCTTCGCGCTGGCCGTTGCCGGTGTCGGCATGCCCTTCGTCGAGCCCGCGATCCTGGCTTCGGTCGTGGCACTTGGCCTGCTCGTCGCCATGGCAGTTCGCCTCGACACCGCAGCGTCCGCAGCCATTGTCGGCATCTTCGCCCTCTTCCATGGCCACGCCCACGGCGGCGAGCTCGGCAGCGCCGGCGCGCTTTCCTTTTCGGTCGGCTTCGTCTTCGCCACCGCAGCCCTTCATGCTGCAGGCATCGGCCTCGGCATCGCGCTTCAGCGCCTCTCGGGTGGTGGCGTGCTCGCCCGCATCCTCGGCGGGGCGACGGCGATCGCCGGTGCTGCACTGATCTTCGGCTGAGATCGCGAAGCATGCAGCACGGAAGGATTATCCTCCTGAACGGCACGTCGAGTGCCGGGAAATCCACGCTGGCCAAGGCGCTCCGGGAAACCCTCCCGGAGCCGTTTTGCTATTACGCGTCAGATCAGCTGGCAGACGCAGGGTTTCGCGTTCTCAAACGCGGCATGCACCCTGGCATGCGCGGCGAGCGCAACCGGTTCTTCGACGGGTTTCACCGGTCGATCGCGGCCTTCGCTGAGGCCGGCAACGATCTGATCGTCGAGCATATCGTCGAGGAGCAGAGCTGGGCCGAGGATCTGAGGAACCGCACCGCCCATCTCGATGTGTTCTGGGTCGGCGTGCATGCGCCGATCGAAGACCTCGAACGGCGCGAGCGCGAGCGCGGCGATCGCACGATCGGCGAAGCCCGCTTTCACCTGAAGACGCATGACTACTGCGCCTATGACCTCGAGGTGGACACGCGCGACCCGACCGATCAGGTCGCCGCGCGCATCGTTGGCGCATGGCTCACGCGCCAGTCACTCAGGGCGCAGCAGAATCTTTAGCCGCGACCACGATAGGTCGGCACGCCCTGATCGGGCAGCCACAGGCCCTCGGGCGGCTTGCCGGTCTGCCAGAAGACGTCGATCGGAATGCCGCCGCGCGGATACCAATAGGCGCCGATCCTGAGCCAACGCGGCGAAAGCAACGTCACCAGCCGCTGGGCGATATCGATCGTGCAGTCCTCGTGGAAGGCGCCGTGGTTGCGGAAGGAATGCAGGAACAGCTTCAGCGACTTCGATTCCACCAGCCACTCGTCCGGCACATAGTCGATGACGATATGCGCGAAATCCGGCTGCCCGGTCATCGGGCAGAGCGAGGTGAATTCCGGCGCCGTGAAGCGCACCAGATATTCCTTGCCCTTGTTGCCGCTCGGCACCCGCTCCAGCACCGCGTCTTCCGGGTTTTGCGGCAGGTCGACCTTCGCGCCCAATTGGGAAAGGCCAGATACGTCCGTCTTGCTCATTTGCCTGTTGCTCCGTGAGAACATCCGCGCGTGGGCGCGGTCGGGACGGGCCCCCCACCGCTTGTCGACCCGCGCCGTTTGCGGCTCTTAAATCAGAACTGCCTTGAGAAGGAAACCGACTCCAGGTTCAAGCGCTATTCGCCACTCGTGTTTTCAATGGCGCGCGGTTGTCTTGACGCGCACACCGTGCGCCTTTTCGCCTTCCGGCTCCACATGGATCGCAATCTTTGCCCCCGGATGCACGGCGCGGATCCCATCCTCGATCCGGTCGCAGATGTCATGCGCGTCGCCGACGGGCATCGCTTCCGGCACCACCATGTGGAAATCCACGAAGATCGCCGGACCGGCCTGGCGGGTCTTGAGGTCATGCACCCCTAGCGAGCCGGCGGCGTTGGCAGCGATCGCCTGTTTGATCGCCTCCTCCTCCTCAGCCGGCACCGCCCGGTCCATCAAACCGTCGATCGAGCGCGAGATCACCATCCAGCCCTGGTAAAGAATGTTGCAGGCGACGATGACGGCGAGCAAGGGGTCGAGGATCGCGTAGCCGGTGGCGATCGCAAGAACGAGGCCGATGAGAACGCCGATAGAGGTGACGACATCCGACAGGATATGGTGGCCATCGGCGCTCAGCGCCGGCGAGCGATGCTTGCGCCCGGCGGTGATCAACACATAGGCCCAGATGGCGTTGACGACGCCGGCCACGAAATTGATCGCAAGGCCCAATGCCGGCGCCTCCATGACGACAGGCGCCATCATCGCAGGCACCGCTTCCCAGACGATCAGAAGAGCAGCGACGACGATCAGCACGCCCTCGATGACGGCCGAAAAATACTCTGCCTTGTGGTGACCGAAGGGGTGTCCGGCATCGGCCGGTTTGGAGGCATAACCGATCATCAGATAGGCGATGACTGCCGCGATCACGTTGACCGTGGACTCGAGACCATCGGACAGAAGTGCGACCGAACCGGTGAGCCACCAGGCGAGAAGCTTCAGCCCCAGCACGGCCAGAGACAGCGGAATGCCCCAGAAGGCAAGCCGCAGAACGGTTCGGTTGTCGGACGCAGTCATTTTGATCATTCCCTATGCAGATGCAAACGAGTTGCAAACGCAAGCCTATTGAAACGCAAAACCGCCCGCGCGAATTTCGCGCAGGCGGTCTGTTGGGCAAACATATGCGGGATTAAGCGCCGCTTGTCAAAGTCTGGTTCTGCCTGATCCGCTTTCCGCGCAGGCAATGACCTCCAGGGCCAACGGCGCGGCTTCGACTTCACCACCGTCGGCGGCCTTGCTGCCCCGACCGATGAAGAGGGTCACGACGGCTGCTGTCGCCACCGTGATGCCGGTCAGCAGCCAAAGCAAGGCACTGAACGCATCGCCATAGGCTTGCAGGAGAGCAGCATGCGATGCCTGCGGTGCGAATAGCCCAGCGTCCGCGAGGTTGCCGGTCACGATGCGCTGCGCCATCGCAGCGGCATTCGGTCCGGCTTCGCCCCCGAGGTTCGAGGCTGTCAGCGCCGAAAGAATTGCGGTCACGATTGCGAGTGCCACCCCCTCACCTGCCACGCGCGTGGTACTGAAGATCCCCGTTGCCATCCCTGCCCGTTCCTTCGGCACGACGCTGACGGCAAGCCCATCCATCAGTCCCCAGGGAAGGCTGATGCCAAGCCCGATCAGCAACAGAGGTGCGAGCAGCATGGCCGGCTCGGAACCCACCGGAAACCGGCCCAGCCAGCAGAGCCCAGTCGCCGAGAGCAACAGACCCGCGCCGCAGATCGCCGCCGGCGTGAACCAGCGCGTCAAAAAGCCGGCAGCAATTGGCACGATCAGAAGCGGCGCAGACATGGCGATCATCATTTGACCTCCGGCGACCGCACTCATGCCTTCTATCCCGATGAAACGCACTGGAAGCAGGATCAGCAGGACGACGAACCCATAGGCGGGAGCGGCCGCAAGCAATTGCACTCCGACGAAGCGCGGATAGCGAAAGAGCGTCAGATCCAGCATCGGGCGCGCGACCGAGCGCTCGATCCGCCAGAAGGCGAGAAAGAAGAGCACGGACGCCACGAGCATGGCGATCACGATCGGGTGGCTCCAACCGCTTTCCGGCGCCTGCAAGATGCCGAAGGTCAGTGCGGTCAGCGCCGCGGTGAAGCTTGCCGCTCCCTTCCAGTCGAGGCCGGAGGCGTCCGGATCGCGCGTCTCTCGAAGGAAAACCGCGCCGAGCGCCAAAGCCAGGCCAGCCAGGAGGACGACAAGCACGAAGATCGCGGGCCACCCGAAGGCCTCGACCATCAGGCCGGATGCAATCGGTCCGAAGGCAAGCCCGACGCCGAAGCTTGCACCAACGAGACTGAAGGCTCTCAGTCGCTCGTTTTCTTCGAATTCCTGGGCAAGTGAGGCCATGCCACCGGAGAAGGCGGCCGCTGCCCCGATGCCTTGAAGCGCGCGCAACACGTCGAACCAGACGATATTGCCGGCGAATGCCAGAGCAGCCGAGAACAGCAGGAAGGTGGCAAGACCACCGAGAAAGACACGCTTGCGGCCGAAACTGTCGGCAACCGCACCCGTGGCCATCAGCGAACTTCCGAAGGTCAGCATGAAGGCATTGGTGACCCAATTGAGCGCGACCGGATCGGCGCCGAGGCTGCGACTGATCGCCGGCAACGCCACCGCCGGCCCGGTGAAGGTAAGGGGCATCGTGGCCGACGCGCAGCAAACCGAAACGAGCACGAACCACCGCGCGCGTCCATTTCTGACCTTTTCTCTCATATCGTCCATCCGTTGGAGCAAGGAGATACCCAAACAGGCCTGCGGGGAAACCTGCAGCTGAACGTTCACCGCTTGGGTATCGATTGACGAATGCAGGATAGTTTCGCCATAATTGACTGAGAACCGTGCCAATTGGACAGACATACTGGAGCAGTACGCTCGAATAGGAGGTTGCAATGGACCGCTTGAGCGGATTGACCGCCTTCGTGCGCACGGCTGATCTCGGCAGTTTCGTCGCGGCCGGGCGCGTGCTCGGCCTGTCCGCCTCCGCGGTCGGAAAGGCGGTCACCGCGCTCGAAAAGCAGCTCGGCGTACGCCTGCTGCAGCGCTCGACGCGTAGTATCCGCTTGACCGAGGAGGGACGCCTCTTTCACGAGCGCTGCCGCCGTATTCTCGACGACCTCGACGATGCCGAAGCCTCATTGGCCGAGGCGGTGGCCGTTCCGCGCGGCCGGCTGCGCATCAGCGTACCGATCGTCAGCTACCATTTGCTGCTGCCGGTGCTGCCGGAGTTCGTGCGGCGCTATCCCGAAGTCGAACTCGATCTCGACTTCAACGACCGCATCGTCGATCTGATCGACGAGGAAGTGGATGTCGCCATCCGTAGCGGCGTTCTGCCGGATTCCCGGCTCATGACCCGGGCACTCAGGCCGTTCCAGCTTCTGCTCTGCGCCGCCCCCGCCTATCTCGATCGGCACGGCACGCCGGAGTGCCCGCGCGACCTCGACGGGCACCACGCCATTCGCTTCCGTTTTCCAAACAGCCGGAAGCTACAGGATTGGCCGATCAGCATGCCGGCAGGCGGACCCGGACCACAGATCAAGACGGTGCTCTACAGCAACAACATGGAAGCGCTCAGCGGCGCCGTCCTCGCCGGTCTCGGCATCGGCTGCCTACCGGATTTTCTCGCCCGCCAGCCGCTCAGCGATGGACGGCTGCGCACGGTGCTCGACACCCATCTCGACGCGCCCGGACAGTTCCACCTCCTCTGGCCGTCGAACCGGCACCTGTCGCCAAAGGTGCGTGTGTTCGTCGATTTCCTGAGCGCACGCCTCTTTGCCGATCGCTGCGAGCGCAGCCCTGCCGTCGAGGCGGCACGGTAGGAACGAAAAAGGTGCCGCCCCATCACGGGAGCGGCACCTTGGTTTTCAGTTTTGTCAAACCTTGCCGGCGTCAGCGACGCCCGAAAGCGGCGATGCTCAGGCGGCCTTGATCTTGGCGCGCTTGGCGAGATGCGCCACCACGTTCTCGATCATCCGCATGCCGGCGTCACCGCCGAGCGTCATGATCGATTCCGGGTGGAACTGCACCGCCGCCACCGGTTCCTTGGTGTGCTCGATGCCCATGATCGTGCCGTCTTCGCTTTCGGCGGTGATCATGAACTCGTTGGGCAGGCTCGACGGATCGGCGAAGATCGAATGATAGCGACCGACCGTCACTTCCTTGCCAAGACCGGAGAAGACGATGCCCGGCTCGAGCACACGGATGCGCGACGGCTTGCCGTGCATCGGGATCGCCAGCTGGCGCAGATCGCCGCCATAGGCTTCGGCCAGCGCCTGCAGACCGAGGCAAACGCCGAAGATCGGCAGATCGCGGGCCCGCGCCTTCTTGATCGTCGCCTTGCAATCGAAGTCTTTCGGATTGCCAGGTCCTGGCGAAAGCACGACGAGGTCCGGCTTGACGCGATCGAAGATCTCTTCGGCCACCGGCGTGCGCACCGTCGTCACGGTGGCGCCCGTCTGGCGGAAATAGTTTGCCAGCGTGTGGACGAAGCTGTCCTCGTGATCGACGAGCAGGATGTTGACGCCTGCACCGACGGCAGCGACATCGCGGCCAGCCTTGGCGCTGTTGGCGGATTTCGCGTCGCGGATGGCTGCGATCATGGCGGAGGCCTTCAGTTCAGTTTCGGCTTCTTCTTCTTCCGGGATTGAATCGTAGAGCAGCGTCGCCCCCGCCCTGACCTCGGCGATGCCGTCCTTGATGCGGATGGTGCGCAGCGTCAGGCCTGTGTTCATGTCGCCGTTGAAGCCGACCATGCCGATGGCGCCACCATACCATGCGCGCGGGCTCTTCTCATGGCTCTCTATGAAGCGCATGGCCCAGAGTTTCGGTGCACCGGTGACGGTTACCGCCCAGGCGTGGCTCAAGAACCCGTCGAAGGCGTCCATGTCGTCGCGCAGGCGTCCCTCGATGTGGTCGACCGTGTGAATGAGACGCGAATACATCTCGATCTGCCGGCGGCCGATGACCTTGACCGAACCCGGTACGCAGACGCGGCTCTTGTCGTTGCGGTCGACGTCCGAGCACATGGTGAGTTCCGATTCGTCCTTCTTGGAATTCAAGAGCTTGAGAATCTGCTCGCTGTCGGCGATCGGATCGTCACCGCGTTTGATCGTGCCCGAGATCGGGCAGGTCTCGATGCGGCGGCCCGACACGCGAACGAACATTTCGGGCGAGGCGCCGACGAGATATTCCTGATTTCCGAGATTGATGAAGAAGGAATAGGGCGACGGATTGATCGCCTTCAGCCGGTTGGAAATCTCCGACGGCTTGCTCTCGCAGCGCTCGAAGAACTTCTGGCCGGGCACCACCTCGAAGAGATCGCCGCGACGGAAGCTCTCCTTGGCCTTGACCACGAGCTCGGCATACTCGCCGGGACGGTGGTCACCATGCGGCGGAATGCTGTCGACGGTCCGGAATGGCTCGGGCGCGATATCCTCTACTTGGTCCTCGGTCGTCCTGCCGTCCTTGGCGAAATCGTAGCGGTCGATCCAGGCCTTGGCGGCATAGTGGTCGACGACCAGGATTTCGTCCGGCAGGAACAACACCATGTCGCGCTGGTCGTCCGGGCGCTTGAGCTTCAGTTCGATCGCGTCGAACTGGAACGCGAGATCGTAGCCGAAGGCGCCGTATAGGCCGAGGCTCGCGTCCTCGGCCGAATGGAAGAGGTTGGTGACGGCGCGCAGCACGCTGAAGACAGTCGGCATCTTCGAGCGCTCTTCCTCGGTGAAGACGCGGTCCGGCTGGTTGATCGTCAGGTCGAGGCGGCGGCTGGTCGAAGCGCCGAGCGTGATGTCGTCGACCGTCTTCAGATGTTCGGCGATGATCGACAGCAGCACCTCGCCGCGGCCGTTATAGGCCTCGATCCAGAGCGAGCGGCCGAAGGAGGAAATGCCGAGCGGCGGGTCGACGACAGCGGTATCCCAACGCGTGTAGCGGCCGGGATATTCGTAGTTGGAGGAGAACACCGCGCCACGGCGCTCGTCGAGCTTGTCGACATAGCTCGCGATCGCGTCCTGATAGGAAGCTTCGCGTCGCCTGCGCGTCACCACGATACCACCCTTTGTGGTGTAGCTCTCCGCGCCGTCCTCGAGAATTACCGTTGCCATTCGCCTCGCTCCGTAAAAGCCCGGTCCTTGAGCGGCCTGATATGAAAAAAGCCGCCTCGAAATCTCCGGGCGGCTTCATCTCTCAATCACGCATGACTGGTCAAGGCCGCTTCAGCGAGCCCACCACCAGATCGAAATGTTGCGTGCGTTTTCCATGGGCCAAAGTGTTAGCGTGGGTTGGTGCCCCGCGCAAGCGGGAATGCGGCGCGGATCGTCACGCCTGCGTCAAAAAAAGAGGCGGCCCCGAAGAGCCGCCTCGAACATCTTAATCTGGCCGGTCTTAGAAACGCTGCGTGAGCGAGATTTTGAAGGTACGGCCCGGTTCCGAATAGAAGTCGCGCGGCTGGCTGGCTGAGGATGCCAGGTTGAGGTCGCGAAGCCCGAGCGCGTTGAAGTACTTCTTGTCGAAGATGTTATAGACGCCCGCCTGAACGCGAAGCCCCTTGAACTCTTCCGGCGTCCACCAGCCCGTCAGATCGACAATGCCATAGCCGGGTGCGTCGAAGGTGGTCGCTACGTTATCGTTGGGCATGGCCGCCGAAAGCGTGGTCGAGAGATCGACGCCGAAAGTTTCCTGGCTATAGCCGGCACCGAGGATCGCCTTGAGCGGCGCGACTGAACGCAGACGCTTGTCGGTATCCTCGTTCTTGCCATAGGCATAGGCAATCGAGCCGTGAACGTTGAAGCCGTTGTCGAAGGTCTTCAAGGCGCTCAGTTCGATGCCCGAGATGCGCGCCTTCTGCACGTTCTCGTAGCGGAACTCCATGATCCCGCCGGCCATGGTCGTCTTCGTCTCGATGAAGTTGTCGTAGACGTTGTGGAACGCTGCCACGCGACCGACCAGATCGCCCGTGTCGAAGTTGGCGCCGACCTCGAAGCCGTTGGCGGTCTCGGGCTTCAGGTCGGGATTGCCGAGCTGGGCATAGCCGCCAAAGCGGTTGTAAAAGCGGCTGTAGAGCTCATCCACGGTCGGTGCACGGTAGGCCATCGACCATTGCGCGAACAGTTGCGTGTCCGGTGTGATGTCGTAGGTTCCAAGCAGCTTGGGCGAAAGCCGGGCGCCGTCACGATCCCGCAGTGCCGTAAATTGCGGCAAAGTGGGGTTGGATTGGAAGCCGGCATTGGCCTCCGGCTGATAGTCGAACCAGTCGAAGCGTACTCCAGGCGTCAACGCAAAGGCGCTGTCGCCCATCGAGATGCGGTCTTCCAGGACCGCGCCGACGGTGGTGCTCTTGACGGTCGGGATTTCCGACTGGTTGTTGAGCGACGGGCATGTCGTCGGCGTCGGGCACAGCGCCCAGGTGTACTGGTTCCAGTCCGAGCGCTGGACGTCGAGCTTGAACAGAACGGAGTGATCGAACCCGCCGGCTTCGAAATCCTTGCCAGCACTGCCGCTGAAGCCGATGCTCTTGTTGCTGATGGAGTTATCGCGGCCGTAGGCAACGTTGGCGACCGTGCGGCCGTGCGACCCGGACGAGCGCTCGAGTTCCTGCCAATAGAGTGTGGCGCGCGCGAAGCTGAAGAGATCGTCCGAGGAAACTGCCTCGAAATCATAGTCGAGCGAAACGCGCTTGCGCGAGCGATCCTCAAAACCGTCGTAGTCGCCGATCCTGTAGCTGCGCGGCGCACCCTGTTCCGTCATCAGGTCGGCATCGCCATCGCGACGGAAGCTTTCCGCCGTAAACCCGATCCGGTGGCCGCCCTCGAGTTCGTGGCGAAGCTTGAACAGAAGGTTGCTCTGGTCGAAATCAACAGGATTGGGTTCGGTGCGCGCCACGCCGGTGCCGCCGACCGTGCCCTCGTTTTCCCGCTCATGGCCCTTGCGATAGCTGCCCTGGAACAGGACCGAGGTGTCGCCGAAACGCTTGGCGGCGGCAGCCGAACCGGAAATGCTGTCGTCTTCGCTGTCGTAGATGGTCCGGAACAGCGCACCCCAGTCCTTGCCGTCGGAGATCAGGTCCTCGGGTTCAAGTGTGCGCAGCACGATCGCACCGCCGAGCATGCCGGAGCCGCCGCGGCTCGAATCTGCGCCGCGAACGACGTCGAGGGCGGAGAGCGAGTTGAAGTCGAAGGTATCGCCGCCGCCGTTGGCGTTGATCGACTGGAACGGGCTCTGGCGGGAGCTGTTCGAAAGGAACGGGATCGGAACGCCGTCGATCGTCGTCACGATGCGCGGGCCGGAAAGACCGCGGATGTTGATACCCGAATCCTGCTTCGAGGAATTGATGCCGGCATCGACGCTGCGGCCGAGATCGTCGAGATCGGTGACCTGCTTTTCCTCCAGCGTCTTCTCGTCGATTTCGCTGGCAAGCGGCGTGTCGGCAATGCTGCCCTTCGGCGCCGTCGTTACGCGACCGCCCTTGGCGACGATCTTCTGAAGCACGGTCGTGTTCGCGCCGGCCTCTGCCGTCGGCGCGGGCTTGGCGCTCTGTGCGAAGGCGTGGGAAACCGGGGAAAACGTAACTGCCGCGCAAGCCAGGAGAGCCAGGCGACGATGCCGGGTGAGCATGGACCAATCCTTTGAGTTTCGAGGGCCGGGCTTGCTGTTGAGCGGCGAACTCAAGGGGCTGGCTGGGCGAAGGTTCGAGTGTGTTGCGACATGTCGTCGCCTCATTTATGCCGCATAAAAAACATGAGTGTTCTTGTCAACATACAATGAACCTCCCCACAATTTATGGGGTCGTCCCAATTCGAGGCGTTGCCGAACTGCAACGCTTTTGCCGCCGGTGGGATGAAACCAGATCGGGTTCCATGCGTTCCTTCCGCTCAATGCCCGCCGCGGTGGCAACGAGAAAGGAACCGAATGCGTCGGCATCTCCCCCTGGTTTTCCTGTCCGTCCTGATCCTTGCAGGAGCCGGCCTGCCGAAGGCCGGGCCCGTCCCTGCGAAGAAACCGCCGTCCGGCGTCGAGGCTGAAGAGCCGGTTCCGACGCCTGATACGAAGCCAGCGACCGTTGGCGACGAACAACCGGTTCCACAGCCAAAGCCGGCCGAGACCGAAGAGCAGCCGGCGAAGAAAGACGACGCGCCGGCGGGTGCGGAAAAGAAAACCGACGACAAGAACAATGCCGGCGCCGAGGAGGAGGAGGAGAAACCCGTCACCTATCCGCCGGTCGAAAACGAGAAGCCGGCCGAGTATGCCAAGTGCCTTTCGGACCTTCGGGCGCTGGGCGCGACCTTTACCGAGGCCAAGCGCGTGGACGACGGCAAGGGCTGCGGCATCGACAAGCCGATCGAGATCACCAACATCCTCGCCGGCGTCGCGCTCGCGCCCAAGGGGTTGATGCGGTGTGAGACGGCGCTGGCGCTGGCGCGCTGGACGAAGGAAACCGCCCAGCCCGCGGCCGAAGTCGCCTTCGACAAGACCGTCCGGATCAAGGCGCTGAACCAGGCATCGACCTACATCTGTCGCCTGCGCAACAACGCAACCACGGGCAAGATCTCCGAACATGCTCACGGCAACGCCGTCGACATCGCCTCCTTCAGCCTGAGCGACGGCACGACCATCGCCATCCAGCCGCGCGACGAGGACGGCACGATGGACGGAGCATTCCAGCGGGCGGTCACCGCGTCGGCGTGCCTCTATTTCAAGACCGTTCTCGATCCCGGCAGCGACGCCGCCCACGAGACCCATCTGCACCTCGACGTCATCGAACGCCGCAACGATTACCGCTACTGCCGCTGAGACACCTCGCGAGCCGGTAGCGGATCAGCGCAGAGCGCGCCCATCATGACGCCCCATAGCCGAGGGCGACAAATTCGCCCTCGAAGCGTCCAGCGACCTCGCCGCGGTCGACCAGATCGGCAACGACGGTGCTGCGCGCCCTGCCCCGCCGCTCCAGCATGCGCAGGAATCCTTGCCATTGTCCGGCGTTGGAAAGTGACGAACGCGCCGCGAAGGCTCCGGCAACCGGTTTCAGATAATCCATCCGGTTGCTCTGGATCACGAGGCGTGCGTCAACACCGCTCGCCCGCAGCCGGACATGCAGGAGCGACCAGGCCGACAGGATTGTGAGCGCCGAAGCGCTGCCGCCGAACACCGTTTCGCGGTGGTTGATGTTGGGCGCCAAGGGAGCCGAAAGCAGCACGCTTTCCTCGCTCACCGTTTCAACATGGACCTGCATCGCCGCCGAAAGCGGGATATGGGCGTGAAGATAGAGCTCTAGTTCCGGGGGTGTCATGGCGGCATCCATCTGCGTTTCGGTGCATCTCGATCAGTGCACGGGATCGACCGGTTTTGCCAGATGCATGTGCACGCCGCGTCAGGTCTTCACCTGTCTTACTGCCCCCGCAAAGATGGCTCACGGACCGCCTTGCAGTCGGGCGACACGGAACCCAAATACGCTCGCAACGAAAGTCCACCCGTTTTGCGCCCGGGCCATTCCCCTGTTTCACCGACAGGATAAGATGAGCCGACGTTCCGAAATCCAGGCGTTTCGGATGGACGCCCGTTGTAAACTGCTTGCCGGATTTGCGCCGGCCTTAAAGGGAAACGACCATGGCACTGACGATCTATCAGCTCTCCGTCCCCACCTTCATCCGCGGCCTCGGCGTTCTCGCCAAGCTGCTCGACAAGGCGGAAGCCTTTGCCGGCGAAAAAGGCATCGCTCTCGACGACCTGTTCAATGCCCGACTGGCGCCCGATATGCTCACGCTGGCCGGCCAGGTGCAGCGCGTCAGCGACACCAGCAAGGGCACGATCGGCCGCCTGACCTCGATCGAGGTGCCCCGTTTCCCGGACGAGGAAAAGACCTTCGCCGACCTTCGCGACCGCATTGCCAAGACCGTCGCTTTCCTCGAAACGGTCCAGCCTGTCGATCTCGAAGACAGCGGCAGCCGCGAAGTCGTCCTCAACTTCCCGAACCTGAAGGTGTCGTTCACGGGCGACGAGTATCTGTTGAAGTTCGTTCTGCCGAACTTCTACTTCCACCTGACGACGGCCTACGACATCCTGCGCCACAAGGGCGTCCCCGTCGGCAAGGCTGATTTCCTCAGCTTTGCCTGATCCCACGGGCACGACCGGACAACGACATAGGCGCGCCGCCCATGGCGCGCTTTTCGCTTCAAACTCCGGACTGAGGAGCGCTAGAACAACCCCTCGATATAGCCCTGGTCGTTGAGGAAGATCTTCTCGGAAGACGGCACCTTCGGCAGCCCGGGCATCGTCATGATCTCGCCAGTGATGACCACGATGAAGCCGGCGCCGGCCGCCAGCCGGACCTCGCGGATCGGCACCGTGTGGCCGCTTGGCGCACCACGCAGGTTCGGATCGGTCGAGAACGAATATTGCGTCTTTGCCATGCAGATCGGCAGGCGGCCGTAGCCCTGCTCTTCCCAATTGCGCAATTGGTCGCGCACCGTCTTGTCGGCGATCACCTCGCTTGCGTGATAGATATCCTTGGCGATCGTCTCGATCTTGTGGAACAGCGACATGTCGTCAGGATAGAGCGGCGAAAACTGCGAATGCCCCCCTTCCGCGAGCGCCGCGACCTTGCGGGCCAGTTCTTCGATGCCCGCGGAACCTTCGGCCCAATGCCGGCAAAGCACGGCCTCGGCGCCGAGTGTGGCCACATAGTCCTTGATCGCCTGCACTTCGGCCTCGGTATCCGAGGTGAAGTGATTGATCGCTACGATGACGGGAACGCCGAATTTCTTGACGTTCTGCACGTGCCGTCCGAGGTTGGCGCAGCCCTTGCGCAGCGCCTCAAGGTTTTCGCGGCCGAGATCGTCCTTCTTGACGCCGCCGTTCATCTTGATCGCCCGGACGGTCGCGACAAGCACGGCGGCATCGGGCTTCAATCCGGCCTTGCGGCACTTGATGTCGAAGAATTTTTCTGCGCCGAGGTCGGCGCCGAATCCGGCTTCCGTCACCACATAGTCGGCAAGCTTCAGCGCCGTCGTCGTTGCGACCACCGAATTGCAGCCATGGGCGATGTTGGCGAAGGGGCCGCCATGGACGAAGGCCGGGTTGTTTTCGAGCGTCTGGACGAGGTTCGGCTGCATCGCGTCCTTGAGCAGGACGGTCATGGCGCCATCGGCCTTGATGTCGCGCGCAAACACGGGGCTCTTGTCGCGGCGATAGCCGATGATGATGTTGCCGAGCCGCTGTTCGAGGTCCTTCAGATCCATCGACAGGCAGAGGATCGCCATCACCTCGGAGGCAACCGTGATGTCGAAACCGGTCTCACGCGGATAGCCGTTTGCGACCCCGCCGAGCGAGCCGACGATGCTGCGCAGCGCCCGGTCGTTCATGTCCATCACCCGTCGCCAGGCAATGCGGCGGATGTCGATGTTCTGCTCGTTGCCCCAGTAGATGTGGTTGTCGATCAGCGCAGCGAGCAGATTGTGCGCCGACGTGATCGCGTGGAAGTCGCCGGTGAAGTGGAGGTTCATGTCCTCCATCGGCACCACCTGCGCGTAGCCGCCGCCGGCAGCACCGCCCTTGACGCCGAAACAGGGGCCGAGTGAGGCCTCGCGGATGCAGACGATCGCCTTCTTGCCGATGCGGTTAAGGCCGTCGCCGAGACCGACCGTCGTCGTCGTCTTGCCTTCACCGGCCGGCGTTGGATTGATCGCCGTCACCAGGATCAGCCGGCCGTTCTTCTTCTCGCGCTGGCGGGCGATGAAATCGGCACCGATCTTTGCCTTGTCGTGGCCGTAGGGCAGAAGATCTTCTGCCGGTATGCCGAGCGCTGCCCCGATCTCCAGGATCGGCTTCTTCTTCGCGGCACGCGCAATCTCGATATCGGACTTGACCTCCGTCATGACATGTCCCCTCCCCAGGGTCTCGTTTTCGTCCACGCCTTCAGGCGCAGTTCGCAATGCCTACAGCGCCGCGCGTCTGATCAGACGCTCAAAGGTCGCTGTAGCACTTTGATTTGCTGCATGTTTTTGTCCTTTGATCGAACACGATCAAAGGAAACATGCAGTAAGCGGGAGGAGAAGACGTGTCTGCGGCTTCCGCCACATCCCGCTAACTCAAGATCGGCGGCGGCCGCCCCTTAGCGGCCGGCCACCTCGTCGCCTGCCTCAACGGGCAAGAATGTCGCGCATTTCCACGATGTTGGAGCGCACCCGCAGCGTATAGAAGCCCATCGTCGCCAGATGCGTCGGCATGATCCAGCCGGCTTCCTCGCCGTTGGAGATGATCCACGGCTGGATGCGCAGTGCCGCCCGCAGCTGCTTGATCGTTTCCGTCCAGATCGGCAGCAGGCCGCGCTGGGCGACGACGTTATCGAAGTCTGCGCCCGCCGCCGAAAGGATGCCGTAATAGCCGTAGAGCTGGCCATAGGCGAACCAGAAGCGGTCGTCGGCGCGCGTGTCGAACCAGCCGCCATTGTGGTTTTCCGAGCGCTCGCGCAGGATCGCCGAGGTGTTGCCGAGGTCGTTGGCGACACGGTCGAGGAACTCGACCAGGTTGTCCGAGCGGCCGTCGAAGATCGCCTCGCACTTGCTGAGCGTGGTGTTGAAGGACCTCAGGTCCTTCATAGCCGCGCGATAGAAGCTCGGCGTCGGCGTCTTCGGGCCGAACGGGTTGATGCCGAAGTACCAGGTTTCCTCATCGAACTGCATGTTGCCGCGGGCGCTCTGGAGCGCATTGTTGATGCCCGAAGTGCCGCGCATGCGACCGAGCGAGTCGACGAGCTCCACCGAGGTCCGGCGGATCGCCTGGTTGACGCCGCGCTGGAACGACGCCTTGTTGTCGAGCCAGGGCGTGTCGTCCCAGTCGAGCCCGAAGAAACCGAGCTTGTAGAGCAGCATCGACGAGATCCAGGCGTTCTCGTTGACGTTGAAGTCGATGAGGTCGGCTGTGACGTCGACGATCGCCGAGGTCTGGCAGACCGTGCCGGCCGGCAGCTGCACCGCCGCCAATGCTTCCGGCGTCGATTCCATCGGCTGCGTTGCCACACCCGCGAGGTTGTTTGCCGTACCGCCGGTCGTCGCCTGCCCCGTCGACGTCGCACCGGGAGCGTTCATCGGCGAGCCGGCAGGCACCTTCCGCTCGGCGAGCTTGTAGCGATCGACATAGTCTTCGTTGAAGTTGGTCCAGGCCTGGGTCTGCCAGATGAAGTAGCCGTAGAACAGGATCAGCCCGAGCAGGATGATGCCGATCGGCCCCTTGATGATCCAGCTGCGCTGCCGGTACCAGTTGCCCGCCGCGACGAAGGGCCAGAGCAGCCAGGCGACGACGAGCCCGATGCCGCGGCCGATCGCGGTGAAGACACGCTGGAAAAACGCAACGATCGGGTCGAACATGTCCTATTCCTCTCTGAGGCCGTAAAGCTTGTGGCGGAAGGCCGCCTTGTCTTTCAGATATGTGCCGGTCAGCGTCGCCACAACATATTCTTTGAAACGTTCGCTGTATTGCTCGTAGGCGTCGTAAAAGCCCTGCTTGTCGAAGACGAAGCGCGAGACGAAATCGCGCGGAACAAGCTGCGCGATCAGCCGGTTGACCAGCCATTGGTCGGGATGTGCGGGTGCCGCGCGCACCAGCATGAAACGGTTGGCCGGCGCCACGTCCTGCATCCGGATCGTGCCGGTGGCGGCTACCATGCGGATCATCTCCTGCAGAAACGGATAGGCGCCGTCTTTGGCGACAGCGGCCGCATTGCGATGCATCCAGGTCTGCAGCCAGATCCGGTCGGCATTAGCGAGATCGGTAGCCGGATCGGTCTCGTGGATCAGGCCGCGCACCATCATGTCGGCGCGATGTTGATAGAGCCCCGAGTCCTCCACCCAGGAGGCCTGCGGCAGTTGCAGCCGCTTGGTCGAGGCAAGGAAATCATAGATGCGCGCGTAGTCGTTGATGGCGATGTAGCTCACCTGCCATGGCCGCGACCTGCGGAAGCCCGGAACCGAGGGATCGCAGATGACGGTCGTCGTCTTGCCGTCGAGAAAGATGTAGACGCCGCCGAAATGGTTGGCCCAGAACGCTTCGTGGCGAAAAACCAGTTGATCGGGAACCAGCGCGTTCTGGCGGATATCGCCGGTCATCTTGGCAAGCTCGACCATGCGGTTGAGCATCTCGTCATCGGTCCAGGCCGTCGGCACCTTCTTCAGCCGGTCGACCAGGCCGCGCAGCTCCGCCGCCTTGCCGAGCATGTCCTCGGCCGACAGCACCCGGAACCGCACCTCGTTGATCGACAGCAGATCGTCGATGTCGTCGACGATCGCGACCGAATCCTCAATCTCACCGTAGAGCGCATCCTTGATCGTCACCGCGTTGATCGCGCGGCTGTTGGCGTTAAAGAACTCGTGCATCAACGCAGCGGTATTGGAAAAGCTCGTGTGCACGCACGGCAGTTCCGCCTGCTCCGGCGTGATGATGATGAAGCGCCGGTTGACCCGATTGGGGTCGAGATAGTCCCGGTCTCCGAGCTCCTCGGCGATTTCGGGCGAAAACCCGGTCATGTCGATGCTGAACTGCGTCAGCGCCGTCGGCCTGAGCCCGAAGCCTTCGAGCGCCTTGTTGTAACGCGCGATCAGATGCGGCTCGGAAATATCGAGCAGCCGCCCATAGATCAGTTCGGCTTCGAGAAGACGTTTCATCGGTCAGCTCTTTCCATCACCCCTGCCACCGACCATCGCGTTTCATCGCCTCGATCTCGCGGATTGCCTTTTCGCGCTGGCGCTCGCGGCGGATGATGTCGGTGACGGCGGCGTCGTCGGATTTGTCGGTGTAGCGGAATTCGCTGTCGGCGTAGCGGTTGATCTCCTGCAGCACCATGTCGATGGTGATCGGGCCGCGCAGCGCCTCGATCATCGCTTTCTTCTCGTCGTAACCCTTGTGCATGAACGAGCCGGCATCCTTGAACCAGTCGTCCGGCAGTTCGACATCCATGGCGCGCAGCTTGATCGCGTCGGTGATGTTCTTGATCGCCCGGCCGGTAAAGCGGGGCTCCGCCTCCTTGATCATGTGCAGATAGGCGCCGACATCGGCGATTGAGGCGATCGCGCCCTTCTCTTTTTCATAGCGTTCCCAGACAGCGACGAGACCATCCTCTTTCGGCCGCGCGTGCTCGGCATAGGACTGGGCAACAGCACGCTTGATCTCCTGGCCCTCGAACAGTTGATGCTCGCCAAGGGGGATCTTGTGGTTCTTGCCGACGAGCAGCGCGAAGATGTCGATGTAGTCGTCTTCGGTCTGCGGCCCATCGACCAGCCAGCGGGCGCCGGCACGCTGGCGCAGCGCATCGTCGACATTTTCAGGGTAATTGGAGAACATGCCGAAGGTGCAGTTGCCGCGCACCACGGTCGATGCGCCGGCAAAACTTTCCATCAGTACCGCCGTCACCTCGTGCTGGCCGGCCGATGCGCGGTCGTCGGAGCGCTTGGCCGCCACCTGGTCGACATCGTCGATCGTGCCGAAGCCGATCGCGCGCGGATTGATGACGTTGTTGACGAATTCCTTGCAGTTCTGGCCCGACTTGCCCTGATAGGAGGAGATCTGGTCGACGCCGAAATTCTCGTAGTGGAAGGCGTAGCCGGCAATCTCGCAATAATCGTTGAGCATGCCGGCGAGCATCTGGATGAGGATCGTCTTGCCGGTGCCGGGCATGCCGTCGCCGATGAAGGTGAAGAGAAAGCCGCCGAGTTCGACGAAGGGGTTCATCTGCCGGTCGAAGTCATAGGCCATCAGCATCTTGGCGAGCTTCAGCGCCTGGTACTTTGCGATATGGTTGCCGATGATCTCCTCAGGCTTCTTGAAGGTCATGACCAGAGGCTTGCGCTTCTGGCCCGGAGCCACGTCAAAACCGTTCAGCGTGAAGTCGTCCTGGTCGAGCCGGATATGCACATTCTCGAAGCTCTGCAGCCCGGTGAAGCGGCCCTTGCGGGCAATCAGCCCCTCGATCGCCACGCGCGAAAAGGCACGCGCGCGTGCTGTCAGCGCCAGATCATCAGCCGCGCCTGCAATGCCGCGATCAAGTGCCGACAGCAGGCTCTTCAGGGCGTCCTGCGGCGTATCGAACAGGAAATCGGGTTCGACCGCATCGTCGACCGGCTCCCCCTCGCCCGCAAGCGTCGCGCCGAGATAGGCAGCAAGCGTGAAGGCGGAGATGTAGGCAGAGGCGTTGAGCAGCGCCTTGAACTGATTGGCTTCCTCGCCAGCGAGCGGCGATGTGGCATTTTTCGCCTGGAGCTGTTCAAGGCTCGTTTGGCGCGCGAACACGTCGGCGACGGCAAGCGCCACCTGGATACCGCGGCGGGTGCGGTAAAGCACGGCGTGCTGGGCGGGCGACAGCATCGGGTCGCCCTGGTGCACCGACTGGATGGTCTTCGTCAACTCGACTTCGCGCGTGCGCCGCTGGCCGCCGGTCGAAACCGTCGACACGAAGCGGCGGCCGGTGCCGGCAAGTGCTGCGCCTGAGGCAGGATCGTCGCGCTCAAGGATGATGAGCTTGGTCACCAGACCCTGCGCCACCGCCTGATGCTTGGCGATTTCGTCCTCGTGCAGCGTCGTCAGCCCCGCATTGAGTGTCATCGTCAAACCTCGCTCACGACCTGGTTGCCGGAAATGACATGGACTTTGTAGTCGCCGAACACTTGTTCAGCCTCACCGGCGGCGTAAAGAGCCTGGTAGGCGTCGTGCGGCACCAGCGCGTGCTTCTCGTAGGACGAGACACCCATGCGCGTCGCTTCGAGGTTGGCGGTGTCGATGTGAAATTCTTCCTGCGCCGGCGTCGTCGACCAGAAGCCGCGCGTGGCCGGACGTTCCGCCTTGGAGAACACCTCCTGCACGGTCCAGGTCAGAAGCCAGGCGTTCTCGACTTTACGCACCTTGGAAAGAATGTCGTTGATGCGCGCATTGTTCTCGGTGATCCCCGCCGAATAGAAGGGCCCAAGCACGATGCGGCGCAGCTGCTTGGGATGGAGCTCGGCAAAGTCCTTGTCGAGATTGGTGGCGATCGTCACCGGCGTCAGCGAATAGCTGCTGTTCTTGGAGGCAAAGTCGTCGAAGCGGCTGGCAAGTTCCGGATTGAGCAGGCCGCCCACCGGCAGCGGGATCTCGACCTGCGGGTTGAGCTTGCCGTCTTGCGTCACCAGCATCTCGACGATCTTTTCGGACGAATCCTCGATCGTCGCCATATAGACCATCGGCAGCGTATTGGCGCCGTCGAAGGCGCCCCAGCTGACCACGTAATAGGGCCGCATCGTCTTGGAATTGACGGCGACGCGGATCGTCTCCGGCAGGATGAAGGGCGAGAAGATCTCGCCCTTGCCGATCTGCTCCAGATAGAGGCGCTCGGCCATGCGCGTCTGCAGCGCCTCGGGAAAGGCCTTCTGCCTCAGGATGAAATCGACCATCTCGTCGCGCAACGCGTCGGCCGACGGAATGTCGGCCAGCCGTTTGTCCGCGGTCTGGCGGTCGTTCTCCAGTTCAAGCACGTTCTGGAACACCGGAAATCCGCTCTCCGCCCGTGAGATTCGGAATTGGTCGACAAACCCGATCCGGTTTTCCCAGCAGTCGATCGACGCCTTCAGCCGGCCGAGATAGGGAACGATCACTTCGCCGACGACGGTGTTTCGGTAGAGCGGCGAGTTGCGGTCGCCGAGGAAGAGTTCGAGCCCGGCGAGCGCGGCGTGGATCGACGCGAAATACTGTGCGACAGCGGATGAAGCTGCGACCTTCATGCAAATCCCCGTGGCGCGTGCCGAAAGGCAAACTCGGTTCGGATCATGCGCCGGCCGATCACTGCTTCACGTAGTTGGCAGTGTTGTGTTTATCCATCACCGCCTGGAAGCGGCGGGCAAAGGCGTCGTCGGCGAGCTTCTTGCGGCGCTGGATATCCTGGGTCGAAAGCATGTTCTTTTCATGCATTTCGAGGAGATCGCCGATATGGCGCTGGGCCGCGGCCCCGATACCGGCCATGGTCTCTTCCGCAGCCGTGTCGACCTGGCTTCCGAGCGTGTTGATCTTGTGGGCGACGTCCTGCTGGGCGGCGGTCTTCAACGAATCTTCGAGCGCCTTGTAGAGCACGATGCGCTGCTCGGTATCGATCGTCAGCTTGTTGATCAGCGTGTTCTGCGCGGCGATCTGGTTGTTGAGAGAGTCGACGAAGGTCTGGAACATCGAGGTGTAGCGCTCGAGGGTCTGGCTTTCGGCCAGCAGTTCCTGTTCCTTCGCCTGCTTCTCGTTGTACTCGGTCGCCAGCGCCGAACGTTCGCCCTCGAGCTCGGTGCGCACCTTCTGCTCGGTCGAGGCGGCGATGCGGTTTTCGATGTCGAGAAGCAACGGGTTGAGTTCCTCGATGCGCTTTTGCACCGTTTCGAGGTTGGCCATCGTACCCTTGCGGCGCTCGATCACCTGGATCAGGCTCTGCTCCGAGGTCTTGTAGCGCTGGTCGAGGATCGCCTTCTGTTCTTTCAGGATGCCGACGATCATGTCGGACTTCGACAACAGTTCCTGCAAGTTGCCGGCCAGGGACATGTTGCGCACGCGGTCGGTGCGCATGCGCTGCATCTTCTGCTTGGAAAAGACGCCGATGAACTTTTCGTAGCCGGTATAGTTCTTCATGCTCTCGAACTCGGAGCCGAAGACATTGGTTGCGTCCTCAAGCCCGATGATCAGGTCGGCGATGTTGGCTTCCATCACCTTCTGCTGGTTGAGTACGTCCTGGATGCGGGCGTTTTCGATATCGAAGTTGACGTCGCCGAGCTTGGTCTCGGACTTGGCAAACTGCTCCAGCACGACGCCGGATTGCTCGAGCTTGCCGCGCATCTGCTCGACGACGCTTTTCGTCTTCTCGATTTCCGCGTCGAAATTCTGAAGAGTCGCCATGTCTTCCCCCTCGCTCCACCGTGGCGGGATCCGCCACCAGGGCCAAATTATTCAGCCTTCGATTGCAGCTATATAAAGGGTGTTTGAGGGAAGAGAACAAGCCTTTCCCAACGGCTTTTTTCGATCAGTCTTCGCAGCGAAGTGCTTGAGATATCGAAAGCATTGCCTATTTGGCGGTAGGTGGCGCCTTGAGATAGGCAATGACGTCGGCAATGTCCTGCGGCTTCTTCAGCCCAGGGAACATCATCTTGGTGGCGCCGACCATCGCCTTGGGGCTCAGGAGATATTCGCTGAGCGTCGCCTCGTCCCAGACATGGCCCGCAGCGCCAAACGCCGTCATCGCTTCCGAATAGCTGTAGCCGGCAACCGACGCCGCCGGCCGGCCGACGACGCCCATCAGGCTCGGGCCGACGCGATTGACCGGCTCGCTTGCCGTGTGACAGGCGGCACATTTGCGAAACACCGCCGCCCCGGCCGTAGCATCGCCACCGGCCTGTGCCGCCGGCGCGCCAAGACAGAGACTGAGGAGAAGAGTTGGAAGCAGGCGCCGCATCGAAAACCTCATGCTGAAAAGACGGGACGAGAATGGCACCGCCAAGACGGCCGCCGCAAGCGGCCAGTCGGCCGTCGTCGTCACTCGCAGCGCATTTTGTCTTCCCAATGGCGCCGGCAGTAGGAAACGTACTTCTCGTTGCCACCGACTTCGACCTGGGCCCCCTCCCGTACGACATTGCCGTGACCGTCGAGACGCACGACCATCGTCGCCTTGCGGCCGCAGTCGCAGATCGTGCGTACCTCGCGCAGTTCGTCGGCAAGGGCGAGAAGCGCCATCGAACCCGGGAAAAGCTTGCCCTGGAAATCGGTGCGAAGGCCGTAGGCCATGACAGGAATGCCGATCCGGTCGGCGACGCGGGCGAGCTGCCACACCTGCCCCTCGTTGAGGAACTGGGCCTCGTCGACGAACACGCAGGCGATCTCGCCTGCGCCATCGGTGTTCAGCGTCTCGATCAGCGTATAGAGATCGTCGTCGCCATGAAACGGTATGGCGTCTGCCGAAAGGCCGATGCGCGACGAGATGCGGCCGACGCCACCGCGGTCGTCATGGGCGGCGATCAGCATCACCACGCGCATGCCGCGCTCCTCGTAGTTGTAGGAGGCCTGCAGCAACATCGTGCTCTTGCCGGCATTCATCGTCGCATAGCTGAAATAGAGTTTGGCCATCTTCACCGCGTCCGGATTTCCGTTTCCCGGTAATGACGAGGCTTGCCACGGAAGGCCAGAGCGCGTTTGCGGCACCCACAGTTTTTCGCCGGACTAGACCATTTCGTGGACATTGCGACATCCAGCGTCGCATCGTGCACCCCGTCAGCGTATTGACGCAATACACTTCCTTCGACATCAAAGCGCTTGAATTCGCTATCCAATGGTGTTTGGCTAAAACAATAATAGAGGCAGGGGAACGACAACGATGAAAAAAGCATTCTCTCTCAAACTGATACTGGCAGGCGCCGTTTCGGTCGTCGCCCTGACCGCTCAGCAGGCTGCAGCTGCCGAGCCGGAAAGCTGTGGTACCGTCCGTTTCTCCGACGTCGGATGGACGGACATCACTGCAACCACCGCGACGGTCGCGGCTGTCTTGAAGGGTCTCGGCTACCAGACCGACATCAAGGTTCTCTCGGTTCCGGTCACCTATACCTCGCTGAAGAACAAGGACATCGACGTCTTCCTCGGCAACTGGATGCCGACCCAGGAAAACGACGTACGACCCTATCTCGACGACAAATCGGTCGAATCCTTCGGACCCAACCTCGAAGGCGCGAAATACACGCTGGCGACCAACGCCAAGGGTGCCGAACTCGGCATCAAGGACTTCAAGGACATCGCAGCCCAGAAGGATGCGCTCGAAGGCAAGATCTACGGCATCGAGCCCGGCAATGACGGCAACCGCCTGATCATCGACATGGTCGACAAGGATACCTTCGGCCTCAAGGGCTTCGAAGTGGTCGAATCTTCCGAACAGGGCATGCTGGCGCAGGTCGCTCGATCTGAAAAGGATGGCGCGCCGATCGTGTTCCTCGGCTGGGAACCGCACCCGATGAACGCCAACTTCAAGCTCACCTATCTCTCCGGCGGCGACGACATCTTCGGCGCCAATTTCGGCGGCGCCAGCGTCTTTACCAATGTGCGCGCCGGCTACACCACCGAATGCCCGAATGTCGGCAAGCTTTTGACGAACCTCAAGTTCTCGCTGCAGATGGAAAACGAGATCATGGGCAAGATCCTCAACGACGGCAAGGAACCGGATGCCGCTGCGACGGAATGGCTGAAGGCCAACCCGACGGCGATCGAGCCTTGGCTTGCCGGCGTCACCACCAAGGACGGCGGCGAAGGTCTCGCGGCGGCCAAGACTGCGCTCGGGCTCTGAGCGACGACAAGGCGGGGAAAGACCCCGCCTTTTTTCACCGCATCGCGCGATAGTTTTGATCTGACGAGACGGATTCACTCCTGTGGAATTTCTGACCGAAAACCGCATCCCCATTGGCGGCTGGGCCAAGGCATTCGTCGACTGGCTGACAACGAACTTCGAGCTGTTCTTCGACCAGCTCGCTCGTTTCCTGTCTGGCGTCGTCGGCATTCTCCTCTATGTCCTTCAGACCCCGCATCCGCTGATCGTGGTCGCAGTGATAACCGGGCTTGCCTGGTGGTTTCGCCGCTCGATCGGCATCACGCTGTTTACCGGCCTCGGCCTGCTCCTGATCATCAATCAGGGCTACTGGAAGGAAACGACGGAGACCCTGGCGCTGGTGCTTGCGGCCAGCGTCGTCAGCATGGCGGTCGGCGTGCCGCTCGGCATCGCCGCTGCCCGTCGCGCCTGGGTCTACGCCGTCATGCGGCCGATCCTCGACCTGATGCAGACGATCCCGACCTTCGTCTACCTCATCCCGGCGCTGATCCTTTTCGGCCTCGGCATGGTCCCCGGCCTCATCGCCACCGTGATCTTCGCTATTCCCGCGCCCATCCGCCTCACCCGCCTCGGCATCATCTCGACGCCGCCGTCGCTGGTCGAAGCAGCCCAGGCCTTCGGCGCAACGCCGGGCCAGGTGCTGCGCAAGGTGGAGCTGCCCTTCGCGATGCCGCAGATCATGGCCGGCCTCACCCAGACGATCATGCTGTCGCTGTCGATGGTGGTCATCGCCGCCCTCGTCGGCGCCAACGGCCTCGGCGTTCCTGTCTTGCGCGCGCTGAACTCGGTGAACGTCGCCAAGGGCTTTGAAGCGGGCCTCTGCATCGTCATCCTGGCGATCATTCTCGACCGCCTTTTCCGCTCGTCCGACGAAGGAGAAGGCGCATGACCAACGCCGTCGTATTCAAGAATGTCGACATCATCTTCGGCAACAATCCGCAAGTCGCTCTGCAGATGGTCGATCAGGGCAAGACCCGCGACGAGATCGGTGCCGAGACCGGCCTCGTCCTTGGCGTTGCCGGCGCCTCGCTCGAAATCACCGAGGGCGAGATCCTCGTGCTGATGGGGCTTTCTGGCTCCGGCAAGTCGACGCTGCTGCGCGCCGTCAACGGCCTTGCACCCGTGGTCCGCGGCGACGTCGAGGTGAAGACAGCAAACGGTGCGCTCAATCCTTACCGCACCAATCCCAAGTCGCTGCGCGACTTCCGCATGCACACGGTCTCGATGGTCTTCCAGCAGTTCGCGCTGCTACCCTGGCGCACCGTCGCCGACAATGTCGGCTTCGGGCTTGAGCTTGCCGGCATGCCGGACGCCGAGCGCAAGGCGCGCGTCGGCGAACAGCTCGAACTCGTCAACCTCTCGAAATGGGCGGGCCGCAAGGTCAACGAGCTTTCGGGTGGCATGCAGCAGCGCGTCGGGCTTGCCCGCGCCTTTGCCACAGGCGCGCCGATCCTTCTGATGGACGAGCCGTTCTCCGCACTCGATCCGCTGATCCGCACCCGCCTGCAGGACGAGTTGCTCGAGTTCCAGCGGCGACTGAAGAAGACTATCATCTTCGTCAGCCACGATCTCGACGAGGCCTTCCGTATCGGCAACCGCATCGCCATCATGGAGGGCGGGCGCATCATCCAGTGCGGCACGCCGCAGGATATCGTCAAGAATCCGGCCAACCAGTATGTCGCGGATTTCGTCCAGCATATGAACCCGATCACCATGCTGATGGCAAAGGACGTGATGCAGACCGGCGTCCAGCGAGGGGTTACGGTTGCCGGCGTCACCGCCACCGCCAAGCCGACGACGCCGCTCGTTGACATTCTCGACGCCATGTCGCGTCAACCGGGCAGCATCGGGGTTGTCGACAACGGTTCTGTCGTCGGCACGATCGACGCCCAGGATATCGTGCAAGGATTGACGCGCCACCGCAACAAAAGTTGACGGCGCCGCTCAACAAGCCAATAAAAGCCCGGAGGACCACTCCGGGCTTTATTCATTCCGGAGCAATGATAGCATGGCCGGAAAGGTAGAGCTGATGAACGACAAGCCGAGCGTCTTGCGCGACACAGATGACGAGGCACGCACCCTCGCCCGTACGCTTCTGCGCGGCGCCCGCAGCGCCTCGCTTGCCGCGATCGAGCCCGAGAGTGGCGGCTTTCCCTTCGTCAGCCGTGTGCTCGTCGGCATGGATGTCGACGGGGTGCCGGTCATCCTGATCTCGAAGCTGTCGACCCACACGCAGGCGCTGCTGGCCGACGTCAGGGCCTCTCTTTTGACGGGCGAGCCCGGCAAGGGCGATCCGCTGGCCCACCCGCGCCTCACCGTGCAATGCACCGCCGAGCAGGTTGTCCGCGACAGCGAGGCGCATGTCCGCATCCGCGAGCGATTCGTTCGCCGCCACCCCAAGTCGAAGCTTTATGTCGATTTCCCTGATTTCGGCTTCTTTCGCCTGACACCGCTTCGCGCCAGCCTCAACGGCGGCTTCGGCCGCGCCTATGTGCTAACGGCTGCAGACCTCGTGATCGATACGCCTGCCATCGCTTCGCTCGCGGCCAAGGAAGCAAGTGCGATCGAACACATGAACATGGATCATTCCGACGCAGTCCAGAATTATGCAGTGAAACTCTGCAATGCGCCGGAAGGCAGCTGGAAGATCGTCGGGATCGACGCTGCCGGCCTCGATCTCGCCGACGGAGATCGACTGAAACGCCTGGAATTCCCGAGACCTATCGAAGATAGTTCCAATTTACGGGCAATTTTGCGTGAACTTAACGGTTAATCGCTGGAGAGCTACCCCCATTTCTTGCAGTAGGTGGTTGCCCTTTTATGCATCACGACTAATTATCTTGCTTCGTCAACCATAACTACGTGTGATGTAAATTTCGCATGGAGCACGCAATGCAGCCACTTTCGCCTGAAAAACACGATGAAGCCGAGGTAGCAGCCGGTTTCCTCTCGGCCATGGCAAATCCTAAGCGCCTCCTCATCCTCGATTCCCTTGTCAAGGAAGAGATGGCAGTC
>NZ_DASYHB010000051.1:0-1528 GCF_035999185.1 Ensifer sp. | reverse complement strand
GACTCTTGTTCAGTAAGGCGGCTCTTTTCGATGGCGAGTTCGATCACCGCTCCAGAGGGTTCCCAAACGCGGTTGATTCTGCCGAGTTGACTTGTCGTTGCTTTGACAAGGCGGCTTCCGAAGCCTTCTGTCGCGGTGGGCTGCGGTGGCGGCCCACCGGATTCTCGCCAAACAAGAATGAACTCTGACTGTTCGTCAGCGCAGACGATTTCGACCATGCCGTCAAGAGTCGAAAGACTGCCATACTTGGCAGCATTCGTAGCGAACTCATGCAGTAGAAGAGACAGCGACGTGACCAAGTTCGAAGGAACGGCGGTGTCAGCTCCGCGGATGTCAAACCGGGCCCGCGCGGCGGTTTGGTAAGGTGAGAGTACGGCGCTGATCAAGCAATGCAAGGTGGTTGGCGCCGGCTCGTCACCTGCCACGAGCGGAGACAGGGTCAGATTGTGAACCCGCGCCAGCATAGCGAGCCGCTCTGTGACGGTGGACGCAAGCTCATCCACAGATTTCGCCGAGCGGACGCTGAGATTGACGATGCCACTGGTGAGGGCGAAAATATTCTTCACGCGGTGGTTCATCTCGCGCAGCAGAAGCAATTGCTGTTCTTGTGCCAGCTTGCGGTCAGCGATGTCGCGAGCGATTTTCGAGGCGCCGATGATCTTGCCGTCGGCGTCCTTAATCGGAGAGACTGTCAGCGAAATGTCAATCATACTGCCGTCTTTATGTTGGCGTACAGTCTCGTAGTGTTTGATGTGTTGACCAGCGCGAATCCGTTCGATGATCGCCGGCTCCTCCTCACGTCTGGCTTCAGGTATCAGCAACATGATCGACTGACCGATCGCTTCATCCCGGCGATAACCAAAGATCCGCTCGGCTGCAGGATTCCAGTCAGTGATGATCCCGTTCAAATCCTTGGCGATGATCGCGTCATCAGACGAGTCAATCAAAGCCATCAACCGACGAGAGGCAGTCTCCGACGCCTCCCGTTCGATGGCGAAGCCGAGTTGGCGCGCGATCGTGACTGCGATTTCGCGTTCCTCCTCTGAGAAAATTCGCACCGCATCATAGTAGACCATGAACTTGCCAACGAGTTCGGCAGAGCCAGCCAGTGGAATGAAGGCAAGCGAACGAATGCCTTCCGCCGAGATCGTCTTGGCCAATTGCGGCTCCAGGCCGCTACGATTGACGTCCTCGAAAAAAATAGGTGGCGCACCACGGTCCGACCGCTGCCAAGGTGAGTGCCCGTTCACGGCGGTCCGATAATCATCTGAAAGCCCGCGCCATGCCACAAACCTCATGGTCCCGTCACGGTCAAAGCGGAGAATTGACGCTCGAGTGGTCAGTAGCGCACTGCATATGGCATCGAGCGCCGCGTCGTAGATTTCGCTCAGAGTCCGAGAGCGGAACAACTGGTCGGTAAAGCGAAACAGTACAGTTTGTTTGTCGACGCGCTCGGCCGCGTCTCTGCCCCGGTCACATGGTGTGGCTGCCGGACCGCTCGTTCGTCGCAACATGGGTCAGCCTCAAG
>NZ_DASYHB010000134.1:0-9831 GCF_035999185.1 Ensifer sp. | reverse complement strand
CGGCCGGCCGATCCCGCTGATCGCCGAGACCGGCGGCCAGAACGCCATGATCGTCGACAGCTCGGCGCTTGCCGAACAGGTCGTCGGCGACGTCATCGCCTCGGCCTTCGACAGCGCCGGCCAGCGCTGCTCGGCGCTGCGTGTTCTCTGCCTGCAGGAAGACGTGGCCGACCGCACGCTTTCTATGCTGAAGGGCGCACTGCACGAGCTGAAGATCGGCCGCACCGACCGGCTCTCGGTCGACGTCGGCCCTGTCATCACCGCGGAAGCTAAGGGCATCATTGAAAAGCACATCGAAACGATGCGCGGCCTCGGCCGCAAGGTCGAGCAGATCGGCCCCGCCTCCGGAACCGAACAGGGCACCTTCGTGCCGCCGACGATCATCGAGCTCGACAAGCTCTCCGATCTCAAGCGTGAAGTCTTCGGTCCGGTGCTGCACGTCATCCGCTACCGCCGCGACGATCTCGACCGGCTGATCGACGACATCAACGCCACCGGCTATGGCCTCACCTTCGGCCTGCACACGCGCCTCGACGAGACGATCGCCCACGTCACCTCGCGGGTCAAGGCGGGCAACCTCTACGTCAACCGCAACGTCATCGGCGCTGTCGTCGGCGTGCAGCCCTTCGGCGGACGTGGCCTTTCCGGCACCGGTCCGAAGGCTGGCGGCCCGCTCTATCTGGGCCGCCTTGTCGCCACCGCCCCGGTGCCGCCGCAGCACAGCTCCGTCCACACGGACCCGGCGCTGCTCGACTTCGCCAAGTGGCTCGACGGCAAGGGTGCCAAGACCGAAGCCGAAGCCGCCCGCACCGCCGGCAGCAACTCGGCCCTCGGCCTGCTGTCGGAGCTTCCAGGCCCGGTCGGCGAACGCAACCTCTATGCGCTGCATCCGCGCGGCCGCGTCCTTCTGGTTCCGGCGACGGAGACCGGTCTCTACCACCAGCTGGGTGCAGCCCTTGCCACCGGCAACACGGTCGTCATCGACGCTGCCTCCGGTCTTCAGGCATCGTTGAAGGGCCTGCCGGCAAGCATCGCTGCGCGGCTTTCCTGGTCGAAAGACTGGTCGGCCGACGGTCCCTATGCCGGCGCGCTGGTCGAAGGCAACGGTGAACGGGTGCGCGAGGTCAGCAAGGCCATCGCGGGCCTGCCGGGTCCGCTGGTTCTCGTCCAGGCGGCGTCGACCGAAGAGATCGGCAAGAACCCCGACGCCTATTGCCTCAACTGGCTGCTCGAGGAAGTCTCGACCTCGATCAACACGGCCGCTGCCGGCGGCAATGCCAGCCTGATGGCGATCGGCTGATCGAAGCCGCGGCTTCGGACAAGAAACGCCTCTCCCGAGCACGGGAGAGGCGATGAAGGGACGGGAGGGTTCACACGGCGGTGATCGCCTTCCTCTCTCCACCTCATCCCTGTGCCCCGTCACAGGGATCCAGCCGAGCCGCGTCGGCGGCGCGAAAAGCTTGCTTCGCCGGATCCAGAGTCTTCTCACGGCGCAGACGCGCCGTGACTGGATTCCTGTAACAGGCACAGGAATGAGGGGAGAGGAATGCGGAGCCATTTCGCTCGGGCGCTTGGCAGCGAACCGGGCCTGCACCGTTCCAAACCGTGGTAGCGCCCTTCCCCGCAATCCGTTATCAGCTTCTCTAGAAACGGAAGCGGCCATGTTCACCCTCACGCGCATCGAAACGGCAACCCAGGACGTCAAGAAGAGCCGTTTTCTGGCCATTGCCGCACCCATTGCCGAAGAGCAGGCCGCGAAAGATTTCCTGACCGCCCATTCCGATGTCACCGCCAACCACAATTGCTGGGCCTGGCGCATCGGCCAGGCCTATCGCTTCAGCGATGACGGCGAACCGAGCGGCACGGCCGGAAAGCCCATTCTCGCAGCAATCGATGGCCAGGCGCTCGACGGCGTCGTGGTCGTCGTCACCCGCTGGTTCGGTGGCATCCTGCTCGGCAGCGGCGGGCTGGTGCGCGCCTATGGCGGCACGGCAGCGCTGTGTCTTCGAGCGGCGGAAAAGATCGAGATGATCGAGACCGTGCGCGCAACCGTCGCCGTCGATTTTTCAGACATGGCGCTGATCAAGGCGCGGCTGCTTGCCCGCAACGTCGCTATCGTCGGCGAGAGCTTTACCGACAAGGGCCCGGTTCTTAGCCTCGACCTGCGCAAGGACGAGGCAGAGACTATCATCGCAATGGTTGTCGATCTCAGTCGCGGCAAGGCCGTGGTCTCGCTCGACGACTAGAGCGGTGACAGCGGAGACGGTTTCCTTTCGCATGCCGTTCATATTGATTTGGTCCGACCGATTGACGGACCCACAGAAGGAGACATCACGATGAAGACGAGAACGCTTGGCAAGACCGGGGCAACCATTTCCGAGATCGGCTTCGGCGCCTGGCAGATCGGGGGCGCCTGGGGCGACGTCAGCGAGGCTGACGGCAAACGTGCGCTCAATGCCGCGCTCGACGCCGGCGTGACCTTCATCGACACTGCCGACGTCTATGGCGACGGCCGGTCCGAAAAGATCATTTCGGCCGTGCTCAAGGAACGGGGCGGCGACAGGCCGTTCGTCGCGACCAAGGCGGGCCGCAGGCTGAGCCCGCACGTCGCCGAGGGCTATACCGGTGAAAACATCGAAGCCTTCATCGATCGCAGCCTCGCCAATCTCGGCGTCGAGACGCTCGATCTCGTACAACTGCACTGCCCGCCGACCGAGGTCTACTACCGGCCCGAGCTGTTCGGGGCGCTCGACAAGCTCGTTGCCAAGGGCAAGATCCGCCACTACGGCGTGTCGGTCGAAAAGGTCGAGGAAGCGCTGAAGGCGATCGAGTACCCGGGTGTCGCGACGGTGCAGATCATCTACAACATCTTCCGCCAGCGCCCGCACGACTTGTTCTTTGCGCAAGCCGAGAAGAAGAATGTCGGCGTCATCGTTCGCGTGCCGCTTGCCTCTGGCCTTTTGTCAGGCAAGATCACCCGCGAAACGGCGTTTGCCGCCGACGATCACCGCAACTTCAACCGCCACGGCGAAGCCTTCGACGTTGGCGAAACCTTTGCCGGCGTGCCGTTCGAGACCGCGCTTGAAGCCGTCGAGCAGCTACGCCCGCTGGTGCCCCAGGGGGTCGCGATGGCGCAGTTCGCGCTTCGCTGGATCCTTGAACAACAGGCCGTCTCCGTCGTCATTCCGGGCGCCCGCAACGAGGCCCAGGCGCAGTCGAACGCCGCAGCCAGTGCGCTCTCGACCATCGACGGCGAGACCAAAGCCGCAATCGCCGCAGTTTACGAGCAGCTGGTGAAGGTCCATGTTCATCATCGCTGGTAGCTGACGCCCGCGCCTGCATCAGGGCGCGGTCAAGCGAGGTACGCCATGACCGACCCCTTCGACCTGCAGCGCTTCATCGATGCCCAGAACCGCGTCTATGACGCGGTCCTGGAAGAACTGCGACAGGGACACAAGCAGACGCACTGGATGTGGTTCGTTTTCCCGCAGCTGTCCGGCCTTGGGCATTCTCCGATGGCGCAGCGTTATGCCATTTCCGGGCGAGACGAGGCGGCAGCCTATCTCGCCGACGCGGTGCTTGGCCAAAGGCTCAGGGAATGCACCGCGCTCGTCAACGCCGTGACTGGCAAATCGGCGCACCAGATCTTTTCGAGCCCCGACGACAGGAAATTCCGGTCGTCAATGACTTTGTTTTCAAGCGTGGACGGAAAAGGCAATCCGTTCGAACAGGCGCTGCAGCGCTATTTCGAGGGGGAGAAGGATCAACACACCGTTGATTTGCTCGCGCAACTGCGTTGATGCCGCATGCGCCGGCGATGATGCTGCGCCGTTAGCCGCTACTGCAGGCTGGGCGTGGAATGGACCAAAAAGAACAGGATCATGAAGGCACAAACCGATAGGCCGGCAACGATCACGAGAAGTTCTTTCATCATGTAGCGATACATCGACACCTCCCTTCTTTCAGCGGCCTCACTACCTCCTTCATATAGGAAGCCGACGAGCCCGATTTTCACATGCAGGCGTCAAAAGATCGTGAAAGCCCTGGCACCCATCGTGATCGGGGTCTCCATCCGCCAGGGCCTTCGCGATTTGCCGCACGCACAACATTCGCGAGCATTGTGATTTATGATATACTAATATACAAAACTGTCATCTACCCCGTTTGACGCGTGATTCCTGCTGGGTGTCCTTTCGTTCGGATGATGCCGACGGATCCCCTAACACTTTGAAGCTAAGCCATTTTCTGCAGAACCGGCATGCGACACGTTTCATGGGCACCGAGATTGTCCGCAGGCATCGCCGCCCGTGATCGCTTAGGATCAAGCGACAGCTTCCCGTGCGCGACGCGCACATGCCATTCGCCGTGAGCGCGAAGCAGAGCTCTGATTTCACATCGTTTTTCCAGACGGCATCGGCGCCCCCTGCGCTGTCGAGAAACACCAATGAGTTGCAGACGGAGGCGGAACGACCGTCATCGCCGATAACGGCCGTCTCAAGGGATTTGCCCGGATGGATCTCGATCTGGTCGGCGGCAAGCTGCCGACACGCGAAGAAGCTCAGGCAATCGCCATGGATTTTCTGCGCAACGCGGCACCCGACCTCTTGCCCGTGCTTGATATCAGCTGGATCGACCGGCACGACGAACCGCTGCGCGTAACCCGCAATGGGCGTGAAGAGAACCTGACGCTCGCCGGCATGAAGGTCAAAATGCGCAACACCGCCGATGGGCTCTGGATGTGGGTGATCGTCGGCGCGGATCGCAAGGTCATGGTCTTCGAGCGCGACATCCACTGGATCCGCTTTCCCGGCCATCGCGGGACGGAAAAGTGGCTGCACGACGCCTGGCTTGTCGAAAACGGCTATGCCGTCCGCCAATCCTGATCATCGCCTGTACGCGAGAACAGCTCACGTTGAGGCGCACTTGCGCCATGATCGTGCAGCCCCGCCTGCAGAAGCGATCTGACAGGTTACCCGACATCGAAGTGCATCGCGGAACAGACGGGTCGCGATGCGCTAGAACGCTTCATACGAAGACGATGTATGATGGGGAAACGTATGACTAACTAAGTCATTGAAAGGAATGGCGCACCCGAAGAGATTCGAACTCCTGACCCCCAGATTCGTAGTCTGGTGCTCTATCCAGCTGAGCTACGGGTGCGTTTGCCTGAAGCGGTCGAACCGCTTGCGTGAGCGGTTCTCTAAAGGGTCCTTTCGGGGATTGCAAGCGCCGTTCCGCAAAAAATTTCATTTTTACGACGGCGCTCCTGCTCAGCTGTGGAAAGGCACGGCAACCCCGGCGCATGAACCTGCTGGAAAGCAAGGCGTTGCCGTCGAAGGGCGGCCTCGTAAAAAAAATGAGTGATGACGGGCTTTCGCCTCAGCCCATCATAACGATCGTCGCCTAATGGCGCACCTTCGAGCGGAAGGCGTCCAGCGGCACCGGCCGGTCCGGCAGTTCGATTCGGAAAAGCGTGCCCGGCGTCGGCTTTTCGACCAGCGCGATCGTGCCGCCATGGGCGAGAACCAGCTCGCGGGCAATCGCGAGTCCAAGGCCCGTGCCACCGGAACGGGCCGAGCCGCGGAAGGCGGCAAACAGGTTTTCCCGCGCCTTGGGCGGCATGCCGGGGCCGGTGTCGTCCACGGAGATCGTTACGACGCTGCCGACGCGCATGGCAGAGACCGCGACGATGCGCGGACGACCATCCTCAGCCTCATGGCTCGTCAACGCCTGCACGGCGTTACGGCAGATGTTGTGCACCACCCGGAAAAGCTGCTCGCTATCGGCATCGACCTCAAGGTCGTCCTGCATCTGCACCTGGAAGTCGATGCCGGACTGCGGATCGATCGCCAGCAGCTCGGCGACATCGGAGACCAGCGGCTTCAACGCCACGAAGCGCCGGTGCGGCTCTGCTTCCGTCGTGCGGCCATAGGACAGCACTTCGCGCGTATAGCCGACCGCGCGATCGATGGTGCGCAGCAGCGTCGGAGCGAAACGCTTGACCACGGGATCGTCCACGTCGGCCAGACGGTCGGAGATCAACTGTGCGGAGGACAGCATGTTGCGCATGTCGTGGTTGATCTTCGAGACGGCAAGGCCGAGCTCGGCAAGGCTCTTCTGCTGCTTCAGCGTCTTTTGCAATTCACGCTGCATGCTGGCGAGATGCTGGCCGGCGACGGCAAGCTCGTCGCGCCCTTCCGGCGGCACAAGAACCCGGGCCGGATTGGACGGGTCGTCGGAAAATTCCTGCATGCTGGCCGTCATCCGGCGGATCGGCGTGATCAGCATCCGGTTGATGGCGAGAAAGATCAGCGCCGCGGTGATCAACGAAATGATGAGCGACAGGACAAAGACGTTGCGCGAATAGACGAGCATCGCCTTGCGCAGGCTCGCGTCCTTCATCAGAAGCTCGATCGTCGCATCGCTTTCGCCGAGCGGCCCATAGACGCGGATGACGCGATCACCGCCAAAGAGCAGCGTGTCGAACGCATCGCGGATCGAGGCAAACGCGGTCGCGTTGGCAACGTCGTACTCGCCTTCGATCTCAAGCGGCATGTCGGTGAGCGCGATCATGCGCGAGGCATCCTTGCGGCGGATGACGATCGCCTTCGTGCCCGTCGCCATCAGCGTGTCCTTTTGCACGCTGCGCGGCAGTTCGACATTCTGCAGGCCATCGACGACAACAGCGGCGGCCGCAGCCGTGTTCAACCGGTCCTCGAGCCAGCGCGTGCGCATCGTCGCCACGGATGGAGCGAAGATCAACACTTCTGCCAGCATGACGAAGACGATCGTCAGCAACAACAGCTTGCCGGAAAGACCACGGAAGAACCCCGCACCCGCCTTGAGGGCCTCGTTGGCGTTCGCCTGACGCGCTTCTTCCGTCATGCCCAAGAATGTTCCTTGCCTGTCAAATCGATGCACCGCGAGCCCGGGCGTGGGCCCTGCAGCGACGTTTCGCAATAGCCCATAATAGGAGAAGGCTGCCTTTTTTCCAATCGCACTGAGGGCGAGCCGGGTGCGACATAGCCGCGGGCCGCTTTCAAAGCTCCGCCATTTTCAATCGCAAGAGACCACATCTTGATCATCCCCTCCCCATGCGGCCACGTGAGCACGCCCGGACCTTCGCAAAGTGGACAAAAACTCGATCCAAACCGACGACGCATTACCGTCTCGCCCGGCCTGTCTGCGCAATTTCCGGACCGGCGTAAGTCACCCAGGGAACAGTGCCTGGACGCCTCCTGTCGCGGACATTGGCGCGCGGAGGTTTCTGGAAACGAAAAGCCCGCGGCACCATGAAGGCACCGCGGGCTCTTTACATTTGACCGAGCAAGCCGGCGATCAGAATTCTTGCCAGTCCTCCTTGGCCACGGCTGCGGCGGAGCCGCCGCCAAAGGCGCGCGCGACGTTGCCCATCATGCGCCGTGCCGGCGATGCGACCGGCTGGGCGGTCTCACGTGCCACGGCGATCGGCCGGGCGGCAGCATTGTCGACCTTGAAGTAGGCGATCAGGCTTGCGAGATTGTTGGCTTCGGCAGACAGCTTGTGGGTGGCGGCATTCGCCTCTTCCACCATGGCCGCGTTCTGCTGCGTCACCTGGTCCATCTGGTTGACCGCCGTGCTGACCTCGCTCAGCCCCGTCGATTGCTCGCGCGCTGCCGTTGCGATCGAGTGGATGTGGTCGTTGATCTTCAGAACACGCTCCTCGATCTCGCCGAGCGCCGAGCCGGTTTCCTGTACCAGGCGGACGCCGGTCGCCACTTCGCTGCCCGACTTCGAGATCAGACCCTTGATGTCCTTGGCGGCACTGGCCGCACGCTGGGCAAGCTCGCGCACTTCCTGGGCGACGACCGCAAAACCCTTGCCTGCGTCACCGGCGCGGGCCGCCTCGACGCCGGCATTCAGCGCCAGGAGGTTGGTCTGGAAGGCGATTTCGTCGATCACGTTGGTGATCTGGCCGATTTCGCTCGAGGCCTGTTCGATCCGGCCCATGGCATCGACGGCATTGCGCACCACGGCTGCCGACTGTGCCGCGCTGTGCTTGGCCTCGTTGACCATGACGGTCGCTTCCTGTGCGCGCTCGGTCGAGCTTTTCACCGCGACGGTGATCTGATCGAGCGCGGCGGACGTCTCTTCGAGGGCTGCGGCCTGCTGTTCCGTCCGCTTCGACAGGTCGTCGGCGGCAGAACGCAGTTCGGACGAATTGCCGTTGATCGAGTCCGTGGTCGTACGGACCTCGCGCAGCGTCTTCTGCAGGGTCGACAGCGTCTCGTTGACGTTCTGCTGCAGTTCGGCGAAGGCGCCCTGGTAGCGACCGTTCATGCTCTGGGTCAGGTCACCGGCCGCGAGGCTCGCAATTACGCGGCGGGTCTCGGCGATGCCGGCGTCAACACTGCCGACCAGCTCGTTGACGCTCTTCGCAAAGCGATTGAGATCGTCGTTTTCATAGTCCTTGCCGATGCGCTTGGTGAAATCACCGGCGGCGGCGGCCGCGACGACGACGCCGATGCTCGACTGGAGGTCGGCGCTCTTTTCGCGCAGCACCGCTTCCTGCGCATTGAGGTCACGGACGGCGAGGCCGTTCTGCTTGAAGACCTCAACGGCTTCCGCCATTTCGCCGATCTCGTCCTTGCGGCCGACGAAAGGCACGTCCGCGGTGAGATCACCGCCAGCCAACTGCTTCATCTTATCCGTCAATTCAAGGATCGGACGGCTCAGATGGTTCGTGGCGATGTAGAATGCCGCGCCAATGCCGGCAATCAGGCCAAGGCCGGCGATGGCAAGAATGGTGATGATGACATTGCGCTCGAAGACGGCCGTATCAGCGGTCACGACCTGAAGCGTCTTCAGGTTGATGTCGACAACGCCGTCGATCTGCTCCTGGAACGCCTTGCGGTTGGCGCGGTTGGCGTCGGTGTTGCCCTGCTCGTTGGCAGCCTGCGGCGAAACCTCTTCGCCAAGCCGCGCCGTCTCGACGCGGAAAGTCCTGAATTCGGCGGCGCGGGCGACCAGCGTGTCGAAGGACGCTTTGGTTTCGGCCGGGATCAGCGGGCGCCACTCGGCAAGCAGCGCGTCGATCTTGTCGAGGTTCTTGCGGATGCCTTCGGCAAACGGCTTGGCCTTCTCGATGGTCGGGGCGGCATAGACGCCGCGCGATTCCATGACGACCGCGGTCACCAGCCGGTTGAGGCGTTCCGCGTTGAAGGCGCGCGTCGCCACGTTCTCGTACTGGTGGAATTTCTCGTTGTATTTGTTGACAGCGACCAGCGACATGCCGGTCACCGCAACCGCCAGCACACTCATGATGCCGACGATTAGATTGATTTTACCGCGTATTTTCATCCCGACCTCCACAAGGCCGGAAGGCTCGCCCGATTATCGGACATGCCGCGACCCCATTGCACCGAGGCGACCCTAAAATAGGCGTGGTTAATAAAGGTCATCGCGTGGGACAGGCATTCTGGGGAGACGAGCTTAGGTCTCTGTTTACCAATCTTCGCTAGTCGATCCGCCCTTGTGCCCAGATATCGCGCGCTCGACCAAGGCGGTCACATTTATGATGCCGTGCATGTTGAATCGCCGCCCGCGATTGACTTTGCGGGAAATTTGCCCTTATAAGCCGCGCACGTCCGGTCAAGCCCTCTGCCCGCAAGGCGGAGCCGCGTCCGGTAACGTAAACGCTCCTTGCTAAATGCAAACCCAAGAAGGGCCGCACACCGCGGTATTAAATAAATGAAGCGTACCTACCAACCGTCCAAGCTTGTCCGCAAGCGTCGTCACGGCTTCCGTTCGCGCATGGCTACCAAGGGTGGCCAGAAGGTCCTCTCGGCCCGC
>NZ_DASYHB010000133.1:0-51375 GCF_035999185.1 Ensifer sp. | reverse complement strand
CGCCTTCGAAAAGCAGACCAACATGGCGCTCCACAATGCCGGCTATCCGCTGGTTCGTGGCGCGGCAAAGGTTCCGGAATCCAAGCTTGACGGCTTCGTCGCCGCCAACCCGGAGCTTTCGCTCGATGCGGCCGCTGTTCGCGGCGGCGAAAAGACCATGGTGCCGGCCGAGAAGTTGATCGCCGACAAGCTGCTGACCAAGGATGAAGTCGGGGCGGCGACCGAAATGGCCGTCTACACGATCGCCGGCGGTGGCACCTACGCCATGGTGGCAGATCCTGCCGCCGTCAACTGGACGACGATCATCGCGGTTCTCACCGTGCTCGTCATCTACGTGACGATGGTCTACGGCCCGATCGCAGCACTGCTGGTCGAACTCTTCCCGACCCGCATCCGCTACACCGGCATGTCGTTGCCCTACCACATCGGCAACGGCTGGTTCGGCGGTCTGCTTCCGGCAACGGCCTTCGCGATGAGCGCTGCCCAGGGCGATATCTACTACGGCCTCTGGTACCCGATCGTCTTTGCAGGCATCACCCTGGTCATCGGCATGCTGTTCCTGCCGGAAACCAAGGATCGCGACATCCACGCGATGGACTAAGGCTTTCCGTCTTACGGTTCCGGGGGGAGCCAGTGATGTTTCTCCCGGAACCGATCAGTAACTTCCCCGAGCTTTTACGGCTCTCCTGACTCCGGCGCGGCCTTCCGCGCCGGCTTTTTTTATGCGCCGGGATCGCCGAGCCGGACCAGCGGCCACCCGCCCGGACCCAGGTGGAAGAGCCGATCGTAACGCGCAAACAGAAACGCCATCATCACCGAAGTCCATAGACCGAGCAGCAGCCCGGCGGCGACATCGCTCGGATAGTGCGCGCCGACGATGACGCGGGAAACGCCGATCGTCAGCGCCAGGACCAGAAACATCGGCCTGAGCTTCGGCAGCAGCATGGCGAAGACGCCAAAAAACGCGCCGGCCGCGGTCGAATGGCCGGACGGGAAGCTCTCGTACAGATCCGTGGTGGCAAAGGGCGTCAGACTGTAGGCGCCGAGTTCGGCAAAGAGTTCAGGCCGGGCGCGGCCAAAGAGGAATTTGAAAGTATGGACCAGAGCGCTGGCTGTGCCGATCGTCAGCAGGAAGTAGGCGGCGAGATCGCGGGCGGCGCCAGCCTTGCGTTGCAGAGGGCCCTGGCTTGCAGCGCGGCGCAAGACGAACGCGGCCGCAAGGATGACGCCGGAAAGGTAGATCATCCAGCCGAACGTGCCGAAATCGGTGATCATCGCGTTGAAGTCGACGATGCCGTCCGGCAAGGCTTGCGCCCTTTGTGAGAGAAGCGGATCCAGCGGGACAAGGGCGAAGACAAGGACGAATGTCGTCAACACAATCCATCCGGTGGCCGCGAGGGGTCGGTTCATACTTCTCCGTCCTGCCGCAGCGCATCGTGGCTTGCAGCGAAGGTTGACTTGACGGGCGGCATAGGCCGCCTTTCTCCCCCGATGTGTCGGTTCTTTCGACAAATTCAAGGCTGACAAACGCAAAACACCTCCGGATGAGCTCCGGAGGTGTTTTTGTCGCATGCGTGAAGACGCCAGCGTGGCGCCTGCGGGGATCGTTCGTCGCTTACTTCGACAGCGCCTTGAATTCGGCAAGGATGGCGTCGCCCATCTCGGTCGTTCCGACCTGGCGCGCACCTTCGGCCATGATGTCGCCGGTGCGGATGCCCTGGTCGAGCACGTTGGCGATCGCCTTTTCCAGATTGTCGGCTTCCTTCACGAGGTTGAAGGAATAACGCAGGCACATGGCAAAGGAGGCGATCATCGCGATCGGGTTGGCAATGCCCTTGCCGGCAATGTCGGGTGCCGAGCCGTGCACCGGCTCATAGAGCGCCTTGCGCTTGCCGGTGACGCCGTCGGGCGCACCGAGCGAGGCCGAGGGCAGCATGCCGAGCGAGCCGGTGAGCATGGCGGCCACGTCCGACAGCATGTCGCCGAACAGGTTGTCGGTGACGATGACGTCGAACTGCTTGGGCTGGCGCACCAGCTGCATGCCGCCGGCATCGGCCAGCATGTGCTCGAGCTGGACATCCGAATACTTCGCCTTGTGCGTTTCGGTCACCACCTGGTTCCACAAGACGCCCGACTTCATGACGTTGCGCTTTTCCATCGAGCAGACGCGGTTCTGTCTTGTGCGGGCGAGCTCGAAGGCAACGCCTGAGATGCGTTCGATCTCGTAGGTGTCGTAGACCTGGGTGTCGATGCCGCGCTTCTGGCCGTTGCCGAGATCGATGATCTCCTTCGGTTCGCCGAAATAGACGCCGCCGGTGAGCTCGCGCACGATCAGGATGTCCAAGCCTTCGACCAGCTCGGGCTTCAGCGAGGAAGCAGCAGCCAGCGCCGGATAGCAGATCGCCGGGCGCAGGTTGGCAAACAGCTGCAGGTCCTTGCGCAGGCGCAGCAGGCCGGCTTCCGGGCGCACCTCATAGGGCACCGCATCCCACTTCGGGCCGCCGACGGCGCCAAACAGCACCGCATCGGCGGAAAGCGCCTTTGCCATGTCCCCTTCCGAAATCGCCTGGCCGTGGGCGTCATAGGCCGAACCGCCGACCAGGCCCTCGTCGGTCACGAAGCCGGCCGAAAGCTCGGCGTTCATGTAGGCGATAATTTTGCGGACTTCCGCCATGGCTTCCGGGCCGATGCCGTCGCCGGGCAGAAGGAAGAGGTTGCGCACAGTCATGGATAGTCCTTCTCGCGGGGGAAACGACTGCATGTTTCCTTAAGTCGTTGCCGATCTAAGGGCAAAAACATGCAGCTTCAAAAGTGTTACGGCGACCTTGGTGCGTCTGAACAGACGCACGGCGCTGTAGGCCGCGTCTTAGCGCAACTTCGTGTCGAGGGAAATCGGCGAAACGAAAGATTTGTGCGCGCTCGCGAGCGGCACGTTCCCGGCGGAACAGCCGCTCTGCCGAGGAGGTGCAATGTTCGTGCAAAGGCTGCGCACCTGCTCGGCCATCGACCCCTTCGAGGAGACAGACATGCGCAAGTTCGTCCACGCAGTCGCCGCACATATCCGCGCCACGACCAGAAACTTGACCTTTGCCGGCACGCAGCGAAGCAAGCGGTCACCCGCGTCTTCATATAGCTGGCTTAGCTTTCCTCTTGACTGAATCAGTGCCGCCGGATCGAATGCCCGGGTTCAACCCTGGGGATCCGCCATGTCCGAGACGCTGTTGACGGGGGCCTTTCTCGCCGCCCTCTCCTATACGCTCATTCCCGGTCCTGCCTTTCTCGCGCTGCTCGGCATCGGTGCCGGCCAAGGGCGCAAGGCGGGCGCCCTGTTCATGGGCGGACACCTCGCCGGCGACATTCTCTGGTCGACCCTTGCCCTGGTTGCGATCGTCGGCGCCCGTTCGGTTGGCTCGACCATCTTCGATATTCTGGGGCTCTTCTGCGGCCTTTATCTCGGCTGGATCGGCTGGACGGCGCTGCGCGCGCGGCCGGCCGGAGAAAACCGCGCGCTGATGACGGTCGAGCGGCCGCTCAGACGCGGACTGATCTTCGGGCTCACCAATCCCAAGGGGTATCCGGTGGCGCTCGCCACCTTCACCGCGCTGCTCGCCGGCTCGGCCAATGCGCTCGATTTTGATGCTCTGCCGGCGCTGCTCGGCGTTTCGCTCATCGGTTTTCTCGTTGCCGACCTGATCCTCATCGTGATCATCGGCGCTTCGGTTGTGCGGCGCTTCTACCGCCGCCACGAGCTGGCGATCGTCCGGCTGTCCGGTCTCCTTTTCATCGGCTTTGCCATTCAGGCGGTCTGGCATGCCGCGCCGGGTCTTCTCGGGCTGCGCAAAGCTTGACGGCGGACGCGCCGGCAACCACCTACATTTTTGCCGCTTCCTCCTGTCATGGTCGGCGGTCTCCCTCCCCGGCCCCGCGCCGAGCCTGCATGCGAAAGGATTTCTGATGACCAATCTCAACCCCGCGCTCACGCAATGGACCGGCCACGAGGGCCTGCCGCGTTTCGACCTGGTCAAGGACGAGGATTTCGCTCCGGCGTTCGAGGCGGCGTTCAGAGAGCATGAGGCAGAGATCGATGTGATCGCCGATAACCCGGAAGCGCCGACCTTCGGCAACACCATCGTCGCGCTGGAGATTGCCGGCGACAGCCTTTCGCGCGTCTCGTCGATCTTCTGGAACAAGGCCGGCGCCGACACCAACGAGACGATCCAGGCGCTGGAACGGGAGATCGCGCCAAAAATGTCGCGGCACTACTCCAAGATCGGCATGAATGCGGCGCTGTTCAAGCGCATCGACACGCTGTGGGAAGCACGCGAGACACTAGGCCTCGACCTCGAAGCGACCCGCGTTCTGGAGCGGCACTGGAAGGGCTTCGTCAAGTCCGGCGCCAAGCTCGAAAAGCCTGAGCAGGAGCGGCTGGCCGCAATCAACGAGAAGCTTGCCGGCCTTGGCGCCAAGTTCGGCCAGAACGTGCTTGCCGACGAGAAAAGCTGGGTGCTGTTCCTCGCCGGTGATGAGCAGCTTGCCGGCCTGCCGGAATTCCTGCGTGACGCGATGGCGGCGGTTGCTGCAGATCGCGGCCAGAAGGGAAAATACGCTGTCACCCTGTCGCGCTCGATCATTGAGCCGTTCCTGACCTTCTCGGACAATCGTGAACTCAGGGAACAGGCTTTTCGCGCCTGGATCGCACGCGGCGAGAATGGCGGTGAAACGGACAATCGCGGGCTCATTGCCGAAACGCTGGCGTTGCGTGCCGAGAAGGCCAGGCTGCTCGGCTACGAAAGCTTCGCGGCGCTGAAGCTCGATGACACCATGGCAAAGTCGCCTGATGCGGTGAACGGTCTCCTGATGCAGGTTTGGGATAAGGCCGTTGCCCGCGCCCGTGAGGAAGAGGCGGAGCTGTCGCGGCTCGTCGCCGCCGAGGGGCGCAACCACGATGTCATGCCCTGGGACTGGCGCCACTACGCCGAAAAGCTCAGGGCCGAGAAGTTCAACTTCTCCGAAGGAGAGCTGAAGCCTTACCTGCAGCTCGAAAAGATCATCGACGCGTGCTTCGATGTCGCCAAGCGCCTGTTCGGCATCACGGCGACGGAGAAGAAGGGCATTGCCGCGTACCATCCCGATGTGCGGGTTTTCGAAATCAGGGATGCCTCCGGCAGGCTGGTGGCGCTCTTCCTCGGCGACTATTTCGCCCGGCCGTCGAAGCGCTCCGGCGCCTGGATGAGCTCCTTCCAGTCGCAGCACAAGCTCGCGCTAAAAAACGGTGCCAAGGGCGAGCTGCCGATCATCTACAACGTCTGCAACTTTGCCAAGCCGGCGGAAGGCAAGCCCGCTCTCTTGTCGCTCGACGACGCCCGCACGCTCTTCCACGAGTTCGGGCACGCGTTGCATGGCATGCTATCCAACGTTACCTATCCGTCGGTTTCCGGCACGGGTGTTTCACGTGACTTCGTCGAGCTGCCGTCGCAGCTCTACGAACATTGGCTGACGGTACCGGAAATCCTCAAGCGTTACGCGGTGCACTACCAAACGGGCGAGCCGATGCCGGAGGCGCTGCTCGAAAAGGTGCTTGCGGCGCGGACTTTCAATTCCGGCTTCGCGACGGTCGAATTCACCTCGTCGGCGCTTGTCGACATGGCGTACCATACGGCCGAGACGGCTCCCGAGCCGATGGCGCTCGAAGCCAAGAAGCTCGATGAGATCGGCATGCCGAAGTCCATCGTCATGCGCCATCGCAGCCCGCATTTCCTGCACGTCTTTTCCGGCGACGGCTACTCGGCGGGCTACTATTCCTACATGTGGTCGGAGGTGCTCGATGCTGACGCCTTCGCCGCCTTTGAGGAAACCGGCAACGCCTTCGATCCGGCAATGGCCGCTCGCCTCAAGGACCACATCTATTCCGTCGGCGGCTCGGTCGATCCGGAGGATGCCTACAAGGCATTCCGCGGCAAGCTGCCGAGCCCGGATGCGATGCTGGCGAAGAAGGGGCTGGCCGCCTGATGGTCGCCAGGTGACGGCGATCGACCGGTCACGCCGCCCGGCGTGATCGGCTTGCCCAAAGGCCGCGAGCGGTTTCGCAGGCCGCATCGAAATCATCGGTTTCACCAAGGCTGACAAGTGCGGCCGCAGCGGTGGTGACGATGGTCGTCTCCGCCCGCTGGTCACGGGCAGCTCCGGTCCAGACCGCCTGCCAATATTCGCGGCTGCTCAGTCCGGTGCGCGCTTCGGCCGGTGGGGCCGTTCTTGCCGGAACGACGAGATCCGTGGCTGCTCCATCGATGAGGCGGAAGAGTGTCGTCTGGCGATAGGGCGTGAATTCGGCATGGTCGCGCGTGTTGCCAAGGATCGTCAGTTGCTTGGCACCAAGCAAGAGGGCGATGTCGCGGCTCAATGTCAGGCTCGACGGATTGGCGACCCCGAGCAGGCTTGCGCGCGCGCCCATCGGGTTGATGAGGTGGATGGCCGCATTCAACGGCAAACGCATCTCCATCAGACGGTAGAGACCCAGCAGGCGATAGATCTGGGGGCCAAGCTCCGATAGCGGCAGGTAGGCTATGCCAGCCGATGCCAGCGCCGCGTCGGCAGCATCGATCGACCGGCAGATCGGGATGCCCGCGGATGCGGCTGCGACCTCCAGCTTGTGCCTTTCCTCACTGTCCTGGCCATAGTTGCCGTGCAACACGACGCGGTAGCCGGCGGCAGCGACGAGACGTGCCGCATGCAGAAACCAGGGCGCCGTCTTCAGCTTCGGCGAGAGATAACACGGCCAGTCGAGGTCCGCGGCGCCGCTTCCGGGCTCGATCCCGCCGATGTATCGGCGCATGGCGCGCACGAAGCCTGCGATTTCGACCGCGGTTGGTCCACGATAGTGCAGCACCGTCATCAGCGCGCCGATCTGTACCGGGTCCGCTTCGCCGGCAAGAATGATCGCCAAGGCATCTTCCGCCTCGTCTTCGCTCAAAGGGCGGCTGCGGCCCGCTCCGGTGCCGATGGTGGCGATGCAGCGGGCCAGTCGTTTCTCCGGCGCGGCGTTGCCGTCGATTTCGGCCAGTTTGAGCGCGAAATCCTCAGGTGCCGGTTCGCCCTCCAGCAATCGGCTGGGTCGAACAGCCAAGGGTGGCGTGTTGCTGAGCCCCTGCCCTCTCCAGCCGGAGTGCCTGGCTTGCTCTGCCGTCGCTGCCACATCGCCATGATGTGCACCGAGCAGTGCCTCCGTCTCTGCGGCAAGGGCACGCACACGCAGCCGCAGGGACTCGGCGAGCGGTGTCGGGCGGAGGCCATGGCCGGTGCGCAGGAACAGCGGATCGTCATAGTCCTTGCGCAATTGGCCGAGCAGCCGGCTCATCGCCGAGGGTTGCAGCCCGACGCTTGCAGCCGCGCGGCTGACGCTGTTTTCCCGGAGCAGCGCGTCAAGTGCCACGAGCAGCCGCAACTTGCCGAGGTCTGTCTGGCGTTCGTTCGAGAGCGGCCTATCCATCGTCCCGTCCGCCGTTTCTTTCGCCATCGTTCCTGCCGCCCTCATGTCTCATCCGGCATATTCGCAGGCCGTGTTTTGCGCCTATTCAAATTTAGAACGGTTCCAAAACAGCAGCGTTGCCGCCGACTTCGCCAATATCTAAGTGGACTGCATTACTCAAGATATATGTGGGGCGAAGATGGTGAAGCGGATGGGGCTTGCGATGGAAACGGACTGCGTGCGGCGACAGGCTGCGCGGTCGTTCCAACGCGGTTCGCATGGTTGGTCGCGGCATTTCATGAGCATCTGCCTTGCCGGCACGGCGCTGGCGATACCGATCGAGGCTCAGGCCCAGAAGGCCAAGGAGAAAGACAAGGACCAGGCGACCGAGCTCGAGCAGATCGTGGTGACGGCGACCGGTTTCGAGCAGAACGTCAAGGACGCACCGGCGAGCATCACGGTGGTATCCGGCGAAGACCTGCAGAAGCGTTCGTTCCGTGATCTGACGGATGCGCTGAGGGATGCCCAAGGGGTGGCGGTAACCGGCGTTGCCAACGAGCGCGACATCTTCATTCGCGGTCTGCCCGGCTCCTACACCTTGATCCTCGTCGACGGCAAACGGCAGAGCACGCGTGACGCCCGCACCAATGGCAATTCCGGCTTCGAGCAGAGCTTCATTCCGCCGGCCGCAGCCATCGAGCGGATCGAGATCGTGCGTGGCCCGATGTCGTCGCTCTATGGTTCCGATGCCATGGGCGGCGTCATCAACATCATCACCCGCAAAGTTGCCGATACCTGGACCGGTTCGGTCACGACCGACGGTACGATGCAGCAGCACCAGCGTTTCGGCAATTCCGGCCAGATGTCGTTTTACACAAGTGGCCCGATCCTGAAGGACACGCTTGGCATGCAGATCTGGGGCCGTGGGCTCAAGCGCGGCGAGGACACGTTTCTTTCCGGTATCACCGGCTCGAAGGAGCATGATCTGACGGCGCGCCTGGCCTATACGCCGAACGAGGACCACGACTTCTTCCTGGAAGGCGGCAAGGCCCGGCTGAAGCGCGACGCCAATGTCGGCAACACCATCGCTCCGGGTCCTCGGGCTGTCAGCACCTACAACGAAAACGACCGCGACCACTGGTCGTTTTCCCATACCGGGCGCTGGGGGCCGACGACCTCTGAATTCTCGATCCTGCAGGAGTGGGCAGAGCGGAGGAACTACAACTATAGCCAGGCCGACGGCCGTTTCGTCAAACAGCCCCGCGCGCCTCAGGTGCGCAACACGGTCATCGACGGCAAGTTCACCACGCCGTTCGAGCTCGGCGGAAACCATACGCTTGTGACCGGAGGGCAGTATTTCGAGGCGCGGCTGTCCGATCAGAACCCGGGACGGCGGACGGGGCGGAACGAAACCTTCTCGGCCACGCAATGGGCGCTGTTTGCCGAAGACGAGTGGCGTATGGTCGACAGCTTTGCGCTGACGACCGGCCTGCGTTTGGATCACCACCAGGAGTACGGCTATCACCTGAGCCCGCGCATCTACGGCGTCTGGGATGCGACCGATCAGTTGACGGTGAAGGGCGGTGTTTCCACCGGCTTCCGCGCTCCCGATATCCGTAGCATCGCGCCGGGTTATGCCTACACCACAGGCGGCGGCGGTTGCACCTACGGGCCGACCGGCACCTGCGGCGTGATCATCGCCGATCCGAACCTGAAGGCCGAATCAAGCACCAGCTATGAGATCGGCACGGTCTGGGACAATGGCGACGTCATCCTCGGCGGCACCTATTTCTATACGGATTTCAAGGACAAGATCAGCAACTTGCCGGTGATGGACGCCTCCGGCAATCCGGTGCGCTGGAGCGAGGATCCGAACTACCGTCTCTGGTACAACTACAACATCGACGACGCGGTCATTCAGGGTGTGGAACTGACGGCGACGTGGAATGCGACCGCGGACCTGACGCTTCGAGCCAGCTACACCTACACCCAGTCGGAACAGAAGACCGGGGATTTTGCCGGCTTCCCGTTGGCGCGCACGCCCGAGCACATGGCCAATCTCCGGGCCGACTGGTACACGCCGGTCGAAGGCCTCGAGGCCTGGGCATCGATCAACTATCACGGCGAGGAAATCTCTGCCGGGCCACGTGTCTCCACCACCAGTGGCAAGCCGGTGAAGATCAATGGCAAGACGGGGTACAAGTACGATGCCTATGCCACTGTCGATATCGGCACAAAGTACGATGTCGGCGAAGGGCTGACGCTGAACGCGGCCGTGTACAACCTTTTCGACAAGCAGGTCGAACCGACGGATTTCAATGCCGTCGGCGAAGGCCGCCGCTTCTGGCTGAGCGTGACGGCGACGTTCTGACCGGGCCATTGCCCCGATAAAGTGAACGGCGCCTGGTGGGCGCCGCTCTGGCATTTTTCTTAAATCATTTCATTGTTTCGTCGAAACAGTGAAATGATCTAACTCTCTCATATTACGCCATTCCGTACGGAAAACCGTTCTACACTTTTCCTGGAATTGCTCTAGGCGTTCTGGTCAATTCCGAAAGTCGATAGCAGGCTTTGCATCCGCTGCGCCGCCAGTTCCGGCCGGTCGAGCACGTTCGCCCGGTCGGCCAGCCGGAAGATATCGGCGTAGTGCAGAACGCCACGGGCGGACTGCATGCCGGCGGGCATGGTGAAGTGGCGCTGATGGCCGTTCAGCCAGGCGAGAAAGACGACGCCGGCCTTGTAGTACTGCGTCGGCGCTTCGAAGATCTTGCGCGACAAGGGCACGGTCGGCTCGATCACGCTCCGGAAGGTCGAAAGATCATTCCTGGCGAGCGCTGCCAGCGCCTTTGACGCGGAGGGCGCCACTGCGTCGAAGATGCCGAGCAAAGCGTGGCTGTACTTGCGGCCGTCGCCTTCGATCAGTTCCGCATAGTTGAAGTCGTCGCCGGTAAAGCAGAGCACGCCTTCGGGCAGGCGATCGCGCAGCGCCACCTCCCTGGCGTTGTCGAGCAACGAGATCTTGATGCCTTCGACCTTGTCACGGTTGGCTTCGATGATCGACAGCACGGTATCGAGCGCCTGGTCGAAATTCTCAGAACCCCAGTAACCCCGAAGCTGCGGGTCGAACATGTCGCCGAGCCAATGCAGCACGACCTTGTGCTGCGTCTGGCCGAGGATTCGCCCATAGACATGACGATAGTCATCGGCAGACCGGGCAACGCGGGCAAGCGCCCGGCTCGCCATCATGATCGCCCTGCCCCCCTCGCCTTCGACGAAGCCGACCTGCTCCTCGTAGGCGGCAATCACGTCGTCCAGCGACCGTGCATCCGTCGGCGCCAGATGATCGGTGCCGGCGCCGCAGGCAAGATCGGCGCCCGGAACCTGCCGCGCTTCACTGATTGAGCGGCGGATCAGTTGCTGCGCCCCCGGCCAGGCGAGGCCCATGCCGCGCTGCGCCGTGTCCATGGCTTCGGCGATCTTGAAACCGAGGCTCCAGAGATGGTGGCGAAACGCCATCGTCGCTTCCCAGTCGATGGCCGGATTGCCCCAGGGATCAAGATCGGCAAGCGGGTCGGAGACGACATGGGCGGCCGCATAGGCAATCCGGTTGAAGGTCGGCGGCGTCAGTGGCCGTTCGATCGGCGTTCCCGTCAATCGGAAGTGTTCAAGCGAACCGTCTTGGCGCGGCAGCGTCAGGCTTGTCATCGGGATGGATCTCCTCCGCGGAATTCTCTCTTGGAATACTTTGGATCGTTCCAAATGGCAAGCGGCAATCTTTTGGGCGAGGCAGGCTTTTCGGTGTCTTCCTCTGAGATTTTCATTAAATAATTGGTATATAATGATAAAAGTCTCAGCGTTGGCGAGAGATTTGCGGTCAAGCGATATCGATCGCGCCTATGACATTCCGTTAATCGGGAAAAAAGTGATCGACGCGCTCTTGACGGAATTGGAACGTTCCAATTATGAAAGAGAAAAGCGGCTAAGAGAATTCGGGAGGATGCTGTGGTCAAGGAACGGGTGACGGTCATCGATATCGCGCACGCTGCCGGCGTGTCGAAGTCGACGGTGTCGCTCGTTCTTCAGGGCAGTTCGCTCGTCAACGAGGCGACGCGGGCCAAGGTCAACGCCGCCATCCGCGATCTCGGTTACGTCTATAACCGCGGTGCCGCCAACCTTCGTCAGTCGAGGTCCAAGATCATCGGCATCGTCGTCAACGACCTGACCAACAGCTTCTTTGCCGAGCTTGCCGTCGGCGTCGATGCCGTCGTTCAGTCTGCCGGCTTCGTTCAGTTTCTTGCCAATACCGGCGAGAAGATCGAGCGTCAGCGCGAAGTCGTCGCATCGATGCGCGAGCATGGGGTTTCAGGCCTGATCGTGTCGCCGGCGCGCGGTACCGAAGCGGCAGATCTTGCGCCGCTGGTCGAGAGTGGAATTCCTGTCGTACTCGTCGTGCGCGATATCGCCGGTGCCGAGGTCTCCTCTCTGATTTCCGACAACCACGCCGGCGCGATGGCCGCGGTGCGGCACCTGATCGAGCGCGGTCACCAGCGCATCGCCTTCCTCGGTGGTTTTCCGGATACCGCCGTCTTCGAGGCGCGCATGCGCGGCTATCGCGATGCGCTGATCGAGGCGGGCATGCCGGTTTCTGACGCGATGATCATCGGTTCGGCGCCGTCGCGTGCCGGTGGCGTGACCGCTGTCGAGCAGGCGATGATGCTTGCAGATCGGCCGACGGCAGCGCTCTGTTTCAACGATGCGGTGGCCTTCGGCGTCTGCGACGGCTTGAGGGCGCGGCGCCTGGAGCCGGGTGCCGACTTTGCCGTCATCGGCTTCGACGACGTGATCGAGGCGAAGACCGCGGTGCCGGCCCTGACGACGGTATCCGTCGATCCTCAAGGGATGGGCCAGCGGGCGGCCGAACTGCTTTTAAAGCAGATCAAGGCCGGCAAGGCGGAGCCGGAGGCGATCGTCGGTTCGGTCCGTCTCGTCGTTCGCCAGAGCTGTGGCGGGCAGGTGGAAAGAAAAAGGGAGGCACTGGCATGACGCGATGGGGTCTGATCGGCGCAAGCACGATTGCGCGCGAATGGGTGATTGGCGCGATCCGCGCCGCCGGCGGCGAGGTCGTCTCCGTGATGAGCACCAGCGCGGAGCGTGGTGCTGCCTATGCCGAGGAGAATGGCATCCCGAAGTCGGTAACCTCGGTCGAGGAACTGGTCGGCGATCCCGATGTCGACGCGGTCTATGTGTCGACCACCAATGAATTGCATCGCGAGCAGACGCTGGCGGCAATCGCCGCCGGCAAGCATGTGCTCTGCGAAAAGCCCTTGGCGATGACGCTGGAGGACGCCCGCGACATGGTCCAGGCGGCGCGTGAAGCGGGTGTCGTGCTCGCCACCAACCACCACCTGCGCAACGCCGCCGCCCACCGCGCCATGCGTGAGGCGATCGCGGAAGGCAAGATCGGCCGGCCGATCGCCGCGCGAGTCTTTCATGCCGTCTATCTGCCGCCGCATCTGCAGGGCTGGCGGCTGGAGCGCCCGGACGCCGGCGGCGGCGTTATCCTCGATATCACCGTGCACGATGCCGATACGCTGCGCTTCATCCTCAACGACGACCCGATGGAGGCCGTGGCCATCAGCCACAGCGCTGGCATGGGCAAGGAGGGGCTGGAAGACGGCGTCATGGGCGTCATTCACTTCCGCTCCGGCGTCATCGCCCAGTTCCACGACGCCTTCACCACGAAATATGCCGAAACCGGCCTTGAAGTGCACGGCACAGAGGGCTCGCTGATCGGCCGCAACGTCATGACGCAGAGGCCTGTCGGCACGGTGACGCTGCGCAACGCCGATGGCGAGAGCGAGCTGACCCTCGACCACCGCAATCTCTACGAAACGGCAATTTCCGCCTTCCATGCCGCTGCCCAAGGCAACGGCCGTCCGTCGGCGACGGGCGAAGACGGCGTCTGGTCGCTGGCGACAGGCCTTGCCGTCGTCAAGGCGGCGGCCACCGGCCAGGCCGTGGCGATCGAAACGGGACTTTGAACGGATGTCGATGAACAAGCACATATCGCCGGCTGAAGCGGCTGCCCTGATCCCGGACGGTGCGGTGGTTTCCGTATCGTCGTCGAGCGGCCTCGGTTGCCCGGACCTGATGCTCAAAGCCATCGGCGAGCGCTTCGAGGCGACCGGACACCCGCGCAACCTCACGACGCTGCATCCGATCGCAGCCGGCGACATGAGCGGCATCAAGGGTGTCGACTACATCGCCAAAAAGGGTCTGCTGAAAAAGATCATCGGCGGCTCCTATCCCTCCGGCCCGTCGAGTGCGGAACCGCCGCTGATCTGGCAGATGATCGGCGCCAACGAGGTGGCTGCCTACAATGTCCCTTCCGGTATCCTGTTCGACATGCACCGCGAGGCGGCGGCCAAGCGCCCCGGCGTGATGACCAAGGTCGGCCTCGACACCTTCGTCGATCCGTCGCGCGAAGGCTGCGCGATGAACGCTTCGGCCGCAGCCGAACCGGTCGTGAAGAAGGTTTCGTTCGAGGGCGAAGACTGGCTCTATTTCAAGGCGATCGCGCCGCAGGTGGCGATCATCCGGGCGACGACGGCGGACGAGCGCGGCAACCTCACCTATGAACACGAAGGTGCTTATCTCGGCGGTCTCGACCAGGCGCTCGCCGCCCGCAACAATGGCGGCATCGTCATTGCCCAGGTCAAGCGCATCACCAAGGAAGGCTCGCTCAAACCCCACGATGTGCGGGTGCCGGGCGTGCTGGTGGATTATGTCGTCGTCGATCCTGACCAAAAGCAGACGACCCAGACGCTTTACGATCCCGCGATCTCGGGCGAGATCTTCCGGCCGCTCGACAGTTTCCGCGTGCCGGAATTCAACATCCAGAAGGTCATTGCCCGCCGCGTGGCGCAGGAGTTGCAAGCCGGCAGCGCCGTCAATCTCGGCTTCGGCATTTCGGCCAACGTGCCGCGCATCCTGCTCGAAGAAGGGCTGCACGGTGCCGTCACCTGGGTGATCGAGCAGGGCGCCGTCGGCGGCGTGCCGCTCTTGGACTTCGCCTTCGGCTGTGCGTCGAACGCCGATGCTTTCATGCCCTCGCCCTACCAGTTCACTTACTTCCAGGGCGCCGGCTTCGACGCCTCGCTGCTCTCGTTCCTCGAGATCGACCGTCACGGCTCGGTCAACGTGTCAAAACTCTCCTTCCGTCCGCATGTGACGGCCGGCGCCGGCGGCTTCGTCGACATCACCGCGCGGGCAAAGAAGATCGTCTTTTCCGGCATGTTCAACGCGGGCGCAAAACTTGCGATCGCCGACGGCAAACTGGTCATCGAGAAGGAAGGCAAGCTGAAGAAGCTGGTCAACGAGGTCGAGCACGTCACCTTCTCCGGCCGTCGCGGCATCGAGCAGGGCCAGGACATCACTTATGTGACCGAGCGCTGCGTGATGAAGCTGACGCCTGAGGGCGTGATGCTGACCGAGATCGCGCCGGGCGTCGATCTGCAGGCGCATATTCTCGACCAATCGGAAGTCCCGCTGATCGTGTCCGACACGCTGAAGACGATGGATGTCGCCCTGTTCCAGGAAGCACCGATCGGTCTTGAGCTGCCAAAAAAGGCGCAGCGCCGGCTTGACGGAGGCGACCGTGGCTGAGGGACGCATCCGCATCGAGGTGGACGGCGCGATCGCGACGATGACGGTTGCGCGGCCAGAAAAACTCAACGCATTCGACATCGACATGTTGAAGGCGCTGGCCTCGGCCTGCGATGAGGTCGAGGCCGACCGCAACATCCGCGTCGTGATCCTGACCGGTGAAGGCAAGGCGTTTTCCGCCGGCGGTGACATCAAGGCCTGGGGCGGCATGGATGCGCCCGCGTTCGGTCATGACTGGGTGCGTTTCGGCCACCGTGTCTTCGAACGCCTGGCGACGCTGCGCATGCCTGTGATCGCCGCGCTCAACGGCCACGCGCTCGGTGGCGGGCTGGAGCTTGCGGCCGCGGCCGATATCCGGCTGGCCGAGGCGCAGATCAAGATCGGCTTGCCGGAGACGAGCCTCGGCATGGTGCCTGGCTGGTCCGGCACGCAGCGGCTCGTTTCCCGCTTCGGTGCCCAGATCGTCAGGCGCATGGTGCTGGGCGGCGAGATGTTCACGGCCGAGGCGGCCCTTCGCGAAGGTCTGGTCGATGCGGTCGTCGAGACCGGAACCGTTCTTGCGGCTGCCCGCGACTATGCGGCGCGTGTGGCCAAGCGGGGGCCTGCGGCGCTCGAGATATCGAAACTGATGATCGCTTCGGCGAATGGAGAGGACAACGGCTCTGCGGTCGAAGCGCTCGGCTCGATCCTCGTTGCCAAGACCGGCGACCTCAAGGAAGGCGTCGCCGCCTTCACCGAAAAGCGTGAAGCCCAATTCAAGGGAGAATGGTAATGACCGTGCTCGTGAAACCCAAGCCGATCGAGATCCACAAGGTCCGGGCCTTCCAGATGCTGATCGACGGCAAATGGGTGGACAGCGCCGAAGGCCGCACGATCGAGCGCGTGGCGCCGGGCCATGGCGTCGTCGTCAGCCGCTATCAGGCTGGCACCAAGGCCGATGCCGAAAAGGCGATCGCTGCCGCCCGCCGCGCCTTCGACGAGGGTAGGTGGCCGCGCATGACCGCGTCCGAGCGCTCGCTGGTGCTTTTGCGGGCTGCCGACATCATCGCAGAACGTGCCGATGAACTCGCCTATCTCGATGCGATCGAGTCCGGCAAGCCGATCAGCCAGGCGAAGGGCGAACTTGGTGGCGCCGCTGACATCTGGCGGTACGCTGCGGCCCTTGCCCGCGACCTGCATGGCGAAAGCTACAACACGCTTGGCGACGGCACGCTCGGTGTCGTATTGCGCGAGGCGATCGGTGTCGTCTCAATTATCACGCCTTGGAACTTCCCGTTCCTGATCGTCAGCCAGAAACTACCCTTTGCGCTTGCGGCCGGCTGCACCACGGTCGTGAAGCCGTCGGAGCTGACCTCGGCCTCGACGCTGCTGCTCGGTGAAATCCTGGAAGCGGCCGGCGTTCCCGCTGGTGTCGTCAACATTATCACAGGCACTGGGCCAGAAGTCGGTGCGCCAATGACGACCCATCCAGACGTCGATATGGTGTCCTTCACCGGCTCGACCGGCGTCGGTCGCCTGACCATGGCCAATGCCGCGCAGACGCTGAAGAAGGTGTCGCTGGAGCTTGGCGGCAAGAACCCGCAGATCGTCTTTCCCGACGCCAATCTCGACGAGTTCATCGATGCCGCGGTCTTCGGCGCCTATTTCAACGCCGGAGAATGCTGCAATGCCGGTTCGCGGTTGATCCTGCACCGTGACATCGCCGATGAGGTGACGCGCCGCATCGCCGATCTCTCGGCAAAGGTGAAGGTCGGCGATCCGCTTGATCCCGAAACCCAGGTCGGCGCGATCATCACGCCACAGCATCTGGAAAAGATTGCCGGCTATGTTTCTGCCGCGTCAAAGGAAGGCGCTGCGGTCGCCCATGGCGGCACGGTGCTGGATCTCGGCATGGGCCAGTTCATGGCGCCGACGATACTTTCGGGCGTGCGTCCGGAGATGCCGGTGGCGCGTGAGGAAGTGTTCGGTCCGGTCCTTTCCGTCCTGACCTTCGAGACGACGGAAGAGGCGATCCGCATCGCCAATGCGATCGACTACGGCCTATCGGCCGGCGTGTGGAGCCGCGATTTCGACACCTGCCTGACGATCGGCCGCCGCGTGCGCGCCGGCACCATCTGGATGAACACCTTCATGGACGGTGCGTCGGAGCTTCCTTTTGGTGGCTACCGCCAGTCTGGCCTTGGCCGCGAACTCGGTCGACATTCGGTTGAGGACTACACCGAGACAAAGACGCTCAACATGCATATGGGGCCGCGCACTGGCTGGTGGATGCCGCGTTAAGGCTTGGGTTCAGGGAGGAAAAACGATGCGGATCGGGGGCGGAAAACAGGAGCGGAAGGCAGCGCCACGCGGCGCAGCCCTGCGTATCCTCTGCGCCCGGTCAGGCGGAGGAACCGAAGCTTGCGGGGATCTGCGGACAGAGAAGCAGTTGCAGCTTGCTGGTGTCGCTCTCGCCACCGATCTTCTGCAGGAGCACCCGGCCCATGTCCTCGCCGGTTGCGGTCAGGTCCTCGTAAATCGTCTCGACCTGCGGCTGGATGGCGCTCAGCAGGTGCGACGTCTGCTTGGCGACGATGTCGTACTCGCGGCCAAGCGTCAGTCCGCAATCACTCATGCCGGTGATGGTCGCCAGTGCGCAGACCTCGCCGCCGCACATGAAGCTGTCGGGCGGATCGGCCTCGGTATAGCGCTGGCGGACGCGGTCGCGGATTGCCCCGGCCGGGCTGTCGAGATCGATGCCGGTGAGGATTTCGTAGGCGCAGCCCGCTTCGCGCACCGCAGTCATGAAGCCGTGCTGCAGGTGGCCGGTGAAGGTGAAATCGGCCGGTCCGCTGATCAGCGCCGGCTTGCGCCTGCCCTTGGCGATCAGGCGCTTCGTCGCCTGATAGGAGAAGGTGAAATTGTCGTAGTCGACGTAGGGGTGCGGCGTGGAAAGTTCGGTGCGCCCATGGGTCACGAAGGGAAAACCGAGATCGGAGAGCAGCCGGACACGCGGATCGAGCGGTTCGGTGCGCGAGAAGATCAGGCCGTCGGCCATGGCGTTGCGGGTGATGTAGTGCACCGCTTCCACATTGGTCTTGTTGAGGAAGTTCGGCATGACGATCAGGTGGTAGGCAGTGCCCTGCAGCGCCTTGGCGATACCGCTCATGATCGAGGTGCCGTAGCCGAGGATTTCCTCGTGCGGGTCGAGCAGAACGCCAATTACGTTGGTGCGGCCGGTCTTCAGGCGCTGGGCCGCGCGGTCGGGCGAGTAGCCGATCTCGTCGGCGACCTCACGCACGCGCTTGCGGGTCTCAAGCGAGATCTGCGGCGCATCGGAGAGCGCGCGCGAAACGGTGGTGACCGCAAGGCCGGTGATTTCCGCGATCGTGCGAAGCGTCGGCTTGCCGCGCTTGGCGGCAGAACCACTGTCTTCGGCGTGAACGGGCTTGGAAGGGTCGGCCAATGCTGATCATCCTGAAAGCGGGCAAGAGCGGCTTTTGTAACGTGGTGCGAACGCATAGGCAATCGAATCATGAAAACGTTTTAAATCTCGCAATGCGACATTGATTGCTGCGGTGCAATACCCAGAATGCGCTATATAATTCAGTAAATTCAAACGGTTCCGAAGGTGCTAAAATGCAAATTGGCGGAATGCTTGACTTGCTGAATTTATAACGTTTTAAATGGCCAGCCGCTGGCTCAAGCGGCGCGAATTCCGGGGTGGAGGAGGTTCCGCCTCGTTAACTTGCAAACGGGAGGATAACGATGCGCAAGTTGATGACGACGACGGCCGTTGTGGCGCTGATAATGGCGGCCACCGCCGCGCGCGCAGCCGAAAATGTGGAAGTTCTGCACTGGTGGACATCCGGTGGCGAAGCCGCCGCACTCGACGTTCTGAAGAAGGACCTGGAAAGCAAGGGCATTTCCTGGACCGACATGCCGGTTGCCGGTGGTGGCGGCACGGAAGCCATGACCGTTCTGCGCGCCCGCGTCACCGCAGGCAACGCGCCGACCGCCGTGCAGATGCTCGGCTTCGACATTCTCGACTGGGCCAAGGAAGGCGCACTCGGCAACCTCGACGAGACCGCTTCCAAGGAAGGCTGGGACAAGGTGATCCCGACCGCCCTTCAGCAGTTCTCGAAATATGACGGCCACTGGATCGCTGCACCCGTCAACGTTCACTCGACCAACTGGGTCTGGATCAACAAGGCGGCGCTCGACAAGGCCGGCGGCAAGGAGCCGACGAACTGGGACGAGCTGGTTGCTCTTCTCGACAACTTCAAGGCGCAAGGCATCACCCCGATCGCCCATGGTGGCCAGCCCTGGCAGGATGCAACAATCTTCGATGCGGTCGTGCTCTCGCTCGGCACGGACTTCTACAAGCAGGCCTTCATCGACCTCGACCCGGCAGCGCTCGGCGGCGACAAGATGAAGGAAGCCTTCGATCGCATGACGAAGCTGCGCTCCTATGTCGACGACAACTTCTCGGGTCGTGACTGGAACCTCGCTTCCGCCATGGTCATCGAGAACAAGGCCGGCCTGCAGTTCATGGGTGACTGGGCCAAGGGCGAATTCCTGAAGGCCAAGAAGGTGCCGGGCACCGACTTCGTCTGCATGCGCTTCCCGGGCACGCAAGGCTCGGTCACCTTCAACTCCGACCAGTTCGCGATGTTCAAGGTTGCCGACGACAAGGTACCGGCCCAGCTCGCCATGGCTTCGGCGATCGAAAGCCCGACCTTCCAATCGGCCTTCAACGTGGTCAAGGGTTCGGTACCGGCTCGCACCGACGTTCCGGACACGGCCTTCGACGACTGCGGCAAGAAGGGCATCAAGGACCTGGCCGAAGCCAACACCAACGGCAAGCTCTTCGGTTCCATGGCGCACGGCCATGCCAACCCGGCAGCCGTCAAGAACGCGATCTACGACGTCGTGACGCGTGAGTTCAACGGCGAACTGACGTCCGACGAGGCCGTCAAGGAACTGGTCGCAGCCGTCGCGGCCGCGAAGTAACGGGCTCGTTCCGGGGCGCGCTCAAAGCGCCCCGGACACCCACTCCGACATGCAAGCGCCGTCGAACCGCCGTGGCCAATGGGACGCGGGGTGGGGCGCTTTGATACCCAGAACCTCGCGCGGATGCCGATACCAGGGATTTCCCGACGGCCGCGCCAGAAGTGGTGAACGTTCATGGATAGCCGCAGTCGCCTGCAGGACCTGATACCGAAGCTGGTCCTTGCCCCGAGCTTCCTCATCGTCCTGATCTTTGTCTATGGCTTCATTGCCTATACCGGCTTCCTGTCGATGACGGACAGCAACATGCTGCCGTCCTACAATTTCGTCGGTCTAAGCAACTATGCCAAGCTCTGGGCGCTGCCGCATTGGTGGCGGGCGGTGAGCAACCTGGCGATCTTCGCCGCGCTCTACATCGCCATCTGCTCCGTGCTCGGGCTCGGGCTGGCTATCCTGCTCGACCAGAAGATCCGCGCCGAAGGGTTCCTGCGGCCGATCTATCTCTACCCGATGGCGCTGTCCTTCATCGTGACAGGCACCGCTTGGAAGTGGTTCCTCGACCCCGGCATCGGCCTTGAAAACACCATGCACCTCTGGGGCTGGGAGAGCTTCTCCTTCAACTGGATCAAGGACCGCAACTACGCGATCTACTGCGTCGTCATCGCCGCCGTCTGGCAGTCGACCGGCTTCATCATGGCGATGTTCCTGGCCGGCCTTCGCGGCGTCGACAATGAGATCATCAAGGCGGCGCAGATCGACGGCGCAAAGACCTCGACGATCTATCGCCGGATCATCATTCCCTTGATGCGCCCGGTCTTCCTCTCGGCCTTCGTCGTGCTCGCGCATCTGGCGATCAAGGCCTACGACCTGATCATCGCGCTCACCGGCGGTGGGCCGGGGCAGGCGACCGAACTGCCGGCGACCTTCATGTATTCCTACACCTTCACCCGCAACCAGATGGGCATCGGCGCGTCCTCGGCGATCATCATGCTGGTGATGATCTTCTCGATCATCGTTCCCTATCTCTATTCCGAAATCCGGGGAGCAAAACGCTGATGAGCGCTCCGAGCCCAGACAACATCATCTCGCACAACCGCCTCACCCGCGCGTTGATCTACACCGCGCTGATCCTCTTTGCGCTCTATTCGCTGCTGCCGCTCTACGTCATGCTGGTGAATTCGGTGAAGCCGCTCGACGAGATCCGCCAGGGCGGCATGCTCAACCTGCCGCAGTCCTTTACCATCGAGCCCTGGCTTCAGGCCTGGTCGACGGCCCAGATCGGCGTGCAGCCGACGGGCCTGAAACCCTTCTTCATCAACTCGATCCTGATGGTCGTGCCGGCCGTTGCGATCTCGACGATCATCGGCGCGCTCAATGGCTACGTGCTGACGAAGTGGCGCTTTCCCGGTGCCAACATCTTCTTCGGCATGCTGCTTCTGTCGTGCTTCATCCCGTTCCAGATCGTGCTGATCCCGATGGCGCGCATCCTCGGTATCCTCGGGCTCGCCGGTTCGATCTGGGGCCTGATCTTCGTCCACGTGATCTACGGCATCGGCTTCACGACGCTCTACTTCCGCAACTACTACGAGGCGTTCCCGACCGAGCTGGTGCGTGCAGCACAGATCGACGGCGCAAGCTTCTTCCAGATCTTCTGGCGCATCCTGTTGCCGTCGTCCGGACCGATCATCGTCGTCTCGGTCATCTGGCAGTTCACCAACATCTGGAACGACTTCCTGTTCGGCGCGTCCTTCTCCGGACCCTATTCGACGCCGATGACGGTCGCACTCAACAACCTCGTTTCGTCCTCGACAGGCGTCAAGGAATACAACGTCCACTTCGCAGGCGCGATCCTTGCCGCCCTGCCAACGCTCATCGTCTACATCGTGTCCGGCCGCTACTTCGTTCGCGGGCTGATGTCGGGCGCCGTGAAAGGATAAGCTCATGTCTTTCTTGAAAATCAGCAACCTGCGCAAATCCTATGGCTCGCTCGAGATCCTGAAGGACATCAACCTGGAGATTGAAAAGGGTGGCTTCCTCGTGCTCGTCGGCCCGTCCGGCTGCGGCAAGTCCACGCTTCTCAACACCATCGCCGGTCTGGAGCCGATCACCTCGGGCGAGATCGCCATCAATGGCCGCTCGGTCGCCGATCTGCATCCGTCCAAGCGCGACATCGCCATGGTGTTCCAGTCCTATGCGCTCTATCCGAACATGACGGTTGCCGGAAACATCGCCTTCGGCATGGAAATCCGCGGCGTGCCGAAGGAGGAGCGTGAAAAGGCAATCAAGCAGGTCTCGGAAATGCTGCAGATCGGCCATCTGCTCGATCGCAAGCCGAGCCAGCTTTCCGGCGGCCAGCGCCAGCGCGTCGCCATGGGCCGCGCACTCGTGCGCAATCCGCAGGTCTTCTTGTTCGACGAGCCGCTCTCCAACCTCGACGCCAAGCTGCGCGTCGACATGCGCACGGAAATCAAGCGGCTGCACAACCGCATGAAGACGACGATCGTCTACGTCACCCACGACCAGATCGAGGCGATGACGCTGGCAACGAAGATCGCCGTCCTGAAGGACGGGGTGCTGCAGCAATTCGGCACACCGGCCGAGATCTACAACAACCCGGCCAACATGTTCGTCGCCGACTTCATGGGCTCGCCGGCGATGAACCTTCTGACTGCGCGGATCGAAAAGAATGGTTCCGACATCGCGGTCACGCTGGCGCGTCCGAATTCCGAACCGCTGAAGCTCGCGGTGCCACAGGCCAACGGCGCGCTCTCGGCCTATGCCGGCAAGGACGTGGTCTTCGGCATCCGACCGGAGGCGCTGACCGACCCTGACGGTGCCGATCGCAATGCCAAGGTGGTCGCCGAGGGCGAATGCCTGATCGAGGTGGTCGAACCCGCAGGCTCCGATACGTTCGCGGTCACGCGTCTCGGCGGCAAGGAGATCGTTGCTCGGCTCAGAGCCGACGCTCGCATCGCGCCCGGCCAGACCTCGCGTCTCGCCTTCAACCTCGACAAGGCGGTGTTCTTCGATCCGCAAAGCCAGCAGCGGATCGCGTAACGAACAATGCAGGAGCAGCCGGACATCGTCATCATCGGGTCGGGGATCGGCGGCTCCACCATTGCGGCGGGGCTTGCGGGCTCTGGTGCCCGCATCGCCATCCTCGAGCGCGGCGAGCGCCTGCCCGACACGCCGGAGGCGCGCAGCTACAGCTCTATCTTCGTCAAGGGCCATTTCCGGCCGAAGGAGATGTGGCGCGAGCCAGACGGAACCGAGTTCAACCCGGGGAACTTCTACTTCGTCGGCGGCAATTCCAAGCTCTTCGGCGCGGTGCTTCTGCGCTACCGCGCCGAGGACTTTACCGAGATGCAGCATCTCGGCGGCATTTCGCCGGCGTGGCCCTTTGCCTACGAAGAGCTGGAGCCCTGGTACGGCAAGGCCGAGCGCCTGTTCGAGGTGCGCGGTGAGCTGGGCGACGACCCGACGGAGCCATTCCACAGCTCGTCATACCCTTATGGCCCGGTGCCGGACGAGCCGGCCATTGCCCGCGCCCGCGCCGAGCTGAAGGCACAGGGGCTGCATCCGGCGACACTGCCGCTCGGCGTCGATATCGACACGTGGCTGTCCGGCGGGCGCACGCCCTGGGACGGATTTCCGAACACCGGCAAGGGCAAGAAGGATGCCGAGACGGCACCGCTCGCTGCCGCGCTGAACGATCCGAACATCGAGCTGATCACCTCGGCGCATGTCGACACGCTGGAGGCAGGTCCGGGTGGACGGATCGATGCGATCCACTACACGCATCGGGGCGAGAGAAAGAAGCTGTCGCCGAAATTGGTGATCCTGTCAGCGGGCGCGATCAATTCGGCCGCCATCCTGCTGCGCTCCGGCGATGGCAAGGGGCTGGCCAACGCCTCCGACCAGGTCGGCCGCAACTTCATGAACCACAATTGCAGCGCCATGCTGGCGATCAGTCCGTTCAAGCGCAACGACAGCGTCTACCAGAAGACGTTGATGCTGAACGATTATTACCTGACCGGCGGCAGGAACGGTCTGCCGCTCGGCAACGTGCAATTGCTCGGCAAGATCAACGCCGACATCCTCAAGGCCAATGCACCGGGACTTGGCTCCTGGGCGCCACGCTTCGCCTTCGATCTCATGGCCGGCCATGCGGTCGACTGGTACATGATGACCGAGGACCTGCCGAACCCGGAAAGCCGGATCATGGTCGATGGCAAGGGCATCATCATGCAGTGGCGGCGCTCCAACATGGAGGCGCTCTCCAGTCTGGAGGCGAAGATGCGCGAGCATTTCAAGGCGGCCGGTTATCCGATTGTACTGTCGCAAGCGTTCGACAAGCGCACGCCGTCACATCAATGCGGCACGGTGCGGATGGGCGCGGACCCGAAGGACGCGCCGCTCGACACCTATTGCCGCGCCTTTGATCATCCCAATCTCTTCATCGTCGATGCCGGCTGCCTGCCGACGTCCGCTGCCGTCAACCCGGCGCTGACGGTTGCCGCTCAGGCGCTGCGCGTCGCCGACCATATCGTTGCAAAGGAGCTCCGCTCATGACGTCCTCGACGCGTCCCGTCGCCATCGTCACCGGCGGTCGCCGTGGCATCGGTCTCGGCGTTGCCCGCGCGCTTGCCCGCGAGGGTTTCGATATCGCGATCACCGGCCTCGGCGCCGCGGATGCCACGACCGCCCAGACGCTGTCCGAGCTTGCGGTCGATAACGGCCGGGCCATCTACATCGAGGCAAACCTGGCCGATGTCGGCGGTCATGCGGCGACCGTCGAGCGCATTCGCACCGAGCTTGGACCGATCCGTTGCCTCGTCAACAATGCCGGCATCGCCTCGGTGGTGCGGGGCGATTTCCTCGACCTCTTGCCGGAGAATTTCGACACGATCGTCGCCACCAACCTGCGCGGGACGGTGTTTTTCACCCAGGCCGTTCTGATCTCGATGCTGACGGATTCGGCCGGTTCGACACCACGGTCGATCATCAACATCACCTCTGTATCGGCGACGATGACATCGCCCGAGCGGCTCGACTATTGCATGACCAAGGCCGGGCTTGCGGCCTTCAGCCAAGGGTTGGCGTTAAGGCTTGCCAGTTCAGGCATATCCGTCTTCGAGATCCGCCCTGGCATCATCCGCTCCGACATGACCGCCGGCGTTTCGGGAAAATACGACACGTTGATCGATGGCGGTCTGGTGCCGATGCGGCGCTGGGGCGAGCCCGACGATATCGGCAACATCGCGGCCGGGCTTGCCGGCGGCAAATTCGGCTTTGCCACCGGCTCGGTCATCCAGGCGGATGGCGGGCTTTCGATCGGCCGACTCTAGTCACAGACAGGATTTGTAAAAGCTCGCACGCGGGCAGTTCTTGAAGTTATCACGTCGAAAATTTGGAACGTTCCAAATCGCGGCGACGGAGGAAAACAGGGAATGAGTTACGACTACATCATCACCGGTGCCGGCCCGGCCGGCTGCGTTCTTGCCAACCGGCTGTCGGAGGATCCGTCGGTGCGTGTCCTGTTGCTGGAAGCCGGCGGCGGCGACTGGAACCCGCTGTTCCATATGCCCGCCGGCTTTGCCAAGATGACCAAAGGGGTCGCCAGCTGGGGCTGGGAAACGGTGCCGCAGAAGCACATGAAGGGCAGGGTACTGCGCTATACACAGGCCAAGGTGATCGGCGGCGGCTCCTCGATCAACGCCCAGCTCTATACCCGCGGCAATGCCGCCGATTACGATCTCTGGGCGTCTGAGGACGGCTGCACCGGCTGGGACTATCGCAGTGTGCTTCCCTATTTCAAGCGCTCGGAAGACAACCAGCGCTTTGCCGACGACTATCACGCTTATGGCGGACCGCTCGGCGTCTCGATGCCGACGGCGGCGCTGCCGATCTGCGACGCCTATATCCGCGCCGGCCAGGAACTCGGCATTCCCTACAACCACGATTTCAACGGCCGCCAGCAGGCGGGCGTCGGCTTCTACCAGTTGACCCAGCGCAACCGCCGACGGTCGAGCGCGTCGCTTGCGTATCTCTCGCCGATCAAGGACCGGCGCAATCTGACGGTTCGCACCGGCGCGCGCGTCGCCCGGATCGTGCTTGAGGGCACCCGCGCCGTCGGTGTCGAGGTTGTCACGGCCAAGGGCAGCGAGATCATCCGGGCTGAGCGGGAAGTGCTGGTTTCCTCCGGCGCCATCGGGTCGCCGAAGCTGCTATTGCAGTCCGGCATCGGCCCGGCGGATCACCTGAAATCAGCAGGCGTTTCAGTGAAACACGACCTGCCGGGCGTCGGCGGCAACCTGCAGGATCACCTTGATCTCTTCGTGATTTCCGAATGCACCGGCGACCACACCTATGACGGCGTGGCAAAACTCCATCGCACGCTATGGGCCGGCCTGCAATATGTGCTCTTCCGCTCGGGCCCGGTGGCGTCGTCACTGTTTGAGACCGGCGGCTTCTGGTATGCCGACCCCAATGCGCGCTCGCCCGACATCCAGTTCCATCTGGGGCTAGGCTCGGGGATCGAGGCCGGCGTCGAAAAGCTGAAGAATGCCGGCGTGACGCTGAACTCCGCCTATCTGCATCCGCGCTCGCGTGGCACCGTGCGGCTTTCCTCTTCCGATCCGGCCGCTGCACCGCTGATCGATCCCAACTATTGGGAGGATCCGCATGACCGCAAGATGTCGATCGAGGGCCTGAAGATCGCCCGCGAGATCATGCAGCAGGCAGCACTCAAACCCTTCGTGCTGGCCGAGCGCCTGCCGGGCAATTCGATCGTCAGCGACGAGCAGTTCTTCGACTATGGCTGCGCCAATGCCAAGACCGACCATCACCCGGTCGGCACCTGCAAGATGGGTACGGACGCTTCAGCCGTTGTCGGCCTCGATCTGAAGGTGCGCGGGCTTGAAGGCCTGCGTGTCTGCGACAGCTCGGTGATGCCGCGCGTTCCCTCTTGCAACACCAACGGCCCGACGATCATGATGGGGGAGAAGGGCGCAGACATCATCCGCGGGCTGCAACCGCTGCCGCCGGCGATCTTCGCCCACGAACGCAACGACAGCCGCCCGCGCGCCCGCGCCGATATCCGTTGAGGTCCCCATGATCCGCCATTGCGTCTTCATCCGCTTCCGCCCCGAAATCACTCGGCAGGAAAAGGCGACGATCTTTGCCGAAATATCTGCGCTGAAGTCGCGGCTACCCGGCTTTCTTGCCGCGCATGTCGGCGCCAATGTCAGCCCGGAAGTGGGCATGGACAAGGGGTTTGCCGAAGGCTTCATCGTCGACTTCGCCGATGCGGCGGCACGCGACGCCTATCTTGAGGACGAGGAGCATCGCAAGACCGGCGCCAAGATCGTCGCCGCCGCCGAAGGCGGCATCGCCGGCATCTTTGTCTACGATCTCGAAATTGGCGGCTGAGTGAACGCCATGATCGATGCGCGCCCCTTCCTGACCCGGCTGTTCGAGGAAGCCGTTCGCGCCGCTGACCCCTATGAGGCGATCAAGGCGCACCTGCCTGACCCGCCGAAAGGGCGGACGGTCGTCGTCGGCGCCGGCAAGGCGGCAAGCCAGATGGCGGCCGCTTTCGAGCGGCTGTGGAAGCGTCCTTTCAGCGGCACGGTCGTGGCGCGGCACGGACCGGTGGAGCCGTGCGAGACAATCACCGTGCTGCAATCGGCCCATCCGGTTCCGGACGAAGCGGGGCTTGTCGCGTCGGATGCGTTGCTGAAGACGGTCACAGGTCTGACCTCGGACGATCTGGTCATCGCGCTGATCTCCGGTGGCGGTTCCGCCCTGTTGCCGGCGCCGCCAGAAGGCCTGGAACTTGCCGACGGGATCGCGGTGAACAGGGCGCTGCTGGCCTCGGGGGCTCCAATTTCGGCGATGAACGTCGTGCGCAAGCACGTGTCGCGGATCAAGGGCGGGCGGCTTGCTGCTGCCGCCTATCCGGCACGCGTCGTCAGCCTCGTCGTCTCCGACGTTCCCGGAGATAACCCGGCCTTCGTCGCTTCGGGGCCGACCGTTCCCGATCGGAGCACCGCCGAAGAAGCGCTCGAAATCGTTGCCCGCTATCGCATGGAGCTTCCCGACGGTGTGATGGCGCATCTGCGCTCAGAGGCAGCGACAGCACCCGGTCCCGACGATCCGCGGTTCGTCGGCCACGAATGCCACGTGATCGCATCTGCCGCCGTTTCGCTCGAAGCGGCCGCGGCCAAGGCGCGTGAACTCGGCATCGAGGCGCACATCCTTTCCGATGCCATCGAAGGCGAGGCGCGCGACATCGGCCGCATGCACGCGGCCCTTGCCCGCGAGGTGGCGCTGAGGAACCGTCCTTTCGACAAGCCGGTGGTGCTTCTGTCCGGCGGCGAGACGACGGTGACGATCTCCGGCAAGGACTATGGCAAGGGCGGGCGTAACAGCGAGTTCCTCTTGTCGCTGGCGCTCGATATCGACGGTGTCTCGGGGATCGATGCTCTTGCCGCCGATACCGATGGCATCGACGGTTCGGAAGACAATGCCGGCGCCTTTGCCGATGGGCAGAGCATTTCCCGCATGCGGGCGGCTGGTATCGATCCGCGGCTCCATCTCGCCCGCCACGACGCCTGGTCGGCCTTTTCGGCGAGCGGCGATCTCTTCGTGCCCGGGCCGACCGGAACGAATGTCAACGATTTCCGGGCGCTGCTGATCCGCTGAGGCGCGGCGTCTGCAAGGAAGTTAGCCGGATTCCATCTTCGATTGGAAACGACAACGCCGCCGCCGAGAACATTCGGCGGCGGCGTTTCCTTGACGGAGCTTATCTTACTTGGCGCGCTTCAGAGCATCGCCGAGGATCGAGACGATCTCATCAAAGTGCTTCTCTTCGGCGATCAGCGGCGGCGAGAAGGCGATAATGTCGCCGGTCACGCGGATCAGCAGGCCCTTTTCGAAGCAATCGACGAAGACGTCATAGGCGCGAGCGCCGATCGCGCCGTCGCGCGACTGCAGTTCGATGCCGGCAATGAGCCCGATCGTGCGGATGTCGATGACATTGGGCAGACCTTTGAGCGAATGCATCGCGTCGTGCCAGGCGTCCTGCAGCTCGACGGCGCGGGTCATCAGGCCCTCGTCGCGGTAGATATCGAGCGTGGCGATACCGGCGGCGCAGGCAGCCGGGTGGCCGGAATAGGTGTAGCCGTGGAAGAGCTCGATCGCGTTTTCCGGACCGTGCATCAGCGCGTCATGCACCTTGCGGCTGGCAAAGACCGCGCCCATCGGGATCGCGCCGTTGGTGAGCCCCTTGGCCGCCGTCACCATGTCAGGCGTCACGCCGAAGAAGTCGGTGGCGAAGGCAGCGCCGAGGCGGCCGAAGCCGGTGATCACTTCATCGAAGATCAGCAGAATGCCGTGCTTGTCGCAGATCGCGCGCAGGCGTTCGAGATAGCCCTTCGGCGGGATGAGCACGCCGGTCGAGCCGGCAACGGGCTCGACGATGCAGGCGGCAATCGTCTCGGCGCCATGCAGCGCCACCAGACGCTCGAGATCGTCGGCAAGCTCGGCGCCGTGCTCCGGCTGGCCCTTGACGAAGGCGTTCTTGGCGGGGTCGTGGGTGTGGCGCAGATGGTCGGAGCCAGGAAGCTGCGGGAAGACGCGGCGGTTGTTGAGGATGCCGCCGACCGAAATGCCGCCGAAGCCGACGCCGTGGTAGCCACGTTCGCGGCCGATGAGGCGCGTGCGGGTGCCCTGGCCGATCGCGCGCTGATAGGCGATCGCGATCTTCAGCGCGGTATCGACCGATTCCGAGCCCGAGCCGGTGAAGAACACGCGGTCGAGTTTCTGGCCTTCAGGTCCCGGCGCGATCTCGGCGAGGCGTTCGGCAAAGTCGAAGGCGATCGGGTGGCCCATCTGGAAGGACGGGGCGAAATCCATCGTCGACAGCTGGCGCTCCACGGCCGCGGCTATCTGCCGGCGACCGTGGCCGGCGTTGACGCACCAGAGACCGGCCGTGCCGTCGAGGATCGTGCGACCATCGGTGCTGGTGTAGTGCATGCCCTCGGCGGACGCGAGCAGACGCGGGGCCTGCTTGAACTGCCGGTTGGCGGTAAACGGCATCCAATAGCTGTCGAGTACGGGGGCGTTGGGCTTGGTGTGCTGGTTCATGGCATCCTCCTGAGGTCGCGCGATTGACGCCATGATTTGATTTGCTAAACAAGTCCTTTTCTGTTGTCAGTTAAAGCATTGATTTATAACGTCGTTGAGTGGCGAGTTTTCGCTATTCCGAACAACCTGAACAGGGAAATGTGCGCCCATGAGCGTCGATATCGGAAACCGGCTTCGTCATCTGAGGCTGATGCACAATCTGTCGCAGCGTGAACTCGCCAAACGTGCCGGTGTCACCAACTCTACGATCTCACTGATCGAATCGAACGCCTCCAACCCGTCAGTCGGTGCGCTGAAGCGCATTCTCGACGGGATCCCGATCGGGCTTGCTGAGTTCTTCTCCTTCGAACCGGAGAAGCCGCGCAAGGCATTCTACGCGGCCGAGGAACTGGTCGAGATCGGCAAGGGACCGATTTCCTATCGGCAGATCGGCGACAACCTCTTCGGCCGCAGCCTGCAGATCCTGAAGGAGGTTTATCAGCCGGGCGCGGATACCGGAAAGGTACCGCTGGTGCATGATGGCGAGGAGGGGGGCATCGTGCTTTCGGGCCGTATCGAGGTCACCGTCGATGACGAGCGGCGCATTCTCGGGCCAGGCGACGCCTACTATTTCGAAAGCCGCCGGCCGCATCGGTTTCGTTGCGTCGGGCCGGTGCCTTGCGAAGTGATCAGCGCCTGTACGCCGCCGACGTTTTGACGGGGAGGAGTTTGCGACTGCCCCTTATCCCGCTGCCGCGACCTTCTCCCCGCAGGCGGGGAGAAGCGATATGTGGCTCGCTCCCAATCCCTCTCGGTACCTGGGGGCACGCCAAGCAGCTGCGCTTCGTGCGGAGCGAAGGCAGAAGATTCGTCGTGTGGAAAAGGGGTTGGTGCAGCGATCTCGACGCTGTCCCCTCTCCCCGCAAGCGGGGAGAGGGCTAGGGTGAGGGGCATCTCCGAGCTCGGAGTGCCCGACAACTGTTTGATTACGAGAGCCGCGCGCAGGCGTCGGCGATGCGCGTGAGGGCTTCCTTCAGTTCCGATTCCGAGGTCGCGTAGGAGATACGGAAGAACGGCGAAAGACCGAAGGCCGAGCCTGGAACGACGGCCACATGGGCGTCGTCGAGCAGGTAGGCGCAGAAGTCCGTATCGGTCTCGATCGTCTTGCCCGAAGGGGTGACCTTGCCGAGCATGCCGGCGCAGCCGGAGAAGGTGTAGAAGGCACCTTCCGGAACGCGGCAGTCGAGACCGTCGATGGCGTTGAGACCATTGACGACGAGGTCGCGGCGACGCTGGAAGCTGGCGGTGCGTTCCTTCAGGAACTCCTGCGGTCCCGTGAGCGCTGCCACCGAAGCGGCCTGACTGACGGAGGAGGGGCAGGAGGTCGCCTGGCTCTGGACCACGGCCATGGCCTTGATCAGGTCACGCGGGCCACCGGCATAACCGATACGCCAGCCGGTCATGGCATAGGCCTTGGAGACGCCGTTGACCGTCAGAGTGCGGTCTTTCAGGCGTGGTTCCAGCTGGGCCGGGGTGACGAAACGGAAGCCGTCATAGACGATGTGCTCATACATGTCGTCGACCAGCAGCCACACATGTGGGTGCCTCAGGAGCACATCCAGCAGCGGCCGGTAGTCGGCTGCGCTGTAGGCGGCACCCGAAGGGTTCGACGGCGAGTTCAAGAGCACCCAGCGCGTCTTCGGCGTGATCGCCGCTTCGAGCTTTTCGGCGGTCAGGCGGAAGCCGGAGGAAGCGTCGCAGGGGATCAGAACCGGCTTACCTTCGCAGATCTGGACGATATCCGAATAGGAGGTCCAGTAGGGCGTCGGGATGACGACTTCGTCGCCAGGATTGATCGACGCCATCATGGCGTTGAACAGGATCTGCTTGGCGCCCGTCGCCACCGTGATCTCGTCCTGCTCGTAAGCGAGGCCGTTTTCACGCTGGAACTTTTCGCGGATCGCCTTCTTCAGGTCCGGCGTGCCGTCGAGTGCCGTGTATTTGGTGTCGCCGCGCTTGATTGCCTCGCAGGCGGCGTCCTTGACGTAGTCGGGCGTGTCGAAGTCCGGCTCGCCCGCGCCCAGAATGATCACCGGCTTGCCTTCGCGCTTCATGGCCTGCGCGCGGGCGCCGATCTTCAGGATTTCGGACACCCCGATCGAGGAGATCCGCGAGGCGGGCTGAAAGCCCGCCTCCTTGACCGTTTGGTTGATGGTCATGGTCGTTACCTACTCAGGAGCGCCGGTTATTCGATGTCGAACGACACGCCCTGCGCCAGCGGCAGAGCCTTCGAATAGTTCACCGTGTTGGTGGCGCGGCGCATGTAGGCCTTCCACGAGTCCGAACCGGATTCGCGACCGCCGCCGGTTTCCTTTTCACCGCCGAATGCGCCGCCGATTTCAGCGCCCGAGGTGCCGATGTTGACGTTGGCGATACCGCAATCCGAGCCGTCGACGGCGAGGAAGCGTTCGGATTCCTGCATGTCGCGGGTGAAGATCGAGGACGACAGGCCGGCTGCGACCGCATTGTGGTCGTCAAGAACGGCGTCGAAATCGCTGTACTTCATGACGTAGAGGATCGGTGCGAAGGTTTCTTCGAAGACCGGGCCGGCCTGCTTGGGCATTTCGACCAGAGCGGGCTTGGCATAGTAGCCGTTGTCGTAGCCGAGTTCGACGCGTTCGCCGCCGGTGACGCTGCCGCCGTGCGACTTGGCTTCAGCGATCGCCTTCTGCATGCCGTCGAAGGCAGCCTTGTCGACCAGCGGGCCGACCAGCGCGGTCGATTCCAGCGGGTTGCCGACCGAAACCGAACCGTAGGCCTTCTTCAGGCGCGGCACGAGCTGGTCGTAGACGCTTTCATGCACGAAGAGGCGGCGCATGGTGGTGCAACGCTGGCCGGCGGTGCCCATGGCGCCAAACGCGATGGCGCGCAGCGCCATGTCGAGATCGGCCGAGGGGCAGACGATGCCGGCATTGTTGCCGCCGAGTTCAAGGATGGCGCGGGCGAAGCGCTTGGCAAGGCGCGGGCCGACGTCGCGGCCCATGCGGGTCGAGCCGGTGGCCGAGACCAGCGGAACCTTCGGGTTGTCGACGAGGACTTCACCGATGGCGCGGTCACCGATCAGCACCTGCGACAGGCCTTCCGGCGCATCGCCGAAGCGGGCGACGGCACGCTCGAAGATTGCCTGCGAGGCAAGGGCGGTGAGCGGGGTCTTTTCCGACGGCTTCCAGACGACCGAGTTGCCGCAGACGAGCGCCAGCGCCGTGTTCCACGACCAGACGGCGACCGGGAAGTTGAAGGCGGAGATCACGCCGACAACGCCGAGCGGATGCCAGGTTTCCATCATGCGGTGGCCGGGGCGCTCGGTGGCGATCGTCAGACCGTAAAGCTGGCGGGAAAGGCCGACGGCGAAATCGCAGATGTCGATCATTTCCTGGACTTCGCCGAGGCCTTCGGAGGTGATCTTGCCGGCTTCGATCGAAACCAGGCGGCCGAGGTCGGCCTTGAACGCGCGCAGTTCTTCGCCGAGGAGGCGGATCAGTTCGCCGCGCTTCGGGGCCGGAACGAGGCGCCAGGCCTTGAAGGCTTCATGGGCCTTCTCGATCTTGGCGGCGGCTTCCGCGGCCGAAACCGTCTTGAGGTTGCCGATCTTCTCGCCGGTGACCGGGCTATAGGACGGCATGTCGCCGCCGGTGTAGAGTTCCTTGGCGACGCCCATCTTTTCGAGAAGCGCTGCGGCTTCCTTGGTCACGTCGACTTTCTTGGTTGCGATGTTCATGGTCTGACTCCCGTCTTATTGGTTTGGATCATTCGTTGGAGCGGAATGCGGGCGGAAAACCGCATACACTTTTCCTCATTCCGCTCTGGGCTATCCGAAGCGCACGCTGCCGAGTTTTCCCGGCGAGGTGAGCGTCTTCAGGCCTGCGGCCATGTCCTTGAGTTTGTCTGGTGTATAAAAGTCGTAATAGGCCTGATTGCGGCGGCCGATCGCGTGTTCCGCGCTGAAGCTGCCGTGATACTCCTCGACGGCGACGGCGAAAACCCATTGGCGCAGCCGCGGCTCGAAAGTCTCGTCCTTGAGGAGCTCGCTGTCCTTCGGCACGACGAGGTTGAAGTGCACGCCACCATCGCCGATATGGCCGAAATCGCAGACGGTCACATCGGGGAATTTCGAGGGCATTTCAGCCTTCATATGGTCGCAGAAAGCCATGATGTCACCCCGGCGGAAGGAGACGTCGAAGGCGATCAGCTTGCCCAGGTGCTTGACGCCCTCGGACAAAGCGTGGCGCAGCGCCCAAATCTCGTGCGGCGGGCCGACGAACGCATCGGCGAGCGGCGCTTCCTCCATCTCCCAGATCTCGGCCAGCGCCGTTTCCAGCACCGCGTCGAGCGATTGCTCGCCCTCGCGCGGCGCCCAGGTGCGGCTGATCTCGGCAAGGATGACGTAGTCAGGGACCTGGCCAGCCTGGAACGGGTTCTTCAGCGACGGCACATGGGCAAAGGCCGCTCTGACGGAATTGCTAGACATGCCCTCAAAGGCAGAGAGATAGGCGCCAAGACGCTCTTCCATGGCGCGCAGCAGCGGCAGGACATGGGCGCCGCTCGCTGGAACGAGCAGAGCCGTCGCGGTCTGCTGCGGCAGGCGTTCGAGGTTCAGCACGCATTCGGTGATGATGCCGAAGGCGCCCGAGGTGCCGACGAAGAGCTGCTTCCAGTCGATGCCGGTGTTGTTCTTGCGCAGGTCGCTTTGCAGGTCGAGAACGGTCCCGTCCGCGTCTGCAAGCACCACCTTGAGGCCGAGCGTGTTGCGGCGCACGTCGCCATACTTCAGGAAGCGCGAACCGCCCGTGTTGGTGGCGATCATGCCGCCGATGCGCGGGTCGGCGCCAAGGTCGATTGGAAAGAACAGGCCGTGCTCTTCCAGCCGCCGGTTGAGATCGGAGAGCCGGAAACCGGCATCGAGACAGACCGAGCGGTTGTCGAGGTCGAGTTCGAAGCGTTTCGCCAGCCGGTCGAGGCTGAGGACGGCTTCATCACCCGATTGGTCCGGGGTCGAGCCGGAAACGAGGCCGGTGTTGCCGGATTGCGGGATCAGCGCGATGCCGTTTTTCACACAGTAGGCAACGACAGCGGAAACTTCTTCGGTCGTCGCCGGCCGCAGCACGAGCGACGTCCGGCCGCGATCGTAGCGCGCGCCGGTCTCGTAGGCATCCAGATCTTCCGGACGCGTGACGACACCCTTGTCTCCAAGGATGTCGCTCAGCGCGTCGATGTGCAGTTGATCGATCATCAGAGAAGCATCATTCCGCAGCGATGGCGCCGGTCAAGGCCTGGATGCAGCTTTCGATCGAGGCCTGTTCGATACCGGCATAGTGGTCGAACTCGTTAAGTACGGTCGCGCCGAGATCGGTCTCGAAACGCTTCTGGTTCGGGCTTGCAACGAAATCCTGCTGCGCGCCGTCGCCGAGGTTCGACTGGAAGATGCCCGCGGCGCTGACCGGCAGGAAGTCTTCATACACGATCGCGTCGAACTGGACGAGGCCATCGGCGATCAGCGCTTCGATGTCGCGCTTGGCTGAAATTCCGGTCTTGCGACCCTTCTCCGTCAGCGAGTAGCTGAAATAGCCGAGACCGGCCTCGCGGATGCCTGCCCAGGTGTCCGGGAAGGGTTCGAAAGCCCCGGCAAGGGCGGCTTCGTATTCGCGGGCGTTGGAGCCGTCGGCGGCCGGGCGGACGATCTTGCGCGAGGCGTCGAGCAGATCGTCATAGAGCGCGCGGCCCTTCGGGGTCAGCGCGATGCCGCGTTGTTCGATCTCGCCGAAACGGGCCGTGTGCGAACCTTCTTTCCAAGCGCCGTCGGCGTCCTTGAAGGAGACTGGCTCTTCCAGTGCCTTGAAAGACGTCTGGCGCAGAAGGATCGGGCACTTGCGGGTCGGCGGGCCCTCGACCACGGCCTTCGGCGCGATGTCGTATTCCGGCATCAGCGCCTGCACTTTGTCGATGTCGAGCGTGCGCGGCGTCAGGTGGTTGATGTGCGGACCCTTGAAGGAAACGACGTCGGCAATCAGGCGGTGGGCGTCGTGGAGGCGCTTGTACATGTCGGCGCTGACATTGGCCTTGTCGTGCCAGCGGAAGGTTTCGAGCACTTCCGAAACGAAACGCTCGGCATCCGCCTTGTCGAGGCCACCCTCGCGCTCGGCCTTTTCAGCGAGCTCCACGGCACCGTCGGTGAAGATGCGGCGTTCGGCGAGGATCACGTCCGCTTCGGCGCGCAGTGCTTCGTCGGCAATGAGATCGAGGCGCAGCAGCGAGGTGAAGACGCGGAACGGGTTGTGCTTCAGCGCGGCATCGCCAACCGGGCGGAAGGCCGTCGAGTGAACCGGAACACCGGCGGTCGACAGGTCGTAGTAGCCGACGGGATACATGCCCATGACGGCGAAGACGCGGCGCATCATCGAAAGCTCGGCCGGGGTGCCGAGCCGGATCGCGCCGTGGCGCTCTTCGGAGATGCGGTCGAGCGAATCCGTCGCGTCGAGACGCTCTTTCAGCTTGGGGTGGGCGGCGAGCGTATCGGCGTTCACCTTGGCGACCAGCTCCATCAGCGTGCCGTAGGCCGGCACCTCTTCGCGGTACATGACCGACATGGCTGCGGAAAAGGCCGAACGGATGTCGTCGGCGGATACGAAACTATTCTCTTTCACTGGGGCTCGCCTCGCGCTATGGGTGAAGGACAAGGTCATTCTCATTTCGGATCATATTCGATCGAACTGGCCATTGATCGCGTTGCTTCCGACTATGTTGATGCGAGGGCGGAATGAAGTTAAGCCGCAGACTGGTTCCCGACGTGACGACGCTGCAGGCGTTCGAGTGCGCGGCCCGACATGGCAGCTTTACCCAGGCCGCAGCCGAACTGAACCTCACGCAGAGCGCGGTCAGCCGCCAGATCAAGGATCTCGAAAACCAGCTGGGCGTGCTGCTCTTCGAGCGCGTGCGCCAGCGTGTGATCCTGTCGGATGCCGGCCAGAAGTTCCTGCCGGAGGTGCGCCGCCTGCTCAACCAGACGGAAGAGCTGATGGTGCGGGCCATGGCGTCTGCCCGGGCGGACTCGACGCTGTCGATCGCGTCGCTGCCGACCTTCGGCAGCCGCTGGCTCGTGCCACGCCTTCCCGATTTCCTCAAGCGCCATCCGGACACCGTGATCAACATCGCCTCGCGTTCGGCGCCGTTCGATTTCGAGGAGCAGAATTTCGATCTCGCCATTCACTACGGCCAGCCGGTCTGGGCGCGCGCCACCTGCAGCTATCTCTGCAGCGAAATCATCGTGCCGGCGGCAAGTCCGACCATGCTGGCAGCTCACCCGGTCGAGGCGCCTCAGGATATCGTCACCGGCCCGATGCTCCATCTCGCCACACGGCCGAAGCTCTGGGCGCAATGGTTCGAGGCCAACGACATGGATGGGAGGGGTGCCTATCGCGGCAACCGTTTCGATCAGTTTTCGATGGTGATCGAGGCGGCGATCGCCGGGCTCGGCTTTGCTCTTCTGCCGCGCTATCTGATCGAGCAGGAACTTGCGGACGGAACCTTGCGGATCGTGCTTGATCGGCCGATGCAGACGGAAAACAGCTACTATCTCGCCGTGCCCGAGGGCAAACTCGAGAACCCGATCAGCCTCGCTTTTCGCGAATGGATCACCGAACAGGTGGGTTGAGCCGGTCGGCGCTTTTCTTCAAATCGAAGGAACCTTCCTCGCCCCTTCACGTTTCGCCTTGTCTGCCATCCGCGATGAAGCTTGAGAAGGGGCGTTTGAGAGAGCTGTATCGAAGTGCCAAGGGGGTCCGCACTGCGGCCGGCATCGGCCTGAAACGACTGTGCGCAAATCGTCCAAACTTGTATGAGCAATCCTTGCAAGCTGTTGGCACCACGGCTAAAAAATGCCATTTTCATGCATCACCGCGGCCTTGAAAATCAATGCGCCGCCGGCTTTGCGATCTCCGATGCCCAGTCGCGGGCGGTGCCTGTTACCGCCAGGTCCCGGTTTTCCGGGAGATGACGGTGGATGGGAGGACACATGACCGTGTCTAGCAATGCGCCGGCTCAGCCTGATTTCTCAGGGCCACAGCCAACCCGGACCCCCACCGAGGGCCGGGCCGATCAACCCCGGTTGGATTCAGAACCCGTACCCATGCAGCTTCAAACTACGCCGCCCACCTCTCCGCGCGAACCGGAAGCGAAGCAGATCGACTATAACGATTCGATCCGCGCAACCTTCTTCTCGATGGACGATCTCCGGCAATCCGGTGAGGACCTCGCACTGAAGGGCGTCTCGTCTCTGCCGGGCTTCTTCCCGTTCGAATTCCGTCCGCGGCATCGCGAAAACGAAAACGAGATTTTGCGCGTCTATCGTGCGACGGCTGCGGACGTTGAGGCGGGAGCGACGATCACGCCGGCCGCCGAGTGGCTGCTCGACAACCATCACGTCGTCGAGGAGGCGATCCAAGAAGTCCGTCGCGATTTCCCCCGCCGGTTCTATCGCCAGCTGCCGACGCTTTCGGTTTCGGGAACCGTGATCCCGCGCACCATGGCGCTTGCCTGGCTCTATGTCGCGCATACGCACAGCACGGTGACGCGCGAAAGCGTCACGGCGATCGTGGAAGGTTTCCAGAAGCACGATACGTTCAAGATCGGCGAGCTCTGGGCGTTGCCGTCCATCCTGCGTTTCGTGCTGATCGAGAACCTGCGGCGCATCGCGATCCGCGTCGAGCGTTCGCGCGGCATGCGCCGCAAGGCCAACGACGTCGCCGACCAGATCGTCCGTTTGAACGACCCGGAAAAATCCCGGACCTTGCTCGCCGAGTCGGAAGCAATGGCCGCCGACAACACCTTCGTCGCGCAGTTGCTCTACCGCATGCGCGATGGCTCGCAGACTTCGGGCGCGGTCATCGCCTGGATCGAGGAGCAGCTTGAAAAGCGCGGCAGCGACGTCGAAAGCGCGCTGGTCGCCGAGCAGAACCGCCTCTCGTCCGGCAATGCGACGATGAGCAACATCATCCGCAGCCTGCGCGAGATCGACGACACCGATTGGGCCGTCTGGTTTGAGAGCGTCAGCAAGATCGACGCTGCACTGCGCGAAGGTACGGACTACGCCTCCCTCGACTTCGGCTCGCGCAACAAATACCGCGACACGATCGAGAAGCTGGCGCGCCGCTCCGGCCACAGCGAATACGAAGTGACCCAGATCGCCGTCGAGATGGTGCGCGAGGCGGAAGACGCGGCCAAGACCGAGGCGCCGCTGCAGGAACCGAACGTCGGCTCCTTCCTTGTCGGCAAGCAGCGCAAGGTACTGGAAAAGAAGATCGGCTACCGGCCGTCCGTGCTGCAGACGATCATTCGCCTCAGCCGCAAGCTCGACTGGTTCGCGATCGCCGGACCGAACATCCTCCTGACGATCCTCGCGATGATCGCCGTCTATTCCTTCGTCAGCCCGATGGCGATCCCGAGCGGGGCGAAGCTGATCATGCTGCTGCTCTTCGCGCTGCCGGCGTCCGAAGGTGCGATGGGTCTCTTCAACACCCTGGTGACGCTGTTCGTCAAACCGTCCCGTCTTGTCGGCTACGAGTTCATCGACGGCATTCCCGAGCACGCCCGCACGCTTGTTGCCGTGCCGTGCCTGATATCCAAGCGCGACCATGTCGACGAACTGGTGCGCAATCTCGAAGTGCATTACCTCGCCAATCCGCGCGGCGAGATCTACTTCGCGCTCGTCAGCGACTGGGCCGACAGCAAGGTCGAGGAGGCAAGCACCGATACGGACGTCCTCGACTACGCCAAGCGCGAGATCGCCCAGCTCTCGGCGCGTTATGCCTATGACGGCAAGACGCGTTTCTACCTGCTGCATCGCCGCCGCCTCTACAACGAGCAGGAAGGCGTGTGGATGGGTTGGGAGCGCAAGCGCGGCAAGCTGCACGAGCTGAACATGCTTCTGCGCGGCGACCGCGACACGTCGTTCCTGCAGGGCGCCAACACGGTGCCGGAAAACGTGCAATACGTCATGACGCTCGATTCCGACACGCGCCTGATGCGCGATGCGGTGACGAAGCTCGTCGGCAAGATGTACCATCCGATCAACCGTCCGGTGGTCGATCCGAAGACCCAGGACGTGATCGCCGGCTATAGCCTGCTGCAGCCGCGCGTGACGCCGTCGCTGACCACGGGCAGTGAAGCATCGGCCTTCCAGCGCATCTTTTCGGCCAACCGCGGCATCGACCCTTACGTCTTCACCGTCTCCGACGTCTACCAGGACATTGCCGGGGAAGGCAGCTTCACCGGCAAGGGCCTCTACCATGTCGACGCCTTCGAGGCGGCGCTCAAGGGCCGTATCGAGGAAAACGCCGTTCTCAGCCATGACCTGCTCGAAGGGTCCTACGTGCGCTGCGCGCTGGTGACCGACGTCGAGCTCGTCGAGGATTTCCCGACCCGCTACGAGGTCGAGATGTCGCGCCAGCATCGCTGGGCGCGTGGCGACTGGCAGCTGCTGCCGTATATTTTCAACTTCTCGAACGGGCTGTCGATGCTCGGCCGCTGGAAGATGTACGACAACCTGCGCCGTTCGTTGATCCCGCTTGCCTGGCTCATCGCATCCGTCATGGGCTGGTACTACATGGAGCCGACCGAAGCGCTGATCTGGCAGATCGTCCTGATCTTCAGCCTGTTCGTGGCTCCGACCCTGTCGCTGATCAACGGCCTCTTGCCGCGCCGCAACGACATCGTCGCTCGCGCACATCTTCACGCCGTGCTGACCGAAGTCCGTGCCGCCAATGCGCAAGTGGCGCTGCGCATCGTCTTCATCGCCCACAATGCGGCAATGATGTGCGACGCGATCGTGCGCTCGCTCTACCGCACCTTCGTCAGCGGCAAGCTGATGCTCGAATGGCGCACGGCCGCGCAGGTGCAGAGCGCCGGCCACGGCACGATCGGCGACTATTATCGCGCCATGTGGATCGCGCCCGCACTGTCGGCGATCTCGCTCGCGCTTGCGGCTATCTCCGATACAGGCCTGCCTTTCATTGGCATTCCCTTCGCCCTGCTCTGGGCGCTGTCTCCGGCGGTTGCCTGGTTCGTCAGCCAGTCGGCCGAAACCGAAGATCAGCTCGTCGTTTCCGACGAGGCGATCGACGAGATGCGCCTGATCGCGCGCCGCACGTGGCGTTACTTTGAGACCTTCGTGACCGCCGAGCAGCACTTCCTGCCGCCGGACAACTTCCAGGAAACACCGCAGCCGGTCCTGGCAGAACGGACCTCGCCGACCAATATCGGCGTCTACCTGCTGTCGGTTATCTCGGCGCGCGATTTCGGCTGGATCGGCTTCGAGGAGACGATCAACCGGCTGGAACAGACGATCGCCACCATCGACCGGATGCCGAAGTATCGCGGCCACCTGTTCAACTGGTATCGGACCAACACGCTCGAAACCATGGAGCCGCGTTACATCTCGTCGGTCGACAGCGGCAACCTGGCCGGCCACCTGATCGCCGTTTCGTCGATGTGCCGCGACTGGGCCGAAGCGCCGTCGGCGCACGTGCAGGGCAGCCTCACCGGCATCGGCGATGTCGTGGCGATCCTTCAGGAAGTGCTGCACGACCTGCCCGACGATCGCAAGACGGTTCGCCCGCTGCGCCGCCTGATCGAGGAGCGTATCGTCGGCTTCCAGAACGCGCTCGCCGCGATCAAGCGCGAGCACGAATTTGCCTCTATCCGGGTGATCAACCTCGCGGTGCTTGCACGCGACATGCACAAGCTCACGGTCAATCTCGACCATGAGGTGCGCACGCCGCAGAGCGGCGAAGTGACGAAGTGGGCCAGTTCGCTGGTCACCACCTGCGAAGCCCATATCGCCGACGGCGTCTTCGATCTCGGCGCCATCGAGGCCTTGCGCCAGCGCCTGCTGGTGCTGAAGGACCGGGCGCGCGATATCGCCTTCTCGATGGATTTCGGCTTCCTGTTCCGGCCTGAGCGCCGGCTGTTGTCGATCGGCTTCCGCGTCAATGCCAACGAGCTCGACGAGGCGTGCTACGACCTCCTGGCTTCGGAAGCGCGCCTCACCAGCCTGTTTGCGATCGCCAAGGGGGATCTCCCGACCGAGCACTGGTACAAGCTTGGCCGTCCGATCGTGCCGATCGGCGCACGTGGTGCGCTGATCTCCTGGTCCGGCTCGATGTTCGAATACCTGATGCCGCCGCTGGTGATGCAGGAGCGGCAGGGCGGCATCCTCAACCAGACCAACAATCTGGTCGTGAAAGAACAGATCAACCACGGTCGTCGTCTCGGCACGCCCTGGGGCATTTCGGAAGCAGCCTTCAACGCGCGCGACCACGAACTCACCTACCAGTACACCAACTTCGGTGTGCCGACGCTCGGCCTCAAGCGCGGCCTCGGCCAGAACGCGGTCATTGCGCCCTACGCCTCGATCCTTGCCTGCATGTACGATCCGAAGTCGGCGCTCGCCAACCTCGCACGCCTTCGCGAAGTCGGTGCGCTCGGCGCCTATGGCTACCACGATGCCGTCGACTTCACGCCGACGCGTGTGCCCGAGGGGCAGAAATGTGCTGTTGTCCGCAACTACTATGCGCACCACCATGGCATGTCGATCGCGGCCGTTGCCAACGTCGTCTTCAATGGCCGTCTGCGCGAGTGGTTCCACGCCGATCCGGTGATCGAGGCGGCTGAATTGCTGCTGCAGGAAAAGGCGCCGCGCGACATCCCGATCATGAATGCCAAGCGCGAGCCGGAATCGGTCGGCAAGGGCCAGGACGACCTCCTGCGTCCGGAAGTCCGCATCATCGAGAATCCGCTGGCACAGGATCGCGAGACCGTGTTTCTCTCCAACGGCCACTATTCGGTGATGCTGACCGCCAATGGCGCCGGCTATGCCCGCTGGAACGGCCAGGCCGTGACCCGCTGGAAGCCGGACCCGGTCGAGGACCGTACCGGCACCTTCATCTTCCTGCGTGACACGACGACCGGCGAATGGTGGTCGACGACGTCGGAGCCGCGGCGTGCGCCCGGCGAAAAGGTGCTGACCCGCTTCGGCGACGACAAGGCGGAATTCGTCAAGACCGTCGGCGACCTCACCAGCGAAGTCGAATGCATCGTTGCGACCGAACATGACGCCGAAGGGCGGCGGGTCATGCTGCTCAACACCGGCACCCAGGATCGCTTCATCGAAGTGACGTCCTATGCCGAACCGGTGCTTTCGACCGATGAGGCCGACAGCGCCCATCCGGCCTTCTCGAAGATGTTCGTGCGGACGGAAATCAGCCGTCGCGGCGACGTCATCCGCGTCAGCCGCAACAAGCGCAGTTCCGGTGACCCGGACATGGAGGTGGCGCATCTCGTCACCGACAATGCCGGCAGCGACCGCCACACGGAAGCCGAGACCGACCGCCGCCGCTTCATCGGCCCGGGCCGCACGCTGGCGGAAGCCGCAGCCTTCGATACGGATTCGGTGCTGTCGGGAACGGACGGCTTCACACTGGACCCGATCATGTCGCTGCGTCGCGTCGTGCGGGTTCCCGCCGGCAAGAAGGTCAGTGTCGTCTTCTGGACGATCGCAGCGCCAAGCCGTGAGGAAGTCGACCGGGCGATCGATCGCTATCGCCATCCGGAAACCTTCAACCAGGAACTCATCCACGCCTGGACCCGCAGCCAGGTGCAGATGCGCCATGTCGGCGTGACGTCGCAGGAAGCGGCGAGCTTCCAGATGCTCGGCCGCTACCTCGTCTATCCGGACATGCACCTGCGTGCCGATGCGGCGACGGTGCAGGCGGGCCTCGATTCGCAGACGAAGCTGTGGCCGCTGGCGATTTCCGGCGACTACCCCATCTTCTGCCTGCGCATCAACGACGACGGTGATCTCGGCATTGCCCGCGAAGCGCTGCGTGCGCAGGAATATCTGCGCGCCCGCGGCATCACCGCCGACCTCGTCATCATCAACGAGCGGGCCTCGTCCTATGCGCAGGACATGCAGCATGCGCTCGATTCCATGTGCGAGAACCTGAGGCTGCGCGGTCTCTCCGACGGCCCGCGCCAGCACATCTTCTCGGTGCGCCGCGACCTGATGGAAGCGGAGACATGGTCGACCCTGCTGTCGGCGTCGCGCGCCGTCTTCCACGCCCGCAACGGCACGATCTCGGACCAGATCGCCCGCGCCAACTCGCTCTATTCGCCGGTCCCGGTGAAGGGCGAGAAAAGCAGCGAGTTCGTCGGGCCGCTACTGGCGGCGCCGCAGGAGAACGGGGAAGTCACCCCGGCTGAGATCAAGGGTGATGGCCTTTCCTTCTGGAACGGCTTCGGCGGCTTTGCCGACGGCGGCCGGGAATATGTCGTGCGCCTGCGCGGCGGCGAAGCGACGCCGCAGCCCTGGATCAACGTGATCTCCAATGACAGCTTCGGCTTCCACATCTCCGCAGAAGGCGCTGCCTATTCCTGGAGCCGCAACTCGCGCGACTACCAGCTGACACCCTGGACCAACGACACGGTTATCAACCGTCCCGGTGAAGCGATCTTCATTCGCGATATGGCGAGCGGCACCGTCTCGACACCCTATGCGGCGCTGTCACGCCGTCGCTCCGTCGTCTTCGAAACGGCGCACGGGCTCGGCTACTCGACCTTCCGCAGCACCCAGGACGAGCTTGAAATCGAGGCCACCCAGACTGTTCACCGCAGCCTGCCGGCCAAGCTTATCCGCGTGTCGATCCGCAACCGTTCGGCGTCGGCGCGGCAGCTCAGGCTCTATGGCTACAATGAGTGGGTGCTCGGCAACAACCGTGCCCGCTCGGCGCCGTTCGTCCTTTCCAAATGGGACGAAACCGCCGAGGCGCTGGTGGCGACCAATCCGTATAGCATCGACTTCTCCGGTCGTTCCGCCTTCTTCGCCGTTGAGGGCGGGGAGGCTGCCGGCCACACGTCGAGCCGACGGGAGTTCCTGGGCGCGATCGGCGGCATCCTGGTGCCGCAGGCGGTTGTCTCGGGCGCTGAACTGTCGGGGTCTATCGACGTCGATGGCGACCCTTGCGCGGTGCTTGCAACCAACATCACCATCGAGCCCGGTGCCGAGCGCCAGGTCACCTTCATTCTGGGTGATGCCGACACCGAAGACCAGCTCCGTGCTGTCGTCGGCGAGCTGCGTGAAACCGCGTTCGACACGGTGCTTGAGGCGAACAAGTCGTTCTGGCGCGATTTCACCGACATCGTGAAGGTGGAAACGCCGGATCCGGCCTTCAACGCCATGATCAACCACTGGCTGCCCTATCAGAGCCTCGGCTGCCGCATCATGGCGCGCTCGGCGTTTTACCAGGCAAGCGGTGCCTTCGGCTTCCGCGACCAGCTGCAGGACACGCTGGCCTTCCTGATCCATCGTCCGGAGCTTGCCCGCGCGCAGATCCTCAATGCTGCGGCTCGGCAGTTTACCGAGGGTGACGTGCAGCACTGGTGGCTGCCGGGCACCGGTGCGGGCGTGCGCACGATGATCTCGGACGACGTCGTCTGGCTCGCCCATGCCGTGACCCGTTACAACACGGTGACCGGCACCTCCGATCTTCTGGCCGAGCGGCTCCCCTTCATCAAGGGACCGGCGCTGGAGGAGGGGCAGCACGATGCCTTCTACAAGCCGGAGATCTCCGAGGAGATCGGCGACATCTACGAGCATTGCGCCCGGGCGCTTGATCTCGCGATCAAGCGGACCGGCGAGAACGGCCTGCCGCTGTTCCTTGCCGGCGACTGGAACGACGGCATGAACCGGGTTGGCGAGAAGGGCCAAGGCACGAGCACCTGGCTGGGCTGGTTCCTGGCCGGGACGCTGCGCGGTTTCCTGCCCTATGCGCGTGAGCGCAAGGACGAGGCCCGCGTCACCCGGTGGGAGGCGCATCTCGAGGCTCTCAAGAAGGCGCTCGCGACGGCCGGATGGGATGGCGACTACTACCGTCGCGGCTACTACGACGACGGCACGCCGCTCGGCACCAGCGAGGCGCTGGAATGCAGGATCGATTCGATCGGCCAGTCCTGGAGCGTGCTCTCGGGCGAGGGCGACGAACAGCGTTCGTTGAAGGCGATGGATGCGGTCATGGCCGAGCTGGTCGATCCCGACCAGCGCATCGTACGGCTATTCACGCCGCCGCTCGAACGGTCACCGCAGGATCCGGGCTACATCAAGGCCTATCCGCCCGGCGTACGCGAAAACGGCGGGCAGTATACCCACGCTGCCACCTGGGTGGCTCTCGCCTTTGCCGAGCAGGGCAGGGCGGAAGAGGCCTGGCGTGTGTTCCAGATGCTGAACCCGATTTCACATGCCGACAGCCGCGAGGCGGCCGAGCACTACCGCGTCGAGCCCTATGTGGTTGCCGCCGATATCTACGGCGAAGGCGACCTGGCGGGCCGCGGCGGCTGGACCTGGTACACGGGTTCTGCAGGCTGGCTCTACCGCGTTGGCATCGAGGGTATTCTCGGTATCCGCAGGCAGGGCGACAGGCTGGTCATTCGGCCGGTGCTGCCGGCCGCCTGGGACGGCTACTCGGCGGAAGTGACGCTTAACGGCGCTCGGCACAAGATTTCGGTCAAGCGCGACGAGAAAAGTGGCGAGCCGATCGTCAGCATCAACAATAGTGTCACAAAAAACGCGCATGAAGGCATTTTGCTGTAGCGGCCGGTCTTGATGACAGGATGAAACCGGCTTTGTTTCCGCAAGGGCAAGGCCGGTTTTTTCTTTGCGGACCTGCCGGCGGCACGACCTCGAAGGCCGGGTTCGTGTCATTTCAAGCTGCTGCGACCGCGCGCGTTGTGCGGTGCCGCTCCTCATGGTGCCGGCCATTCCGCTCGTTTGACGGTATGGGCCGCCGGCGCCCGTTTCAACAGGGATGGGGCGGGGCGCCAAATCCTGGAAAACGGACTGCATGCTGCAAAAGACTTTTCAGGGCGACGTACACTCTACGGTCGCCCGAATGGTTCCGAGGGAGCGTGACGCCCGCCTCGACGTGTTCAGGGCGCTGTGTCTCTTGACGATCTTCGTCAATCACGTTCCCGGACAATATCTCGAATATCTGACGCACAAGAACTTCGGCTTCTCGGATTCGGCCGAAGCCTTCGTTCTGATCTCCGGCCTTTCGGTCGGTCTCGCCTATGGCGCCACGTTCGTCGCCGGCGGGCGGCTGGCGATGACGCTGAAAATCTGGCGCCGGGCGCTGGCGCTCTACATCGCCCATATCATGACCAGCATCGTCACGCTGGCGATCTTTGCCGGCGGCGCGCTCTATTTTGGCCGGCAGGACCTGATCGGTGAAATCAACATCCGGCCAATGGTGGAACAGACGGAGCAGGGTATCGTCGCCATGGTTCTGCTCGGACACCAGCTCGGCTACAACAACATCCTGTCCATGTACGCGGCGCTGTTCCTGATGCTGCCGGTCGTCCTCTGGCTCAACGGGGTCAGCAAGAAATTGCTGTTGCTGTTATCGGCCGCCTTGTGGCTGGCCGCCGGCATCTACAAATTTGTGCCGTCGAACTTCCTCGACGAGGGCTACTGGTTCCTCAATCCCTGGTCCTGGCAGTTCCTGTTCGTCATCGGCGTCGTCTCGATGACATCAGTGCGCAACGGCAGGACCTTGCCGCGGTGGCGCTGGCTGATCGCGCTTTCGGCCCTCTATCTCGTGGTCTCGGCGGTCTGGGTGCTGTTTTCCTTCTGGAGTATCGACCTCTCCTTCGGCCTGCCGGCGGTTCTCACCGGTTTCGACAAGACGTTCCTGTCGTTGCCGCGGCTGCTGCACGTGCTGGCAATCGCCTACATCATCGTGGTGACGCCAAGGATCAGCAATCTTGCGAAGCTCGATCGCGACCATCCGCTTGCCGTCGTCGGCCGCCATTCTCTGGCCGTTTTCATCTTCGGCACGATCCTGGCGATGGCGGGGCAGGTGCTTCTGTTCGTCACCGGGCGCAATCCCGTCTTTGGCAGCCTCTTCGTGCTTGCGGGCATCGGGCTGCATTTTGCCTATGCCTACTATCTCGAATGGTTGAAGGGGCTGACGGCAGCCAAGCCGCTGCGGGCGACGTGAGGCACGCCGCCCCGCTGTTTCGGTCGCCTTGGCGCTAAAGCGCATTGCGATCTTTCAGATACGCCTTTCGCGCTTTAGGTCTTTGATTTCGCGCATGTCGTTGTCGCAAAACCGCTGCACACTTTTGCGCGACATGCTTTAGTTCCTAGCGCCGAGCGCAAGCCGGCAGGCCAGCCCTGCGAAGACGCCGGCGAGCAGGTACTGCGGCAGCTTCGGGAAGCGGCTGAATCCGGACAGACGCCGGCGGATATGGCTGCCTGCAAGGATGACCGATCCGTTCACGACAAGCCCGATCCCGTTCAATATCGTTGCGAGCAGCAGCATCTGCAGGACCATCGAGCCGCTGTCGGGTTTCACGAATTGCGGGAACAGCGCCAGCACGAAGAGTGCCATCTTCGGATTGAGGATATTCGTCAGCAGGCCCTCCGCGAAGATCCTCCGGCCTGAAAGCCGCTTAAGTGTCGAGATCGGGGAGCCGCCCGCTGCGTCCGCGCGGATCGTTTTCAAGGCGAGATACAGCAGGTAGGCGCAGCCCGCCCAGCGCACGATCTCATAGGCAATAGGCACGGTCAGGAAGAGCTGGGAAAGCCCGAGTGCTGCGGCGAGCGCGTGGCCATAGGTGCCGAGCGCGATGCCGGCATAGGTCAGAAACCCGGCTGCACGCCCCTGGCTGACGCTACGCGACGCAATCAACAGCATGTCGGGACCGGGCGTGGCGGTGAGCACCAGGCTTGCGGCGGCGAAGAGTGCGATGGTGGAGATATCCGGCATTGGTGATTCCCTTGGAATTGAAGCCGGAATTCCGCTCTATCAAGTTTCACGGAAATGACAAGCCGCTTGGCGGGCCGCGTCGAATGGCCGGAAACAAAAAAACCACCCGCCTTGCAGCGGGTGGTTTCGATGTGTTTGAACTTGGGCGAGCGACTTATGCCGCCGTGTGGCTCATACGGACGTCCTCGTCCGTCAGGATGCCGCTGGCGCGAAGGAGCGCTGCAAAGCGGCCGTTGCTCTGGCTGAGCTCGTTGAAGCCGCCCATCTCGACGATCCGGCCCTGATCCATGAAGATCACCAGGTCGGCTTCGCGCACCGTCGACAGGCGGTGGGCGATAATGAAGGTCGTTCGGTTCTTGCGAAGCGCATCGATCGCATCCTTGACACGGGCCTCGGTCTCGACGTCGAGGGCGCTGGTCGCCTCGTCGAGCACCAGGATCGGCGCGTTCTTGAGGATCGCGCGGGCAATCGCCACACGCTGGCGTTCACCACCCGACAGGCGGTTGCCGCGTTCGCCGACCACCGTGTCGTAGCCGGTCGTGCGGCCTTCGATGAAGTCGCAGGCGGCGGCAGCCTCGGCGGCGGCCATGACTTCTTCGATCGTCGCATCGTCACGGCCGAGACGGATGTTGTCCGAGATCGAACGGTTCATCAGGCCCGCATCCTGGAAGACGGTGGCGATCGAGCGGCGCAGCGACTTGCGCGTCACCTTCGAGATGTCGTTGCCGTCGATCAGGATCTGGCCGTCACGCGGCTCGTGGACGCGTTGCAGCAGGTTGACGAGCGTCGTCTTACCGGCGCCGGTCGGGCCGACGATGGCGATCGTCTGGCCGGCCTTGGCCGTGAAAGAGACGTTGTGCACGCCCTGGTTCGTGTTGGCAAAGTCGAAGGAGATGTTGCGGAACTCGACCTCGCCAGCAACAGCCGGAAGCTCGGTGGCACCAGCCGGCTCGTCGCGTTCGCGCACGGCGTCTTCCAGCGTGAAGAAGTCCTCAAGCTTGGCGCGGGCTTCGAAGATTTGCGTCACGAAGGCCTTCATCTGGTCGAGGCGACCGATCAGAAGGTTGGCAAAGCCGATGAAGGCGATGACTTCGCCGACGCCGAGTTCGCCGCGCTGTACCAGCACGGTGCCGATGACGAGGATGGCCATCATCGAGATGGTGGAGGCGACGCGGTTCAGACCGCTTGCGAGCGCCCACCAGTCGAGCACCGGGAACTGAGCGGAGATCAGCCGTTCGGTGAACTTCTTCAGCTCACGGGTTTCAGCCTCGATGCGGTTGTAGCTGTGCACGACCGAGACGTTGCTGATCGCGTCGGACACGTGGGAGAAGACCGTGTGGTAGTGGTTCTCGACGGAGGCCTGGCCCTCCTTGGTGCGGCTCATCACCACCTTGCTGATCATGACATAGGCCGCGCCGAGCACGAGGAGCACGAGCGAGAGACGCACGTCCATGGCAAAGGCGGTCGGAATAAGCAGCATCAACGCAACAGCAGTGGCCAGATGCTGGCGCATGAATTCCAGCCAGAGACCGAACAGGGTTTCGCAGGCGCGCAGCAGCGTGTGCAGCGCGTTCGACGTCCCGCGCTGGCTATGCCAGGCGAGCGGCATGGAAACGATACGGCCGAAGGCTTCCGTCAAAAGCGTAGCGCGGCGGCCATGGGCCAGCCGGTCCGCCTCGCGGGCGACCAGCACGAAGGCGACGGTGTTGAAGACGCCGAGACCTGCCCACATCAGCAGCATCGGCGTGACTTCGCCTTTCGACGAAATGGCGTCGATGATGCGGCCGAACAGGATCGGTTCGGCAATCGTGATTGCCGCCAGAATGACGTTGGCGAGAACGATCGCCGACACACGGAACTTGTGGACCGCAAGATAACTGAGCGCTCTTGCATACACCTGGAACAATGACACTTGTCTCACCCCTTCCGGGTACCGGATTTGACGCGCCGCAGTCCTTCTGCGGCGGATGCACCCGCGTCCTCGAGGCTTTCAGTGACGGGTCTTGGGACCGCCGTTCGAGCACTCGGGGCCGCGCTGAGACGGTCTTTTGCGGCGCAGGGAAGCCTTCGTCGGACGCATGGACAGCCACTCGTTTTCCCGTTTCCGCGCGCGAGCGTGCTTGGCGAGAATATTCATAGTCTGCTATCTGTCGTGCCAACTCCGATTTCTTGCATATTTCGCATAAGACCGGGCGTGGTATGACGGATTATCGCGGGTGCAACATGAATGGTCGCTGAACGGTGCCTTTATGTCCGGAT
>NZ_DASYHB010000131.1:0-7538 GCF_035999185.1 Ensifer sp. | reverse complement strand
GTCGGCTCGCTGATGATGGGCATGCTCAACAACGGCCTGATCCTGATGGGCCTTTCCGTTTCCGACCAGATGATCGTTCGCGGTCTCATCATCCTCGCTGCGGTCGCCGTGTCGCTGCGCGAAAAGTCCCGCTGAAGGAGGATTTCATGTTTCTCGACGTTCTGCGCCGCCGCAACCCGGCCTTCATCGAAGCGGCGATGGCCTTGCATCAGCAGGGCAAGATCCCGGCCAACGCCTATGTTCTCGACCTCGATGCGGTCGAGGCAAACGCCAAGATCTTGAGCGACGAGGCCCGTCGTCTCGGCCTGAAGATCTTTGCCATGACCAAGCAGGTCGGGCGCTCGAGCTCCTTCTGTGACGCCGTGCAACGTGGCGGTATTGATCGCTCGGTCGCCGTCGACATGGCCTGCGCTCGCGCCACTCACAAGGCCGGTCTGAAGGTCGGTCATCTCGGCCACCTGCAGCAGGTCGCGCGCCACGAGGCGGCGGCTGCAGCAAAAACGTTCCGGCCTGACTACTGGACTGTGTTCAATGACGAAAAGGCCGGCGAGGCAGCGTCCGGTGCGAAGGCCGCAGGCTATCGGCAGGACCTGCTCGCCCGCATCCGGGCGGAAGGCGACACGTTTTATCGCGGTCATGAAGGCGGCTTTGATGCCGCTGACGTTGCCGCTGTTGCCGACCGGCTTGACGGCCTCGACGGCGGTCGTTTTGCCGGCATTACCACCTTTCCGGCGCTGCTCTTCGATCATGAACGCCGCAAGGTGCTGCCGACGCACAATCTTTCAACACTCTCAAAGGCTGCCGAAGCGCTCGCGAAGGCTGGTCGCAAGGAGATCGAGGTGAATGCGCCGGGTACGACCTCCAGCGTCCTGCTGGCCGCGCTGGCCGAAGCCGGCGCGACCCAATGCGAGCCAGGCAACGGCCTGCACGGCACCACCGCGCTGCATGTGATGGAAGACCTCCCGGAGCTGCCGGCGGTGCTCTATCTCACCGAGGTCTCGCATCTCTCCGGCGGCAAGGCCTATTGCTTCGGCGGCGGCTTCTACATCGATCCGATCTTCCCGGATTACGACGTCAAGGCGATCGTATCGAGCGATCCGACGACCTCGGCATCGGCGCTTCGCAGCGTCGAGGTCCCGCCGCCGTCGGCAATCGACTACTACGCGATGATCGACGCCAGCGGTGCGACAGCGCCCAAGCCCGGCGACACGGCCGTGTTCGGCTTCCGCGGCCAGGCCTTCGTCACGCGGGCCTATGTCGTCGGCGTCTCTGGCATCTCCAAGGGCGCGCCGAAGGTGGAAACGATCGAAAACGGTTTCGGCGAAACCGCGGCCTGGCCGGTTTGAGGGCGACGTCATGACCATGAACACGAATTCTGCACGCGAACCGGTTCTGAAGCTCAAGGACATCCGCAAGACCTTTGGCGGTGTCACCGCCATCGAGAACTTTTCGCTCGACGTCCATCCGGGCGAGATCGTTGCGCTCGTCGGCGACAACGGCGCCGGCAAGTCGACGCTGATCAAGATCATCTCCGGCGTCCACACGCCGACCTCGGGCACGATCACCATCGAGAACCAGACGGTGGCGATGTCGAACGCCACCATGGCGCGGGCCCACGGCATCGAAGTCGTCTACCAGGATCTGGCGCTTGCCGACCAGCAGACGGTCTACATGAACATGTTTCTCGGCCGCGAACCGACGAACAGTTTCGGCCTGCTCGACCGTCGCCGGATGATCGACGAGACCGAGACGCTGGTGAAGGAACTTGATGTGCGCATCCCCTCGGCGCATGCAACGATCCGTGATCTCTCGGGCGGCCAACGTCAGGGTGTCGCGATTGCGCGTGCCACCCACTGGGCGAGCAAGCTGATCCTTCTCGACGAGCCGACGGCGGCCCTCGGCGTTGCCGAAACCGCCAAGGTCGAGGAGATCGTCGAATCGCTGAAGAGCCGCAACATCGGCGTCTTGATCATCAGCCACAGCCTCGATCAGGTCTTCAAGCTGTCGGATCGCATCTGCGTGCTGCGTCGCGGCAAGCAGATCGGAATTCGTGAGACGGCAAAGACCGACAAGAACGAGATTATCGCGATGATCACCGGCCTTCAGCAGCACTGAGGGCCACGCGTGGCGCGGCCGTTTCGGGCGGCGCCGCTTGTCTTTAAGGTGCTGCGCCGAAGAAGGTGAGGCGGCTGAAGAGCACGTAGTGCGATTCCGAAGCCATCAGCGCGACGAAGACCAGCACCAGTAGCGGCGGCAGCAGGATCGCATAGATTAGCGCCAGCCTCTCCCATGCCATGTGCATGAAGATCGCGACGATGAGACCTGCCTTCAGCATCATGAAGATCAGGATCAGCGACCATCTGAGATAGCCCTGCAGCCCAACATAGTCGACGAGATAGGAGAAGGTGCTGAGCACGAAGAGCAGCAGCCAGACGACCAGATAAAGGCCGATCGGGTGCTGCTGATGCGTTTGCGCGTGGCCTTCCGCTTTTGCTGCCGGTGCCGCGTGGGTGTGAACAGTCGTCTCTGTCATGGCCGTGCCTCACCACAGATAGAAGAATGCAAAGATGAAGACCCAGACGAGGTCGACGAAGTGCCAGTAGAGGCCGGTGATCTCGACGATCTCGTATTGTCCCCTGCGGCTCGTGAAGAAGCCGCGGCGTTCGGTGTCGAAATCGCCGCGCCAGACCTTGCGGGCAATGATCAGGAGGAAGATCACGCCGATGGTCACGTGGGTGCCGTGGAAGCCGGTGATCATGAAGAAGGTCGAGCCGAATTGGGCAGCACCCCAGGGGTTGCCCCAGGGCCGTACGCCCTCGGTGATCAGCTTGGTCCATTCGAAGGCCTGCATGCCGACGAAAGTGGCGCCGAAAAGAGCGGTCAACACCATGAGCAGAGCAGTCTTCTTGCGATCGCGCCGGTAGCCGAAATTGACGGCCATGGCCATGGTGCCGCTCGACGTAATCAGCACGAAGGTCATGATGGCAATCAGGATCAACGGCACGTCGGACCCGCCGATGTGGAGCGCAAAGACCTCGCTCGGGTTGGGCCATGGAACGGCAGTCGACATGCGCGCCGACATGTAGGCGACGAGGAAGCAGCCGAAGACGAAGGTGTCGCTCAAGAGGAAGATCCACATCATCGCCTTGCCCCAGGAGACGTTCTTGAACGTCCGCTGGTCCGACGCCCAGTCGGCGGCAAAGCCGGCGAGCCCGGCCGGGCGGTGGAGCGGCTCTCGGACGGTCGAATGGGTCTCGACGGACATGCCTTGGCTCCTTCAAGTCAAGAGGGATCGGCAGAGCTCGACGAAGTCGTTGGCCCAGCCGGAAAAGAGCACGAACAGCACCAGCCATACGGCCAGCATGAAATGCCAGTAGGTGGCGCAGAGCGTGATCGACAGCACGGCTTTTTCGTCCATCGGCCTGGCGCGGGTTTTGACGATCACCCTTGAGAGAGCGAAGAGGCCGCCGAGGATGTGCAGGCCGTGCATGCCTGAAATCATGTAGAAGAAGCTGTTGGCCGGATTGTCGGCGAGCAGGAAGCCGGCGTCGGTGAGTTCGCGCCAGGCGAAGACCTGCCCGGCGAGGAACGCGAGACCTGAGGCAAGGGCGGCGATCAGCGCCGTGCGGCTCGCCTCGTCGCGGTGATGTTCGGCGGTGACACGGGCCGCATGCAGAAGCAAGCTGCCAAGGCCAAGGATGGCGGTATTGAGCCACAGGATTTTCGGCATCGGCGTCGACCACCAGTCGGTGGATGCCATGCGCATGAAATAAGCGCTGATGAACAACGTGAAGAGCGCGCCGACGACGACCAGAAAGACGCCGAGCCCAATTTGCGCCGGCGCGATGTCGGGCGGTCCGTGGGGGCGGGGATCATGGGTGTGGCCGATCTCAAGCCATGGCTTCGAAAACAGCCGCTGATGCGCCAGCCACCAGCCGGCGATCAGGAGAACGACTGCCAGGAAGACCAGGGTGACGCTCATGAGGCCTCCTCCGCTCCAAGCCCGGTGGAGCCCGGCTGGTTCTGCGGAATGAAGTCCTCGGCTGCACCGGGCACGCTGTAATCATAGGCCCAGCGATAGACGACGGGTAGTTCCTTCCAGTTGCCGTGGCGCGGCGGCGTCTCGGGCGTCTGCCATTCGAGCGTCGTCGCCCGCCACGGGTTGCCGCCGGCCTCGCGGCCATGGCGGATGCTCCAGATGAGGTTGAACAGGAAGACGATCTGCGCGGCGCCGACGACGAGCGCCATGATGGTGATGAACTCGTTGAGCGTATGGGCGGAGGCCGGAACGAAGGCGGTTTCGCCCATCTCGTAATAACGGCGCGGCATGCCGATCAGGCCGAGATAATGCATCGGGAAGAAGATCAGATAGGCGCCGACGAAGGTGACCCAGAAGTGGATCTGGCCCATCACCTCGTTGAGCATGCGGCCGGTGACCTTCGGATACCAGTGATAGATTGCGCCGAAGATGACGAGGATCGGCGCGACACCCATGACCATATGGAAATGGGCGACGACGAACATGGTGTCGGAGAGGGGCACGTCAACGACGACGTTGCCGAGGAACAGACCCGTCAGCCCTCCATTGACGAAGGTGACGATGAAGGCGAGCGCAAAAAGCATCGGCAGCGTCAGGTGGATGTCGCCGCGCCACAGCGTCAGCACCCAGTTGTAGACCTTGAGCGCTGTCGGCACGGCGATGATCAGCGTCGTGGTGGCAAAGAAGAAGCCGAAATAGGGGTTCATGCCGCTGACATACATGTGGTGCGCCCAGACGATGAAGGAGAGCGCGCCGATGATCACGATCGCCCAGACCATCATGCGGTAGCCGAAGATGTTCTTGCGGGCGTGTGTGCTGATCAGATCCGAGACGATGCCGAAGGCGGGCAGCGCGACGATGTAGACCTCCGGATGGCCGAAGAACCAGAAGAGGTGCTGGAACAGGATCGGGCTGCCGCCGCCGTGCTGCAGCTGTTCGCCCATCTCGACGATCGCCGGCATGAAGAAGCTGGTGCCGAGCACGCGATCAAACAGCATCATGACGCAGGCGACGAACAGGGCGGGGAAGGCGAGGAGCGCCATGACCGTCGCGGTGAAGATGCCCCAGACGGTGAGCGGCATGCGCATCAGCGTCATGCCGCGCGTGCGCCCCTGAAGCACGGTGACGACGTAGTTGAGGCCACCCATGGTGAAGCCGATGACGAAGAGGATGAGGGACGACAGCATCAATATGATGCCCCAGTCCTTGCCGCCGGGCGTGCCTGACAGCACCGCCTGTGGTGGGTAGAGCGTCCAGCCGGCGCCGGTCGGTCCACCGGGCGCGAAGAAGCTTGTGACGAGCACCAGCACGGCAAGCAGGTACAGCCAGTAGCTCAGCATGTTGGCATAGGGGAAAACCATGTCGCGTGCGCCAAGCATCAGCGGGATCAGGTAGTTGCCGAAGCCGCCGAGGAAGAGCGCGGTCAGCAGATAGATCACCATGATCATGCCGTGCATGGTGATGAACTGGTAGTAGCGCTCGGCATCGATGAACGTGAAGACGCCGGGAAAGCCGAGCTGCAGCCGCATCAGCCAGGAGAGCACCAGCGCCACCATGCCGATGGCGATCGCGGTCGAGGCATATTGCACGGCGATGATCTTTGCATCCTGGCTGAAGACGTAGCGCGTCCACCAGCTATGGGGATGATAAAGCTCGACGTCTTCCACTTCCGCGGGGCCGATCTGTTCGCTCGTGCCATGCCGGATATCGACCATATGCGAGAACCTCCCAACACCGGATCATCTCGATCCAACGCTTTGAAACACGCAACTCCGGACTATGAACCGTGGAGTTGCTTTCGCTCACGGGCGGGATGCGGGCGGAAAACCGCGCGCACTTTTCCTCATCCCGCTTTGGCCGTCGGGGCGCCTCCTACTGCGCCGGGGCGGCATTTCCTGCCTGCGCCGTTTCCTTCGTTTCTGCCTTTGCCTGCAATTGCGAGAACGTCGTCTGTTGCGAAAGCCAGGCCTGATAGTCCTCGGCAGTGTCGACGACGACGGTGCCGCGCATCTGCGGATGACCAACGCCGCAGAGTTCGGCGCAAAGCACCTCGAAGGTGCCCGTGCGCGTTGGCGTCAGCCAGAAATAGGTGACCATGCCCGGTACCATGTCCATCTTGGCGCGGAACTCCGGCACGTAGAAATCATGGAGCACGTCGACCGAGCGCAAGAGCATCTTGACCGGCTTGCCGACTTCCAGATGCAGCTCGCCGCCTTCGACGACGACGTCATCGAGTGCTGCCGCATCGTTGCGGTTGAGGCCGAGAGAATTCTCAGGCGTGATGTCGCGGGTCTCCGACGTTCCGAGCTTGCCGTCGGCGCCGGGGAGCCGGAAGCTCCACAGCCATTGCTGGCCGACGACTTCAACCTCGGCAGCACCATCGGGGACGGTCACGAACTGGTGCCAGACGAAGAGGCCGGGGGTCAGCATGGCGGCGACGCCGAGCGTGGTGCCGCCGGCGAGCCATCCTTCGAGCTTCCGGTTTTCCGGTTCATAGGCCGCCCGGTTTCCCGGTCGGTGCCGAAAACGCAGGACGCAATAGGCCATGAAAAGCACGACGGCGACGAAGACGACGCCGGTAATCCAGAAAGTGATGATGAGCGTATTGTCGATGTAATTCCAGTTGGACGCGATCGGCGTCCACCACCAAGGGCTGAACAGATGGAACAACACCGAGCCTACGGCCAACAAAACCAGAATAACTACCACGGCCATTTCTATCCCTCCTCGCCGCTGTCGGCTGTGGGCATGAATGCGCAATCCGTAGAGCCTGCTGCATGCTTCCTTTGGTCGTCGCCGATCAGAGGACAAAAACATGCAGGAATTCAAAGTTCTACAGCGACCTTTGCGCGTCTGACAGGACGCGCGGCGCTGTACCTGCAATTATTGCACGAACGTTGAATAGTCGCAATTCGCCGATTCCGTGCGAGCGGCGGTTGCTTTTAGTCTTCGCAGGCTACTGCGAATACTGTTTGAGATAGGCGATGAGGTTGGAGATATCCGTATCATCCTTCAGCCCGGCAAAGGCCATTTTCGTGCCTTTCACCTTCGTCCTTGGATTGTGCAGATAGTCGCGCAGATGCGCCTCATCCCAGACGAGCCCACCCTTGCCGGCATCAACCATCGCCGACGAGTACGCGAAGTCGGCATGAGTGCCAGCCGTTCGCCCGAACAGATGGTTGAGCGATGGCCCAACCTTGTTGGTGTCGCTGTCAGCCACGTGACAGACAGCGCATTTCTTGAAGACGGTTGCTCCGGCGCTTGCGTCGCCCTCTTGCGCGAGGGTTGCGAACGGACAGAGCATCGTTGTCGAAAAGGCAAGGGCAACAACAAGAATTCGCATGACACTTCCTCAAAATCGCCGGGCGCAGGCAAGGAAGGCTATCGTCAATCTGTCGTTTTGGCGGTGCTTGCTTCTCTTAAGTTGGCGCCACGGCGGTTGATACTTGCGACACGACGACGGTACGCCTCGCTTTGTGGAAGTCAACCGGCGCAGCCG
>NZ_DASYHB010000128.1:0-36500 GCF_035999185.1 Ensifer sp. | reverse complement strand
GCGATGCTTCACCCAGGTGATCAGGGTCATGAGCGCAAACAGCAGAGCGACTTTCTCGTGTCCTGCAAAGTAGAGTACAACCGGAATGACCGCCGTTGCAACCAGGGCCGAGAGCGACGAGTAACGGCTGATTTTCGCCATTGCGAGCCAGATCGCGGCGAAGACGAGAACCATCCAGGGCACGAGGCCGAGCAGCACGCCGATATAGGTGGCAACACCTTTGCCGCCCTTGAAACCGAGCCAGACCGGGTAGAGGTGGCCGATGAAGGCAGCAAAGCCCGCAGCAATCCCCGCTTCAACGCCCCAATAGGATGCAATGGCGGCTGCAGCCGTGCCCTTGAGCGCGTCGAGCAGCAGGGTCGCAGCGGCAAGCTTCTTGTTGCCGGTTCTGAGCACGTTGGTCGCGCCGATATTGCCCGAGCCGATCTTGCGCACGTCGCCAAGCCCGGCCATGCGGGTCAGGATCAGGCCGAACGGGATCGACCCAAGCAGATAGCCGAAGGCGAGGCTCAAAAGCGTGAAGGGCAGCCCGAGCTGCCAGGACAATAGATCCACCGGTTCCCCTCCCGCGCGACCTTCGCGGCTTATGCAGAATGCACGAGCTTGCCGGCAACATAGGTTTGTACGACCCGTCCGGTAAAGCGTGCATTTTCGAATGCGGTGTTCTTCGAGCGCGAGACGATCGCCTCCTTGTGGAGCACCCAGGGTTCGTCGAGGTCGATGACCGCGATGTCGGCCTTGGCGCCGGGCTTGAGCGTGCCGGCGTCGAGACCGAAGATTGCTGCCGGCCGCGTCGACATGGCGTCGATCAGGCGCATCAGCGGAACCTGGCCGCTATGGTGCAGGCGAAGGGCGGCGGACGCCAGCGTTTCCAGACCGATTGCGCCGTCGGCCGCGTCCGCGAAGGGCAGGCGCTTGGTGTCGACGTCCTGCGGATCGTGCGAGGAAACGATGATGTCGATCGTGCCGTCTGCGAGCGCCTCGGCCATGGCGACCCGATCGTCTTCGCCGCGCAGCGGTGGCGACAGTTTGAAGAAGCTTCGGTATTCGCCGATGTCGTTTTCGTTGAGCGCCAGATTGTTGATCGAGATGCCGCAGGTGACGTTGGCGCCGCGGGCGCGTGCCGTGCGCATGGCCTCAGCCGATTCGGGAACGGAAATCTGCGACGCGTGGTAGGCCGCCCGCGTCAGCCCGGCGATGCGCAGGTCACGTTCGAGCGGGATGATCTCGGCTTCGCGCGGGATGCCCGAGAGGCCGAGCCAGCTTGCAAGCAGGCCCTCGTGCATGACGCCGTTGGCGCCGAGATACTTGTCGCGGGTTTCGAGCGCGATGACCGCGCCGAATTCGCGGGCATAGGTCATGGCGCGGCGCAGGACCAGGGTGTCGTGGATCGGACGGCGGCCATTGGTAAAGCAGACGGCGCCTGCCTCGCGCAGCAGGCCGAACTCGGTCATTTCTTCGCCGGCAAGGCCCTTGGTGAGCGCGGCGGCCGGATGGACATTGACGAGCGCCTTGTCATGCGCGGTCTTCTTCACATATTCGACGAGCGCGATGTCGTCGATGACCGGATCGGTATCCGGCATGGCGATGAAGGTGGTGACACCGCCGGCAGCGGCCGCCCGAGAGGCGGACTCGAAGGTCTCGCGGTGCTCGCTGCCCGGTTCGCCGACGAAGACACGGGCGTCGACAAGGCCCGGCACGGCGGTGAGGCCGGCGCAGTCCTTGACGAATGCGCCATCCGGAACACCCTGGTTCTGCGCATCGGTCCCGGCTGCGAGAATGCGACCGTCGTTGCCGACGATGACGGTACCCGTCTCATCCAGATTGCGCGACGGGTCGACGATGCGAAGGTTCTTCAGAACGAGTGGTCTGGTCATAGGCGCGGCCCCTGGTTCTGCGAGAGAAGCAGCGTTTCCATCACTGCCATGCGCACGGCAACGCCCATCTCGACCTGCTGTTCGATCACGCTCTGCGGACCGTCGGCGATTTCCGAGGCGATTTCGACGCCGCGGTTCATCGGCCCGGGATGCATGACGAGCGCATCGTCCTTGGCCGCCTTCAGCTTCTCGGCATCGAGCCCGAAATAGTGGAAGTATTCGCGCACCGACGGCACGAAGGAGCCGGCCATGCGCTCGCGCTGCAGGCGCAGCATCATGACGACATCCGCATCCTTCAGGCCTTCCGCCATCGAATGGTAGACCTCGACGCCCATGTCGGCGATCCCGGAGGGGAGCAGCGTTGCCGGGGCGACCAAACGAACACGAGCGCCCATCTGGTTCAGAAGCAGGATGTTGGAGCGCGCCACGCGCGAATGCAGCACGTCGCCGCAGATTGCGACGATGATGCGCGACAGCTTGCCCTTGGCGCGACGGATCGTCAGCGCGTCGAGGAGCGCCTGGGTCGGGTGCTCGTGCTGGCCGTCGCCGGCGTTGACCACCGAGCAGGAGACCTTCTGGGCGAGGAGTGCTGCGGCACCGGCCGAGGAGTGACGCACGACAAGCACGTCCGGGTGCATGGCGTTGAGCGTCATCGCCGTGTCGATCAGCGTTTCACCCTTCTTCACCGAGGAATTGCCGACCGACATGTTCATGACATCGGCGCCAAGCCTTTTGCCGGCAAGCTCGAAGGACGACTGAGTGCGGGTCGAGGCTTCGAAGAAGAGGTTGATCTGCGTCAGGCCCCGAAGGGTGGACGTTTTCTTCTCTCTCTGACGGGAGATTTGGACGGCTTCATCGGCGCGATCGAGCAGGTAGGTGATATCCTGCTCCGTGAGCCCCTTGATGCCGAGCAGGTGGCGATGCGGGAAAGTGATCATGGGCCGCCCTTGCGCTCTGGAAATGTGGTCGCTCTATAAGACCTGCCCCCCGGCACGGCAAGGCTTGGGCGGCACCGTCCGCAGAAAACTTGCGACAGTCATCCTATCTTTTTCGCGCCCCGTTCCGTGGCCGGGAAACTTGCGCTAGAACCGGCCCATGAATCAGATGAACCGGACTGAACAGAAACTCGCCGAGCTGAACCAGCCCAAGCCCTGGTCCGGCGTCAACGCCTATCGTTCCGACCCGCTCGTGGTGGACATCACCTCAAGCATGAGCAAGGCGCTGCGCGACGAGTTCGATGTGCTCGGCCGCTACGTCACGTCGCCCGAGGCGCAGGAACTGGCGCGTATGGCGAACGAAGGTCCGCCAAAGCTGAAGACGCATGGGCCCCGCGGCGAGCGCCTCGATATCGTCGAGTTCCACCCGGCCTGGCACGCGCTGATGCGTCGGTCGATGTCGTCGGGTCTGCATGCGTCCGCCTGGGAGAACCTCCCCGATGAGCGCAGTCAGTCGCATAAGGTCCGCGCCATCCGCTTCTATCTCACGGCCCAGCTCGAATGCGGCCATCTCTGCCCGCTGACGATGACCAGCGCCTCGCTTGCGGCAATCACGGCGTCGCCTGCCGTGCAAAAGGAGTGGGCGCCGAAGATCCTGTCGCGCAAGTACGATTCGACCAATCGACCCTGGATGCAGAAGTCGGCGGTCACCGTCGGCATGGGCATGACCGAGAAGCAGGGCGGCACCGACGTGCGCGCCAACACATCGACGGCCGAGCGGGTCGGCGAGGGCATCTACCGTCTGAACGGCCACAAGTGGTTCATGTCGGCCCCTATGAGCGATGCCTTCGTCATGCTGGCGCAGACCCGCGAAGGTCTAGCCTGCTTCCTCGTGCCGCGGCTGCTCGAAGACGGCAGCGCCAATGGCCTGCGTTTCCAGCGGCTGAAGGACAAGATCGGCAACCGCTCCAACGCGTCCTCCGAGGTCGAGTTCTCCGACACGTTCGGCTTCATCCTCGGCGCGCCGGACGCCGGCATCCGCACAATCCTCGACATGGTGACGCTGACGCGGCTCGACTGCGCGCTGGCGTCTGCCGGCATGATGCGTGCCTCGCTTGCCGAAGCCGTTCATCACACCCGCGGCCGCAAGGTCTTCGGAAAGCCGCTTGCCAGCCAGCCGATGATGACGCGCGTGCTTGCCGACATGGCGCTCGATGTGGCGGCGGCAAGCGCACTTTCGTTCCGTCTGGCCGAAGCCTTCGACAAGGCGCGCAACAGTCCGGAAGACGCGGCTTACGCACGGATCATGACGCCGGTTGCCAAATACTGGGCCTGCAAGATCGCCCCGGCGCTGATCTATGAGGCGATGGAGTGCCTCGGCGGCAACGGCTATGTGGAAGAGCGCGCGCTTGCGCGCCACTACCGCGAAGCACCTGTGAATGCCATCTGGGAAGGCTCCGGCAACGTCATGGCGCTGGATGTGCTTCGCGTGCTCGCCAAGGGCAAGGATCTGTTCGAGCAGCTCTTTGTGGTTCTCGCCCGCGATCTCGGCCCGTCAGGTCGCAAGACGATCGACGTGCTGCGCGCGGCGATGTCGCTGTGCGAGCGCGACGAGGGTGCGGCGCGCATGCTGGTCGAGCAACTGGCGCTCGCTGCCGCTGCCGCAGAACTCTACCGCCTCGGTGCCGGTCGCATCGCCGACGCATTCCTCGAATCGCGCCTGGCTGCCGGTTGGCGCTCGACCTATGGCATGCTCGATTCGCGCTTCGATTCCGCCTACATCCTCGATCTTCTTTATCCTCCCGCGGCGTAAGCCGTCGGGCCGCTCCGGCGTAAGCCGTCAGGTCCCTGCGACATACGTCGTCAGGTAGAGTACGAGCGGGATCGTGAAGAACGAAACGACCGTTTGAATGGTTGCGACCGCCGCATAGAGTTCGGCGTCGCCATCCATCTGTTTGGCCAGCAGGTAACCGTTCATCGCCGTCGGCACGGCGGCGCCGAGCGCGATGACGAGAAGTGCGTCGCCGCGAATGCCGAGCAGATAGCTCCCGCTCACCATGAAGACCGGCATGATGATCAGCTTGAGGAAAACGGCGAGCAGCGCAACCGCGCTTGGTTTCAACGCATCGGACGCGCGAAGGCCCGCACCAACCATCACCAGACCGAGGCTGAGCGATGCGCCGGCCAGCATCTCGATCGTTACCATGATCGGGCCATAGATCTTCAGCCCGATCAGGTTGACGAGAATGCCGAGCACGGATGCGACGATCAGCGGGTTGGTGGCGATCTTGGCGAAGAAGCGCCTGAAGTCACGGTTGCCGCCGCCGAACCAGACCAGAACGCCGATGTTGTAGAGATTGATCGGAATGATCACCAGCGTCATCACCAGTGCCGTGAGCGTCAGCCCGATCGGGCCATAGAGCTTCTGGGCGATCGCCAGCGCCATGAAGCCGTTCCAGCGCGTCGCCGTCTGGAAGACGGAGGTGAAGGAGGCACCGGAAACCTTCCAGTTTCTGAGCGTGGGCCAGAGCATGAGCACGAAGAGAGACATCAGGCTGACGCTGCCGATGGTGGCAATCGCGGTCGCGTCGGCCTGCAGTCCGGCAAAGTCGGCCTGGGCGAGCGTCGAAAACAAGAGGGCAGGGAAGAGGATGAAGTAGCCGAACTGCTCAAGCCCCAGCCAAAGGCTCTGGTCGACGAGTGTCGAGCGCTTGAGCCAGGCGCCCAGCAGGACCAAGAGGAAGACGGGAAAGATGCTTTCGAAGACGACGGTCATGGGGGAGGCCTGCATGCGGAGAGCATATCGCTATAACAAATTCCATCGATCCGGAATGGTGTTGCGGCGCAACGGCGAAAGATCAGGCGCCGCGCACCTGGGGGCGCCGCCGCGTGGTTCGCCCCCTGTGAAAATTAACCTTAACAAATGGTTTACGTTGCGCGGGCCCCCGTGAGGGGGGAGATTGATCCGGCATTTTAATGGATTCCGGAATGGAGCGGTTCGGTGAGAACTGGTCTTTTGATCATCATGATGATGTTTTTTGCCGGACTGGCGCTAGATATCGCAATTCCCGCGATGGTTCTTGGCGCCGTCGTGCTGGCGGACCGTGCGTTTTATCCGCTCGTCTTTCGGCAGTTCTCGGAAAGGGGAGCCGCATGAAGTGGTTTCTGATCCTTTGGGGCGGACCTGTCCTTCTGCTGACGGGCTGGTATGGCCTGTCGTACTACGACATGAGCTTCGGCTTCTTCATGTTGACGCGACAGACGCATGATCTGGTCTTCCAGATCTACGGCAACGTTCTCGGCATTCCGCCGGAATCGATCCCGCCGCTCGTCGCCCGGGCAATCGTCGTCGACAGCCTCATCGTTTTTGCCATCATCGGCTATCGCAAGCGCGGCCAGATCGCTGCCTGGTATCGCCGCCGCTTCGGCGCAGCCGCCGCTCAGTCCGAGAGGCCGCCCCTTGCCAGCGACGCCAGCCTGTCGAGCGCTCCCTGAAGAATGAAGGATGCGGCGGCCGAATCGATGCGTTCGGCCCGCTTCCGGCGCGACACGTCCATCTCGATCAGGACACGCTCGGCCGCAACGGTCGAAAGGCGCTCGTCCCAGTAGACAAAGGGCAGTGACGTCTTTTGCTCCATGTTGCGCACGAAGGCGCGGGTCGCCTGACAGCGTGGTCCCTCGCTGCCGTCCATGTTGACGGGCAGGCCGATGACGAAGGCTGCGACCTTTTCTTTCGTTGCAACCGACAGCAGCGCTTCGGCGTCCACGCCGAATTTGACCCGGCGGATCACCTCGCGCGGCGTCGCGATGCGGCGACCGAGATCGGAGACCGAGAGGCCGATCGTTTTCGTGCCGAGGTCCAGGCCGGCGACCGGTTGGTTGGGCTGAAGCTGGGACGCCAGGTCTTCGATGGTGAGAATTGCCATGGGATTGTCGATTCGATCTTTGCGCAGAGGACTGTCTGTTCCATATGCTGTTGCGACGCGTAAATCATCAGGGAGAACGTCATGAAGATCAAATGGCTCGGCCACGCCGCCTTTCACATCGAGACGGCAAAGTCGAAAATCCTGATCGACCCCTTCTTCACCGGCAATCCCGCCTTCCGTGACGAGGATCGCCGGGACGCGACCGCCGGTCTCACCCACATTCTTCTGACCCATGGCCACGGCGACCACGTCGGCGACACGATCGCAATCGCCAAGGAGACAGGGGCAACCGTCGTTGCCAATGCGGACCTCTGCGCCTGGCTCGGGCGACATGGCGTCAAGGCACTGGAAATGGGAAACACCGGAGGCACCATCCATCTCGACGGCTTCTCCACCACCTTCGTCAACGCGCTGCATTCCTCGGCGCAACTCACCGAGGACGGTGTCTCCCACTCGCTCGGCAACGCCAATGGTCTGGTGCTGCATTTCGAAGACGAGCCGACGCTCTATCACATGGGCGACACGGACATCTTTTCCGACATGGCCCTGATTGACGAATTGCACCAGCCGGAGATCGGCATCGTGCCGATCGGCGATCGCTTCACCATGGGCGGCGCGGTCGCAGCGCTCGCCTGCCAGCGCTTCTTCAAGTTCGCAACCGCAATCCCCTGCCACTACGGCTCGTTCCCGATCATCGACCAGACACCGGCAACCTTCGTTGCCGGCATGGAAAGCGCGTCGACCAAAGTGGCGACACCTCACGTCGGCGGGGTCGTCGAAGTCTGACATTGCGGCGGGCCTTTGATGAATGGCCCGGTTCTCCGGCATTTCCCCCGTTGCGTGGCTCGCCGCGCGCCATTATAGCGGGGGAAGTTCCAGTTACCGGAGACGATCATGTCCGTAGACCTTGCCACCGTGAAGCGCGTCGCGCGCCTTGCCCGTATCGCCGTCAGCGAAGAAGAAGCCGAGCGGATGATGGGTGAGCTCAATGGCATCCTCGGTTTTGTCGAACAGCTCTCCGAAGTGAATGTCGACGGCGTCGAGCCGATGACCTCGGTGACGCCGATGGAGATGAAGAAGCGGACGGACAATGTCTCGGACGGCAACAAGGCTGATGATATCGTTGCCAACGCACCGAACTCGGATCGCAATTTCTTCCTCGTTCCGAAGGTGGTCGAGTAATCAGCCCGCCAGCCGCCCCGACGTTCCCGATTGCGAAAGCCCGTTTTGACCATGACCGACCTAACCAGCCTGACGATTGCCGAAGCCCGCGCGAAGCTCGCCGCCAAGGACATCACCGCCGTCGAACTGACGGACGCCTATATCGGCGCGATCGATGCCGCCAATGAGGCGATCAACGCCTACATCGCTGTCACGCCCGAAAAGGCGCGCGAGATGGCGAAAGCCTCGGATGCACGCATCGCTGCCGGCAAGGCCGGTGCGCTCGAAGGCATCCCGCTCGGCATCAAGGACCTCTTCGCCACCGAAGGCGTGCACACCCAGGCCTGCAGCCACATCCTCGACGGCTTTGCGCCGCGTTACGAATCGACCGTGACCCAGAACCTCTGGAACGACGGCGCAGTCATGCTCGGCAAGCTGAACATGGACGAATTCGCCATGGGCTCGTCGAACGAGACCTCCTACTACGGCGCGGTCAAGAACCCGTGGCGCGCCAAGGGCTCCAACCTGGATCTCGTGCCGGGCGGCTCGTCCGGTGGTTCCGCCGCAGCCGTTGCCGCGCATCTCTGCGCCGGCGCGACCGCCACCGATACCGGCGGTTCCATCCGCCAGCCTGCCGCCTTTACCGGCACCGTCGGCATCAAGCCGACCTACGGCCGCTGCTCGCGCTGGGGCACCGTCGCTTTCGCCTCGTCGCTTGACCAGGCAGGCCCGATCGCCCGTGACGTTCGCGACGCCGCAATCCTCCTGAAGTCGATGGCAAGCGTCGATGCCAAGGACACGACCTCGGTCGATCTGCCGGTGCCGGACTACGAAGCCTCGATCGGCAAGTCGATCAGGGGCATGAAGATCGGCATTCCGCGCGAGTACCGCGTCGACGGCATGCCCGAAGAAATCGAGGCGCTCTGGCAGCAGGGCATCGCCTGGCTGAAGGAAGCCGGTGCCGAGATCGTCGACATCACCCTGCCGCACACGAAATACGCGCTTCCCGCCTACTACATCGTCGCTCCGGCAGAAGCCTCGTCGAACCTCGCTCGCTACGACGGCGTACGTTACGGCCTGCGCGTTGACGGCAAGGACATCGTCGACATGTACGAAAAGACCCGTGCTGCCGGCTTCGGCCACGAGGTCAAGCGCCGCATCATGATTGGCACCTACGTGCTTTCTGCCGGCTACTACGACGCCTATTATCTGCAGGCGCAGAAGGTTCGCACGCTGATCAAGCGCGACTTCGAGCTGGCGTTCCACGCCGGCGTCGACGCCATCCTGACGCCGGCCACGCCGTCGTCCGCCTTCGGTATCGCCGACGAGGATCTCGCGGCCGATCCGGTCAAGATGTATCTCAACGACATCTTCACGGTGACGGTCAACATGGCCGGTCTTCCGGGCATCGCGGTTCCCGGCGGTCTCGACCACAAGGGTCTGCCGCTCGGCCTGCAGTTGATCGGCAAGCCGTTCGAAGAGGAAACGCTCTTCAAGACGGCGCATGTGATCGAGCAGGCGGCCGGGCGCTTCACGCCAACCAAGTGGTGGTAAGATTTGTAATGGCGGTGCCGACGAGGCGCCGCCATTTTTCGTTTCGAAGGTTGCTCTTGTCGCGGAAGGAGCCCGCGTCGTGCCCGTCGTCCGTCACGCTCGCGCAAGTGACCTCAACCGATTGACGGCAATCGGCCTTGGTGCCTGGCAATCCGCGATCGCTGGTCTTGCCGATGGCGAGAAGATGCGACGGGTCGCAGAGGCGGCATTTTTCCGCTTCCTTTCCGATCAATGGCTTTCCGTTTTGCTGGTCGAGGCCGAAGGTGACATTCGCGGCTGGACCGCGCGCGAGAATTTCGACAACGCAATTTCGGATCTATGGATCGAGCCGGCTGCTCAGGGCAGGGGGCTCGGCGCTCGGCTGCTCGGTGAGATCGAGGCTCGCATCGTCGAGGATGGCTTCGATAGTGTGACGACCAAGACCCATGCGCGCAACGAGCGGGCGGTGCGCTTTTTCCGCAAGAGCGGCTACGGGGTAAGCTGGCTTTCAACGGCCTATGCACCGCAACTCGACAACGATGTCGAATTCATCGGCCTCAGAAAAATCTTCGGCGATGAAGGTGGCAGCTGATCTGCGGCTGTTGAATGGCTGTCATTCGCAAATGGTGCTGGCGCATTCACACCTCGTTCATTAGGCCCATGAAATATTATGGGTTATGAATGTGCGGTGGCACCGCGGGGGAACGCTTGTTACAGATGCTGGAGAAGACGGTCGCACGACCGTTGGTTCTGAGACCCTTCCATCACTCGTTTTGGATTGCCGGCCTCGGCCTGATTGTCTTTGTCGCCTGCGTGCTCGGCATCCTGAGCCGCCCGGTCGGCATGCTCGCCTCAATCTGGCCGGCCAACGCCATTCTTCTCGGCCTTCTCGTCAGAAACCCGTCGCTTGCGTCGCCTGCCGGCTGGTTTGCTGCGGCATCGGCCTATGTGCTTGCCGACGTCATCACCGGGGCGGACCTCGCCCAGGCGTTCTCCCTGAACACTGCAAACATGGTTGGTGTCGTCATCGGCTACGCGCTTTTCGCAAGGCTCTCGAGCGAGCATCGCCACCTGCGCCGGCCGCTCTCGGTGCTCCACATGTTTGCCAACGCGTCGCTCGCTTCGATTGGGGCCGCCATCGTCGGTGCCGCGGCGGTGCATGGTGCGTTCGCTGCGCCGTTGCCCGATGCCTTCGTTGCCTGGCTGACGACCGAACTAGTCAACTATGTGGTCATATTGCCCGTCTTCCTGGCGGCACCAATCTCCAGCGATGGTTCCCGTGCCGCGGCCGCGTCGATTGCTGCGTCCGCCAGGGCCGGTAGTCCCTGGCCGCTGGTGGCCCTGTTCGCTTCGTGTGCTGCGGCACTCGCGATCGGCGGTCCGGGCGCACTTGCCTTTCCCGTGCCGGCACTTTTGTGGTGCGCCCTGACCTATGGCTTGTTCTGCGTGACGGTGCTGACGGCGATCGTCGGCGTGCTCACGCAGATTGCCGTGGCATCGGGAGTGCTGCATCTTGGCGCGGGCAGCGTTGCCGAGGCGACGCTCACATCGACGCGGCTTGGAACAACGCTGCTCGCGCTCTGTCCCCTGACGGTTGCCAGCGTCGACGCTGCCCGGCGGGCCCTGATCGGGCGTCTGTCCCATGCGGTCGATTATGATTTTCTCACGCAATGCCTGGCGCGCTCGGCTTTCATGTCCCGAGCTTCGGCGCTGGTGGCAGCACCTGCTGCGCGCAGAAGCGGAACAGTCGTGATGATGCTCGATATCGATCGCTTCAAGGCGATCAACGATACCTACGGCCATGCCGTGGGGGATCGCGTGCTGACGGCGGTCGCGCGTGTGGTTCGAACCGCTTTGCGCGGCGATGACCTTTTTGGGCGGCTTGGCGGCGAGGAGTTCGCCGTCGTGCTCGTCCGCCAGTCCCCGGCAGACGCGCTCAAGGTCGCCGAGCGGCTGCTTGAGGCGGTGCGCGCGCTTGAACTCGACCTGGATCAGGGTGGCAAACTGTCCGTGACGATCAGTATTGGAGCCGCCGAAGTTTCAACCGGCGAAGCAGGCCTAGACCGCTTGCTACTGGCCGCAGACCGCGCCCTCTACCAGGCAAAGGACGCTGGTCGCGATCGTGTCCGCTGTGCTCATCCCACCACCCAGGGATGACGTTGAGTGAGGCCTCGGAGAGATCGGTGTTCACGTTAGGTGAGAGATGGATACCGGGCATCAGTCATGCCCGGTATCGCCGTAAAGTGCCGCTCAGCGGTTGTTGAGTTCCGATCGAACCAGCAGCAAGCCACGTTCCGTTATGCGATAGGGCTTTCCGCCGGAGGACGAGATCGCCTTTTTCCGCTTCAGTTTGCGGAAGAGCTCCAGGTCGAAGCCGGGATAGACCCAGCCGTCACGGGTGAAACACCGGATTTCGGTGATTGCCTTGTCTTCGCGGGTGATTTCGATACGGCCGCCCTGGGCCAAATGGTGAAGAATGCGCTGTTCGGCGCGCGAGATGTCCATTGTCTGAATGTTCCGGAATAGCGTTCGGAAGAACGCAGGAAAACGTTCCGCAAATCTCTAGAAAGCGGGGTGACGTTTCCGGCCCGTGCGCGCAATCAAAGGGGATTACGCGGACGGGCTTTACCGGGACTCAGGCGAAGACTTGAACATCAAAACTCCAAAATAACGGTTGCTTCCTAAAAGACCGCCGTTCTCGCGTCAAGGGTATCATTGCAACGCCAGGGTGCCGACGGCTGCCAGCGCGACCTGGAAAACGATGATCAGCGCAAGATGCGTTCGAAACGGTTCCTTGCAGGTCTTGTGCCGGAAGACGTGGCGTGCCGCCATTGCACCCGGGCTGCCGCCGAAGAGGGCAACGGTTAGGAGCGCCCGCTCGCTGATCCGCCGACGGCCGGCACGCGCTGCCCGCTTGTCGTGCCAGAAAAGCCCGAAGCTCAACACGTTGACCAGGACAGCGAATAGAGTGAGGGCGATGACGATGGACATGCCGGAATTCTGGCCGAGCGGCGCTAAGCGATGGTTAAGGGACGGGTGCCGCCGCCTTCGGATTGCGGATGAGCCCTGGATTCCGCCGAACAACTTGCACCGGCGGATCAATTGCTCTACCGAGAAACCAAGAATTCAGGCTTCAAAGAAGAGCATGATATGAGCATCGTCGACGTCCGTACCCCCGATCCAAAACGCTTCATCCCCGGCGCCACCGGCGACTGGGAAGTCATCATCGGCATGGAAGTCCATGCTCAGGTGCTTTCCAATTCGAAGCTGTTCTCGGGTGCTTCTACGGAGTTCGGCAATGCGCCGAACGCGAACGTCTCGCTTGTCGATGCTGCCATGCCCGGCATGCTGCCCGTCATCAACGAGGAGTGCGTTCGCCAGGCGGTGCGCACCGGCCTCGGCCTCAAGGCAGTGATCAACAACCGCTCGATCTTCGACCGCAAGAACTACTTCTATCCGGACCTGCCGCAGGGCTATCAGATCTCGCAGTTCAAGGATCCGATCGTCGGCGAAGGCAAGATCATGATTTCGGTCGGTCCGGATCGCCAGGGCCAGTTCGAGGATGTGGAAATCGGCATCGAGCGCCTGCATCTGGAGCAGGACGCCGGCAAGTCGATGCACGACCAGCACCCGTCGATGTCCTATGTCGATCTCAACCGCTCGGGCGTCGCGCTGATGGAAATCGTCTCCAAGCCCGACATGCGTTCGTCGGATGAGGCGAAGGCCTACATGACCAAGCTGCGCTCGATCGTGCGCTACCTCGGTACCTGCGATGGCAACATGGACGAAGGCTCGATGCGCGCCGACGTCAACGTCTCCGTCCGTCGTCCGGGCGAAGGTTTCGGCACGCGCTGCGAAATCAAGAACGTCAACTCGATCCGCTTCATCGGTCAGGCGATCGAGTACGAAGCCCGTCGCCAGATCGGCATCATCGAGGACGGCGGCGTGATCGACCAGGAGACGCGTCTGTTCGACCCGAATAAGGGCGAAACGCGCTCGATGCGTTCGAAGGAAGATGCGCACGACTACCGCTATTTCCCGGATCCGGACCTGCTGCCGCTCGAATTCGATCAGGCGTTTGTCGATGCCCTGAAGGCCGACCTGCCGGAACTGCCCGACGACAAGAAGGAACGCTTTGTCAGCAGCATGGGCCTGTCGGTCTATGATGCCTCGGTGCTGGTTTCTGAAAAGTCGATTGCTGACTATTTCGAGGCTGTGGCCGAGGGTCGTGACGGCAAGATCGCCGCCAACTGGGTCATCAACGACCTGCTCGGCGCCTTGAACAAAGCCGGCAAAGCCATTGAAGAGACTCCGGTTTCGCCTGCCCAGCTCGGTGGCATCATCGATCTGATCAAGGCCGAAACCATCTCGGGCAAGATCGCCAAGGACCTATTCGAGATCGTCTGGAACGAAGGCGGCGACCCGGCCGAGATCGTCGAGGCGCGCGGCATGAAGCAGGTGACCGATACCGGGGCGATCGAGAAGGCGGTAGACGAAATTATTGCCGCCAACCCGGATCAGGTTGCCAAGGTTCAGGCCAAGCCATCGCTTGCCGGCTGGTTCGTCGGCCAGGTGATGAAGTCGACGGGCGGCAAGGCCAACCCGCAAGCCGTACAGGCCCTCGTAAAGGCCAAACTCGGCATCGAGGAGTAACGATGTTCTTCGTGCGCACGGCAAGCGAGCGCGATCTGGACAAGATCCGCGCTCTGCTCATCGAAACGTGGCACGCGACCTACGACACCTTCTACGGCGTCGAGAAGGTCAACGAACTGACGGAGCGCTGGCACTCGCTGCCGGCGCTCAAAGCCCGGCTCGCGCGCAAAAACGCCGAGTTCCTCGTCGCTGACGACGGACGCCAGATCGGCGGAATGGGTTATGCGGCGATGTCCGACACCAAGCCCAAGACCGCGGAACTTCATCAGCTCTACGTGCTGCCGAAGTTCCAGCGACAGGGCATCGGTCGAGATATCTTCGCGGAGCTCGAGACCTGCTTCCCGGATGCCGAGCGCATGCGCGTCGAAGTCGAGCCGCAGAACCTGCACGCTCTTGCATTCTATAGGACCCATGGCTTTGCCGAGGTGGGTGAGACAGCCCATTGCGGGGATGAGCAATCCGGTTTGCCCGCCATCATTCTGGAGAAGCGGCTTCTCGGCTAGCTGATCTCCCAGCCGATGACGCCTGTGGAAAACCCGGGAAATGCAGGACTGTCATCAGGCGGTTACCTCAAGGTGTTTGGTCCGCTGCCGAAGAACGATGTGAGCGGGGCACCATGGACGCGACAACCGAACTCCTGATCCGTAAGGCTGAGCGCAAGGACCTTGCCGCGATCGTCGCGCTCTTTGCCGGTGACCAGCTCGGGGGTCATGGTGACACGATCGATCCGGCCGCCTTCGGCGACTATGTCGCCGCTTTCGAGAAGATCGCGGCCTCGACACTGCAGACGCTTTATGTGGCGGTTCTAGGCGACGAGGTTGTCGGCACGTTTCAGACGGCGCTGCATACGACGCTGTCGGGGCGCGGCAGTTCGAGCCTGATCATCGAGGCGGTGCAGACACGCGCGGATATGCGTGGCCGCAGGATCGGTGAGCGCATGATGCGCCACGCGATTGCCGAGGCGAAGGACCGGGGTGCTGCCAAGGTGCGACTGACCTCGAATGCGCTGCGTAGCGACGCCCACCGCTTTTACGAACGGCTCGGGTTCGTGCGCAGTCATTTCGGCTTCCTCATGCCGTTGAAATGACGGGCTTTGCCTCGGAATCACTAGACAAGCCATGAGCGGCGGGGCATAAGCGGGGACATTGTTTTGGTATCTGGCCGCCTCCCATCGGCCGGTCAAGGACGGCATCCATGAAGCTCCTGCTGCAGATTTTCACCTGGTGGAACGAACAGACGATCGGAACGCGCTTTCACACCTGGCGCCACGGTCAACGCGTCGGTCAGGACGAGCTCGGCAACGTCTACTATCAGGGCGGCAAGGACTCCGAAGGTCGTACGCGCCGCTGGGTGATCTACAACGGTTACGCCGAGGCCTCCGCCATCCCGGCCGGCTGGCACGGCTGGATGCATCACCGCACCGACGTTTCGCCGGCTGACGAGCAGTACGCGGCCCGCGAATGGCAGAAGCCGCACCGCGCAAACCCGACCGGCACGGCAAATGCCTATCGTCCGCAGGGTTCGATCGCAGCCACGGGCAAGCGTCCTCGCGTGACGGGCGACTACGACGCCTGGACGCCGGGTTCCTGAGAAATCTCTCTTCAGCGAAGACGAGGGACCGTGCAACAGGTTCCTCGATCATGGCGCGGCCACAATTGATGGTTAGCGCCTGAATGCCATCGATGATGATGAGACCACGCAGGAGACAGGCGACAATGGCAGGTTCTGATCTGCGCAAAGCAATCAGCCAGAAAGCGCGGCTGCTGGGCTTGACCCTTCTCGCCGGCTTTCCGATGATCGCTTCGGTTGGAACCGCTGACGCGGCACGGGTCTCCAACGCCGTGGCCGTCTTCTCCGGCATCGACAAGATCACCGGTCGCATCACCACCTTCGACGTTTACATCGGCGAGACGGTCCAGTTCGGGGCTCTCCAGGTCACGCCGCGCGTCTGCTATAGCCGCGACGATACCGAAGCGCAGAAGATCACGACCTTCGTCGAAGTCGAGGAAATCACCCTCGACCGCAAAATCCGTCGCATCTTCACCGGTTGGATGTTTGCCGACAGCCCGGGCCTGAACGCCGTCGAGCACCCGGTCTATGACGTCTGGCTGCAGTCGTGCAAGGCCACGTCGGATCTTCCGCCGCCGGACACCGCCCAGAAGCGATAGGCACCGGTCGGGACCGAGCCCCCGGCGAAACTCTCTTGAAACGCGCTAGAAGCGAAGGTCGGGCGATGCCATCGCATTCGCCAGCATGACCTCGTAGTCAGCCTTCGGCACGTCGATGGCGCCGAACGACTTCAGGTGTTCTGTGGTGAACTGGGTGTCGAGCAATTCGAACCCTCGTGCCTTCAGCCGCTCGACCAGGTGCACGAGGCAGATCTTCGAGGCGTCGGTGCGCCTTGAAAACATGCTTTCGCCGAAGAAGGCGGATCCGAGCGAAACGCCATAGAGCCCCCCCACAAGCTGATCACCCTCCCAGGCCTCGACGCTGTGGGCGTAGCCCATCGAGTGGAGCGTCGCATAGAGCGTGCGGATCTTGTCGTTGATCCATGTCGTCGGTCGGTCCGGGGCGGGGGCAGCGCAACCGTCCATGACCGCCTCGAAGGCGGTGTTGAAGCGAATGTCGAAGGGGGTACGGCGGATGGTCTTGGCGAGACTGCGCGAGACGTGAAAGCCTGCGAGCGGAATGACACCGCGTATTTCCGGCTCGACCCAGAAGATTTCCGGATCATCGGCCGAATCGGCCATCGGGAAGAGGCCGATCGAATAGGCGCGCAGCAGCATGTCCGGCGTAATATCGGGCTGCTTGCTGCGCGTCCCTTTCAATGTCTGGTCCTTACTCGGACGTGGCGGCCAGATGCTTCTCCAGCCAATGGATGTCGTAGTCGCCGTTGGCGATGTCCTGATTGTTGATCAGGTCCTGGAACAGCGGAAGCGTGGTCTTGATGCCGTCGATGACGAATTCGTCGAGCACGCGGCGCAGGCGCATCATGCATTCGACGCGGGTACGGCCATGCACGATCAGCTTGCCGATCAGGCTGTCGTAGTATGGCGGGATCCGGTAGCCCTGGTAGGCGCCCGAATCGACGCGTACGCCGAGACCGCCTGGAGCATGGAAGTGCGTGATCGTGCCCGGGGAGGGGACGAAGGTGCGCGGGTCTTCCGCATTGATGCGGCATTCGATGGCGTGGCCGGAGAACACGATGTCTTCCTGCTTGACCGAAAGCCCGCCGCCGGAAGCGACGCGGATCTGCTCGTGCACGAGGTCGATGCCGGTGATCGCTTCGGTGATCGGGTGCTCGACCTGCAGACGGGTGTTCATTTCGATGAAATAGAACTCGCCGTTTTCATAGAGGAACTCGATCGTGCCGGCACCGCGGTACTTGAGCTTCTTCATCGCGTCGGCGCAGACCTGGCCGATCTTCATGCGCTGGTCGACATTGAGGGCCGGGGAGTTTGCTTCTTCCCAAACCTTCTGGTGGCGACGCTGCAGCGAGCAATCGCGCTCGCCCAGATGCACCGCATTGCCGGCACCGTCGCCGACGACCTGGATTTCGATGTGACGCGGCTTGGAAAGGTACTTTTCCATGTAGACGGCGTCGTTGCCGAAGGCTGCAAGCGCTTCGGCACGCGCGGTCGATACCGCTTCCTCGAGTTCCGCCTCCGTGCGCGCGACCTTCATGCCGCGGCCACCGCCGCCGGCGGTCGCCTTGATCAGCACCGGGAAGCCGATCTTGCGGGCGACTTCGAGCGCGTTCTCCGGCTTCACTTCGCCGTCGGAACCCGGAACGACCGGGATGCCGAGCTCTTGCGCGGTCTGCTTCGCGGTGATCTTGTCTCCCATGATGCGGATGTGCTCCGCCGTCGGGCCGATGAAGGTGATGTCGTGTGCATCGAGGATGTCGGCGAACTTGGCGTTCTCCGACAGGAAGCCGTAGCCGGGATGCACGGCATCGGCACCGGTGATTTCGCAGGCGGCGACGATCTGGTGAATGTTCAGATAGCTATCGCGCGAGGGCGGCGGCCCGATGCAGACGCTCTCGTCGGCAAGGCGCACATGCATGGCGTCTGCGTCGGCCGTGGAATGCACGGCAACCGTTGCGATGCCGAGCTCTTTGCAGGCTCTGAGCACGCGAAGGGCGATTTCGCCGCGATTGGCAATGAGAATTTTCGAGATCATCGCCGCGCCGCCTTATTCGATTACGATCAGCGGTTCGCCATATTCGACGGGAGCTGCGTCCTGGACGAAGATTTCGGTGACCTTGCCCGAGCGGGGAGCCGGGATCTGGTTCATCGTCTTCATCGCTTCGATGATCAGGATCGTCTGGCCTTCCTTGACGGTGGCGCCGACTTCGATGAAGGGGCGAGCGCCGGGCGCCGGGGACAGATAGGCGGTGCCGACCATCGGTGCCGTCACGGCGTTCTTCGACGCACGACCGGTGTCAGCAGCCGGAGCGGCGACAGCGTTGGCCGGAGCGACGGCTGCGGCGGCAGGCATCTGGTAGGCCGGCATCTGCGGCATCGCCATCGGCATAGCAACCGGCGTACCGTTGCGCGAGACGCGAATGCGCAGGTCGTCCTGTTCGACTTCGATCTCGGTCAGATCGGTGTCCTTGAGAATGTTGGCGAGGTCGCGGATCAGCGCCTGGTCGATGCCTGGTTTTTTGTCAGCCATGGAATATGAGCCTCTTGTGTTCTTTTTATTTCGACGGATTTGTCAGGTTCTTTAGCGCATTGAGCGCGAGAATGTAACTCTGCGCGCCGAAGCCGCAGATGACGCCTTTGACAGCCGGGGCGATCATCGACTTGTGGCGGAATTCCTCGCGAGCGTGGATGTTCGAAAGGTGGAGTTCGACCACGGGAATGCCGATGGCGCGAATGGCGTCGTGCAACGCGATCGACGTATGGCCGTAGGCGGCCGGGTTTATCGCAACGCCGGCGGCAACGCTGCCGGCTTCATGCAGCCAATCGACCAGCGTACCCTCGTGGTTCGACTGGCGGAAGTCGACTTCGAAGCCGAGCGACTTGCCTTCCGCTTTGCACATAGCCTCGATATCGGCCAGCGTCTGGCCGCCATAAATACCCGGTTCGCGCTTGCCCAGCGCATTCAGGTTGGGGCCGTTCAGCACGAAAATTGTCGATGGCATAAGGGATTCCGGTCCGGTGATGGAGGGTTACCTATAGACCGATGGTCCCGCGAGGAAAAGCCCTTTGGCCCCCCGCGGGATTTGTCCACAGTCATGGCAAGGTTTGTCAGCAGGCGGTTTTGCCGCATTCGCGCATATTGGCGATCTTGCCCTCGATCTCCTCGGCGCCGACAGCTCCGAACACCGCCTCGTTGCCGATGACGTAGGATGGCGTGCCGGTGATGCCAAGGTCGTTGGCAAGACCATAGGCTTCGCGCACGGCCGCGTCATGCGGCTCCTTCTCCATCTTGGCGCGCAGGTCCTTTTCGGAGACGCCAAGCTTGACGGCAACGGCAAGGGCCGTTTCCTCTGTTGCACGGTCCTCGCCACCGAGCAGCGCGCGATGGAAGTCGCCGTACTTTTCCGGGGCCACGAGGCGGAAGGCTGCGCTCACCTTGTGAGCGGCCAGCGAATCCGGGCCGAGGATCGGCAGTTCCTTCAGCACGAAGCGGACGTTCTTGTCCTTGCTGAGGATGTCGTCCATGTCGGTCAGAGCGCGTTTGCAATAGCCGCAGTTGTAATCGTAGAATTCGACGATGGTGACATCACCCTTGGGGTTGCCGAGCACCATGTCATAGTCGGAATTGAAGATCGCCTTCTTGTTCTCGGCAATCGCGCCTTCCGCTGCTTCCTGCTGCTTGGCGCGCTGCTTCGTCGTCAGAGCCTCCTGGACTTCCAGCATGATCTCCGGATTGGCGATCAGGTATTCCTTGATGAAGGCGCCGATCTCTTCCTTCTGCTTGGCGTCGAGCGCGAGTGCGTTCTGTGGCAGGCTGACCCCCGCCACGAGAGCCGCGAGCGTTCCGGCGGCAATCATCTTGGTGCTGAAATTCATTTCTACCTCGTTATCCTTGCGTATCTCGTGTGTGGTCCATCGCGCCCCGCCGGGTCAACCGACTGTTCTGAAAGACAACAGGATTCCTCGTATCCGCAATATGCTGGCAGCATAGGGTGGGTGCCGCGGAAACGAAACGGCAAAATCGGCGGAAATACGGCACTCGCGGACTTGTGAAGGTCATTTTCATCGGGCAAAGGGCTTGTAAGCACCGCATGTCGAGGAATTCCCGTTGGTAGATCTATCAAAACGCAGCGCCGTCGAACCGTTTCACGCGATGGACGTTCTGGCGGAGGCGACCCGCCGCCGCGATGCCGGGCACCCGGTCATCTCCATGGCCGTCGGGCAGCCGGCGCATCCGGCACCGAAGGCGGCATTGGAAGCGGCGCGCAAGGCGCTTGAGCATGGCCGGCTCGGCTATACGGACGCGCTCGGAACGCTGTCGCTGCGCACGGCCATCGCCCGCCATTATCAAAAGCGCCACGGCATTGCCCTCGACCCGCAGCGGATTGCGGTTACCACCGGGTCGTCGGCCGGCTTCAATCTTGCGTTTCTGGCTCTCTTCGACCCGGGCGATTGCGTCGCGATCGCGCGTCCTGGCTACCCGGCCTATCGCAACATCCTGGCGGCGCTCGGCCTGACGGTCGTCGAAGTCGAGGCCAATGCCGAGACCGGCTTCACGCTGACGCCTGAAAGCCTTGCGCGGGCTGCGGCAAAGACCGGGCGGCCGCTGAAGGGCGTGCTCCTGGCAAGTCCGGCGAACCCGACCGGCACCGTGACGGGCAGGGCCGGTCTCAAGGCTTTGGCAGACTATTGCCGCGCGGAGCAGATCGCCTTCATTTCCGACGAGATCTATCATGGGCTGACCTTTGCCGGCGAAGAGGCGAGCGCCCTTGAGGTCACGGACGACGTCGTCGTCATCAATTCCTTCTCGAAATACTATTGCATGACCGGCTGGCGGATCGGCTGGATGGTGCTGCCAGCCGACAAAGTTCGCGGCTTCGAGCGGATCGCTCAGAGCCTCTATATTTCGCCGCCGGAATTGTCGCAGATTGCTGCCGAAGCGGCGCTCGACGCCCATGACGAGCTCGATCGCTACAAGTCTGCCTATGCCGCCAATCGCGAGATGCTCCTGAAGCGCCTGCCGGAAATCGGGTTCTCGATCGCTTCGCCGATGGATGGCGCCTTCTACGCCTACGCGGATGTCAGCCGCTTCACCAATGACAGCATGGCGTTCGCCCGGAAGATGCTGGCCGAGGTCAATGTCGCGGCGACGCCGGGATTCGATTTCGACCCGCTGGAAGGGCACCGCACCATGCGCTTTTCCTACGCAGGCGCCGAGGCCGACATGGTCGAGGCGATGGACCGGATCGCCCGCTGGCTGTCATGACTGTGTGATTGCCGGGCGGCCAAGGTTCAAGCCATGATCCAAAAGGAAAAGGCCCGGAGCGATCCGGGCCTTTCGTAATTTCAGACTTGCCATTCGCCGTGCGGCTTAGAAGAAGCCGCGGCGCTGCCACCAGCCGCCCTTTTTGGGCTTGGTGGGCTCTTCTTCTTCGCCTTCCGGCTTCGGAGCGCTCGACGTCACCACCGGTTCGGAGGCGATCTTCGAGAGGTCGCGGTTGGCGCGGACCGGCTTGGTCTCAGTGAGATCGGCCGCAGCCTCTTCAACCGCTTCGACAGCGACGTCGTCACCGGCAGGCTGGTCCTCGATGGCTGCCTGAGCAGCTTCATCGAAGCTGGCGACTGGCTCTTCGGCCTTTGCCGCCTTCTTGCGGGTCCGCTTCGGCTTGGCCGGCTTGGCGGGCTCGGCCTCAACCGCTTCGGATACGTCCGTGACGACGGCCGTCTCTTCGACCGCCACAACAACTTCGGCGTCGACGGCCTCGGATGAGGTGTCTACGGCTTCCGATTCGTCGGCATCATCGCCACCGGCCTCGAGCTGGCCTTCGCCTTCGCCTTCCGGACGATTGCGGCGGCCACCGCGCTTGCCACGGCGACGACGCTTGCGCTTCGCATCCCCGTCAGCGGTCGTGGCTTCGGCGTCGACGCCTTCGTCGTCCGCCTCATCCTCGTCCGAACCATCATCGGCATCGCCTGCCGATTCGGAAACCTGGAGAGCGCCACCTTCAGCCTGCTGTCCGCCCTTGCCGCGACGGCGGCGACGGCGCTTGCGCTTGCGGTTACCCTGGTCGTCGGCCTGCGCCGCAGCCTTCGGCTGTTCCGGGCGCTGCTCGTTCGCGATTTCCTCGGCTTCTTCCTCGTCGAGATCCTCTTCGATCACGACGTCATCTTCTTCTTCCGGCTCGGGCTCGAAGTGCAGCAGCTGCTCGATCTTGACCGGGTTTTCAACCGGCTCGCCGCGATCGATCGCGAAATGCTGCGCGCCGACATGGGCGTCGGCCTCGATGATGATCGAGACGCCGAAGCGGGCCTCGTAGTCCATGATCGTGCCGCGCTTCTGGTTGAGCAGGTAGAGCGCGATATCCGGGATCGTGCGCACGGTAATGTCGTGCGTCGTGTTCTTCAGCAGGTGTTCCTCGATGCCGCGCAGCACATGCAGCGCAACGGAAGACTGCGACCGAACGTGGCCCGTGCCGTTGCAGTGCGGGCAGGTCTGCATCGTCGATTCGAGAACCGAAGCGCGGATGCGCTGGCGCGACATTTCGAGCAGGCCGAAATGCGAGATGCGGCCAACCTGGATGCGGGCGCGGTCGTTCTTCAGGCAGTCCTTCAGACGCTTCTCGACGGAGCGGTTGTTCCGCTTCTCTTCCATGTCGATGAAGTCGATGACGACGAGGCCGGCAAGGTCGCGCAGGCGCAACTGACGCGCAACTTCTTCAGCAGCTTCGAGGTTGGTCTGAAGCGCCGTGTCTTCGATCGAGTGCTCGCGGGTCGAGCGGCCGGAGTTGACGTCGATCGAGACGAGAGCTTCGGTCTGGTTGATGATGATGTAGCCGCCGGACTTCAGCGTCACCTGCGGCTGCAGCATGCGGTCAAGCTGCGCTTCGATACCGGAGCGCGAGAAGATCGGATGCACGTCGCGGTAGGGCTGAACCACCTTGGCGTGGCTCGGCATCAGCATCTTCATGAAGCCCTTGGCTTCCTTGTAGCCTTCCTCGCCGGAAACGACGATCTCGCTGATGTCCTTGTTGTAGAGGTCGCGGATCGAGCGCTTGATCAGGCTGCCTTCCTCGTAGACGAGGCAGGGGGCTGTGGAGTTGAGCGTCAGCGTGCGGACGTTTTCCCACAGGCGCATCAGGTATTCGAAATCGCGCTTGATCTCGACCTTGGTGCGGTTGGCACCGGCGGTACGCAGGATGACGCCCATGCCCTGCGGAACTTCGAGACCGCGGGCAATTTCCTTCAGGCGCTTGCGGTCCTGCAGGTTGGTAATCTTGCGGGAGATGCCGCCGCCGCGCGCGGTGTTCGGCATCAGCACCGAGTAGCGGCCGGCAAGCGACAGATAGGTCGTCAGTGCCGCGCCCTTGTTGCCGCGTTCTTCCTTGGCAACCTGCACCAGCAGGATCTGCCGGCGCTTGATGACTTCCTGGATGCGGTACTGCTTGCGCGGCTTGCGGATCTGGCGATCCGGAACCTCTTCCATGGCGTCTTCGGCGCCAACCGACTCGATGATTTCCTTCTCGCCGTCGTGGCCATCGTCGTCGTCATCATCGTCGTCGTGGCGACGACGGCTGTCGACGTCTTCGGAGATCGCGTCGGTATCGACCATGGCGGCCATTTCGCCGCTGTTGCTCTCGTCGCCGTCGGCCGATGCTGCAGCCGCTTCTTCGGCAACCTTTGCCTTGGTCTTGCGGGTACGCTTCGGCTTTGCCTTCGGCTTCTCGGCCGGTGCTTCCTCTTCGACGACAGGTTCGGCAACGACGGCCTCGGCCACCTGGACTTCAACTTCGGCCGCGATCTCGAGATCGACCGGCACGGAGAGTTCGCTCTGCGGCGCCGGTGCGGTCTCGACATGTTCGATGTCGTCGTCGCGGCGGGCTTCTTCCGCTTCAGCCTTCAAAAGGGCCTGACGGTCGGCGAGCGGGATCTGGTAGTAGTCGGGGTGGATTTCGGCGAAGGCCAGAAACCCGTGGCGGTTGCCACCGTAATCGACGAAGGCGGCTTGGAGCGACGGCTCCACCCTTGTGACCTTCGCCAGGTAGATATTGCCGCGGATTTGCTTCTTATGTTCCGACTCGAAGTCGAATTCTTCTATGCGGTTCCCGCGAACGACAACAACGCGCGTCTCCTCGGAGTGAGACGCATCGATAAGCATTTTCTCTGCCATCTAAGCTGTGCTCCTCGGCGCACCAGCGGGACGGGAGACAGACCTGCTTCCTTGGGAAGACTGCCAAACTCGTCAGAAGGTGCACCGGATATGAAAGTTCCTGTTTGGCGCAGGAGATGGTGCAGCAGCCAGCCGACAGCGGGAACAAATTTGTCCCGGGGCCGTGCTACTTCTGACCGATACTGCTGAGTCAACGTCAATGACCAAACAAGAATGCCAATGTCTAAGGCCTCATAAAGACCCGATGAATGCGCCCGCTTGCGGGCGTCGGTGAAAAATCACCATCAATAACTCCGGCCACCGCCGGAAATTTGCGATCCAGTGTACGGGGAGGAAATGCAGCGACGGCGGATGAACACCTTGCGACCGCGGAAATGTGATACGTCTAACCGGTCAATCCGGTTCGATCACTCCCTGGCGCCAAGCTTTGGAGAAGCTCCGGCTGCCCGGTCGACTGTTCTATCCCGTCAACACTTTCTCCTTGTGACGCTTTTATGTTTTCTATGTCACATTGGCAAGGGAAAAGCCCGTGCCGCCACAATAATGATCGATTCGCTTGTCCTCGTGGAGTAGGTCGACGAGGGAGGAGTCGATCCTCCCGACGCCGAGCGCAGAATGATCTTTGTCAAGCTTTGGTTAACCATAAGGGTTCATTGATAAATCATGAATTCGCGATCGCGTGTTGGTCGCCGTTTGTTTCCTGAGAAAGTGGTGGAGAGCCTGAGGTGAAGCCTTTGGCGGTTGGTATGCGGAGTTCGCTGTTGTCTTTGTTGTCGCGCGCGAGTTGGCGCTTGCTGGGTGTGTCGCTGGTCGTGGGTGGCCTCCTGTTGAGCGCGCCGGTTGCCGGTGCTGCCGAGCCCGGTCCGTTGCTTGCGTTCGGCGCGCGGGTCGCAGGTGACGATGCGCGCACCCGCGTCGTCGTCGAGTTCGACCGCAAGCCCGAATTCAGCCTTCACTATGTGTCCGACCCGGTGCGCGTCGTCGTCGACCTGCCGGAAACGGCCTTCGGTCTCAAATCGGACAGCCTCGAGCCGCGCGGCCTGTTTGACGCCATTCGCTATGGCGGGATGGGTGCTGGAAGTTCGCGCATCGTCCTTTCGGCCAAAGGTCCGGTTGCGGTCACGAAGGCGGAGGTGATTGCGGAGGAGGGGGGCAAGGGCTATCGCCTTGTGCTTGACGCCGAGCGGGTCGATCAGGTGCGCTTCGATGCGCTTCTCGGCGAGCAGCAGTGGACCGGCTCGGTTGCTGCCGCCAAATCCGACAGGCCAGTGGCCGTCGCCCCAACCAAGGAGGGCGGCCCTTTCGTTATCGCGATCGATGCGGGTCACGGCGGTATCGACACCGGGGCGCTCGCAAGCGAGACGAAGACCGAGGAAAAGCACGTCACGCTGGCGTTTGCACAGGACCTCGTCGAGGCGCTGAACCGCCAGGCCGGGATCCAGGCCTTTCTCACGCGCGACAAGGACGTGTTTCTGTCGTTGCCGCAGCGTGTCCAGATTGCGCGCAACAGGAGCGCCAATCTCTTCATTTCGCTCCATGCCGACGCGCTGAAGCAGAAGGATATTCGCGGCGCTACGGTCTACACGATCTCCGACAAGGCGTCGGACCACTTGGCCGCAAGTCTGGCTGCCCGCGAAAACCTTTCGGATGAAATCGCCGGCGTGCCGCTCCAGAGCGAGCCGGCCGAAGTCGCCGATATCCTCATCGACCTGACGCGTCGCGAGACCCAGGCGTTCTCGGTCAATATGGCACGTGCGGTCGTTTCTTCCTTCGAAGGACAAATCAACCTGATCAACAACCCGCACCGTTTCGCCGGCTTCCGTGTGCTGCAGGCGCCGGACGTGCCCTCGATCCTCCTGGAACTGGGCTTCCTGTCGAACAAGGACGACGAGAAGCTGCTGCTTGATCCGGAATGGCGCAAGAAGGTTTCCGAGCGTCTCGCGGTCGCCGTCCAGCGTTATCGCGAGCAGGCCGTGGCGAGCGGCGGTTGACGTTTGAAGGCATGGCCGGGGACGAAGTGATTTGTGTCGCCCCGGTAACAGCGTTATTCTTTTCAACTGGATGCGCACGTTATAATCGGAAACAAGCCCTATTTTACGCACAATCCGGAACGTAACCGGAATTGCGCCCGGATTTGTTGAGAAACGAGTTGAAGCCTTCTGTTCCTCACCATATGAGGGGCCGGGCTGCGGGAACCCGCGATGCCAGACGATTTCTGACGGAAGCGTTTGGTCGGGACGAAGCAATGCGAGCCGTCGGGACAGCGATTGCGCTGTCGGTCGGGTGGTCCGGCGATTGGACGATAATTAAGGTACTGGTATCTGACTGATGATCAGGCTGATTGGATATTTCTTCGGAATTGGTGCGTTTCTGCTGCTTGGCGTGGCCGGGGCCGCGGCGCTCTATCTGGGCGTCGTTACCAAGGATCTGCCGGACTATGAGGTGCTCGCCAAGTACTCGCCACCGGTGACGACGCGCTTCCATGCCGGCAACGGTGCGCTGATGGCGGAGTATGCCCGCGAGCGCCGTCTCTATCTGCCGATCCAGGCGATACCGGATCGGGTCAAGGCGGCCTTCATCTCGGCGGAAGACAAGAACTTCTACCAGCATCCGGGCGTCGACATCACCGGTCTTGCGCGCGCGATTGCGGTCAACCTGCAGAACTTCGGCTCTGGCCGGCGGCCAGTCGGCGCATCGACGATCACGCAGCAGGTGGCCAAGAACTTCCTCCTGTCGTCCGACCAGACGATCGACCGCAAGGTCAAGGAAGCGATCCTGTCGTTCCGCATCGAGCAGGCTTACAGCAAGGACCGCATTCTTGAACTCTACCTCAACGAGATCTTTTTCGGCCTGAATTCCTACGGCATTGCCGGCGCCGCGCTGACCTATTTCGACAAGTCGGTCACCGAGCTCACCATTGCCGAGACCGCTTATCTTGCCGCTCTGCCCAAAGGCCCGGCCAATTACCATCCGTTCCGCAGGACCGCAGCGGCGCTCGAGCGCCGCGACTGGGTAATCGACCGCATGGTGGAAAACGGCTACGTCACCAAGGCTGACGGCGAAGAGGCGAAAAAGCAGCCGCTCGGCGTCAATCCGCGCCGCGGCGGTGCGCATCTCTTTGCATCGGACTTCTTCGCCGAAGAAGTCCGCCGTCAGATCATCCAGAAATACGGTGACAACGCGCTCTACGAAGGCGGCCTGTCGGTCCGCACGTCGCTCGACCCGCGGCTGCAGACGGCGGCGCGCAAGGCCCTTCAAGCTGGCCTTTTGACCTATGACGAGCGTCGCGGCTTCCACGGGCCGGTCAAGTCGATCGAGATCGGTGGCGACTGGGGCGAACCGCTCGGCGCAGTCGTCGCGTTCAGCGACGTGCCGGAATGGAAGCTCGCCGTCGTTCTCTCGGTCGATGCGCAGGGCGCCGAAATCGGCATTCAGCCGGACAAGGAAGCGTCCGGCAAGATCGTGGCCGAGCGCGTCACCGGGCACATCTCCGCCAAGAACATGCAATGGGCCTACCGCTCGGCAAACGGCGAGCGCAAGTCGGCGAAGTCTCCCGAAGGTGTCTTTGGCGCAGGCGACGTCGTCTATGTCGAGCCGTTGCCGGAGAAGGGCGAATACCGACTGCGCCAGCCGCCGAAGGTGCAGGGCGGCCTTGTCGCCATGGACCCGAAGACGGGCCGCGTTCTCGCCATGGTCGGCGGCTTCTCCTACGGCCAGTCGGAATTCAACCGCGCGACGCAGGCGATGCGCCAGCCGGGCTCCTCCTTCAAGCCGTTCGTCTACGCGGCCGCACTCGACAACGGCTATACGCCGGCATCCGTCATTCTCGACGCCCCGATTGAAATCGTCGCGGGCGGCCAGGTCTGGCGTCCGGAAAACTACGGCGGCGGCTCGGCCGGTCCCTCGACGCTGCGTCTCGGCATCGAGAAGTCGCGTAACCTGATGACCGTGCGGCTCGCCAACGACATGGGCATGAACCTCGTTGCCGAATATGCCGAGCGCTTCGGCATCTACGACAAGATGCCGCCGCTGCTCGCGATGTCGCTGGGCTCGGGCGAAACCACGGTGCTGCGCATGGTCTCGGCCTATTCGGTGCTCGCCAATGGCGGCAAGCAGATCAAGCCGTCGCTGATCGACCGCATCCAGGATCGCTACGGCAAGACGATCTTCCGCCACGAGGACCGCACTTGCGACAACTGCAACGCCGGCGACTGGCAGAACCAGGAAGAGCCTGTCCTGACCGACAATCGCGAACAGGTGCTCGACCCGATGACGTCCTACCAGATCACCTCGATGATGGAGGGCGTGGTGTTGCGCGGCACGGCTGCCGGCAAGATCAAGCTCGATCGTCCGGTTGCTGGCAAGACCGGCACGACCAACGATGAAAAGGATGCATGGTTCGTCGGTTACACGCCCGATATGGTCGCCGGCCTCTACCTCGGCTTCGACAATCCGGCGCCGCTCGGCCGCGGCGCGACCGGCGGTAGTCTCGCTGTTCCGATCTTCAACGATTTCATGACCGAAGCGGTCAAGGGTACGCGCCCGAGCAAGTTCGTGGTGCCTGAGGGCATGAACATGGTCGCCGTCAATCGCAAGACCGGTATGGCCGCCCAGGAAGGCGAGCCCGATACGATCATCGAAGCCTTCAAGCCCGGCACCGGTCCGGCCGACACGTTCTCGGTCATTGGTGGGCTTGATCAGTATGTCCCGCCGGAAGAAATCCTGAAGAACTCGCCACAGGCGAACCAGGCGGTAACGTCGGGCTCCAACGGCCTGTTCTAGGCCATTCCGTTTCCACGCAATGCCCGCCGCCTTTACATCAGCGGCGGGCATCGCTATTTGACGCTCACCTATATTTCCGGTTCACAAGAAGCAGGATCATGCGCAGCGAAATCGAGAACATTGTCGACGAAATCAAGCAGGCCATAAGCCTGCTGAGGAGGCATCTTTGACTGGGATCAGGCGGTAAGACGACTGGACTGGTTGAACAACAAGGCTGAAGATCCGACCCTTTGGAACGACGCCTCGGAAGCACAGAAGCTGATGCGCGAGCGCCAGCAGCTGGATGACGGCATCAATGGCCTGCGCCGTTTCGAGCAGCAGCTCAACGACAACATCGAACTCATCGAACTCGGTGAGGAAGAAGGCGACGCCGCGATCATCGCGGACGCCGAGCAGGCACTGCGGGATCTGAGAAACGAGGCCGCCAAGAAGCAGGTCGAGGCCATGCTTTCGGGCGAAGCCGACCAGAACGACACCTATCTCGAAGTGCACTCGGGTGCCGGCGGCACCGAAAGCCAGGACTGGGCCAACATGCTTCTGCGCATGTATACCCGCTGGTCCGAGCGCCAGGGATACAAGGTCGAGCTTCTGGAAATCCAGGACGGCGAAGAAGCCGGCATCAAATCGGCTACCTTGCTCGTCAAGGGCCACAATGCCTATGGCTGGCTGAAGACGGAATCGGGCGTGCACCGGCTCGTTCGCATCTCGCCCTATGACAGCAACGCCCGCCGTCACACGTCGTTCTCCTCGATCTGGGTCTACCCGGTCGTCGATGATTCGATCCAGATCGACATCAACGAGAGCGATTGCCGTATCGACACCTACCGTTCGTCTGGTGCCGGTGGTCAGCACGTCAACACGACCGACTCGGCCGTGCGGATCACGCACATTCCGTCGGGCATCGTCGTGCAGTGCCAGCAGGAGCGTTCACAGCACAAGAACCGGGCGAAAGCCTGGGACATGTTGCGTGCGCGCCTCTACGAGGCCGAGCTGAAGAAGCGTGAAGACGCCGCCAACGCCGAAGCCGCATCGAAAACCGATATCGGCTGGGGCCACCAGATCCGCTCCTACGTTCTGCAGCCCTACCAGTTGGTCAAGGACATGCGCACCGGCGTTGAAAGCACGGCACCGGGCGACGTTCTAGACGGCGAACTCAACGAGTTCATGGAAGCAGCGCTGGCGCATCGCGTCAGCGGCGGTGCGGATGCGGTCGTCGACGATCTGAACTAAGGTCGGAAGCGACCTTCAGACTAAACTGGAAAAGGCCGGGCGTTTTCACCCGGCCTTTTGTTTTGGCCATGCCGTGATTCCGCGCGGCAATTTGCTGGAATTGCTCTTAAATCGCGCCGCGAGCTACACGCCTTTGCGCGACGTGCTCTAGTTTGAGGCGCGCTCGATCTTGATATCGCCGAGGTCGTCAATGAGTACGGTCCAGCTTTCCGGCTCCCGGAGGCTGGGGTCGGTCTTCAGATAGACGGTTGCAAACATGCCCGGCTGCGCCGTGACGCCGGTCGAGGTCTCCGGGCGGATATCGGTGACATAGGCCTTGAGGACCGAAAACTCCTCAAGCTCGGCCGAGGAAACCACCACCGGACCGGCTGATGTCGCCTCGATCTGCTGCAGATGGACCTGAGCGGTGCCATCCGCCTGGCGAAGGGCGATCAGCTTGTAGTAGCCGCGTCGCGGATTGCCTTTCTGGTCGGCCGGAGCGGATGCGCTCGCATTCGGGTCGAGTGCCGAAAGCGGCTCTCCGCTTTCCTCCCAATAGCCGGTGCTGGTGACGAAGGTTGCCTGAGGAGGCACGATGTTTGCGTCTTCGGCCCTGGCGCCAGCGCCGCTTATCAACAATGCAGCCACGAGGATTGCGGGTAGGTGCATCGTCATTGCTGTCCTTTCAAGCGGCGACATCGCGACCACGCCGACTTTCGACATCTGGTGCTGCGATCGCCACGGATCCTATCATATGTCGCGCGGAAAACGTGCGATCAGTTCGAGAATTGCTCGGCAAGGATGCGGTCCGACCAGGAATGATCGGGATCGGAGAGAATGCGCGCCGTCATGTTTTCCGATTCGGCGATCCGTACCCTGACCACCGACTTGACCTCCTGATGGTCGGCAACCGCATTGACCGGCCGCTTGTCCGCTTCGAGGATTTCGATCTCGACCGTGACATGGTTGGGCAGCAGCGCCCCCCGCCAGCGGCGTGGGCGAAATGCACTGACCGGCGTCAAGGCAAGCAGCGGTGCTTCGAGCGGCAGGATCGGGCCGTGGGCGGAGAGGTTGTAGGCGGTCGAACCGGCGGGGGTCGCAACCAGCAACCCGTCGCAGGTCAGCTCCTCGAGCCGCGTCTTCCCGTCGATCAAAACGCGCAGCTTGGCGGCCTGATAGGATTGGCGGAAGAGATAGACCTCGTTGATCGCGAGCGCCGTGAAGGTCTCGCCGTAAACGTCGGTGGTCTGCATCTCCAGTGGATGGAACGCGTTCTCGACCGCAAGACAGATGCGGTCCGTCAGGTTCTCGGTGCTGTAGCGGTTCATCAGAAAGCCGACCGATCCGCGGTTCATGCCATAAACCAGCTTGCCGCTGTTCATGGTCTGGTGCAGCGTCTGCAGCATGAAGCCGTCGCCGCCAAGCGCCACGATCACGTCGGCCTTTGCCGGATCGTTGTCGCCATAGATGGCCTTGAGATCGGCCGCCGCCTTTTGTGCCTCTGCCGCGGACGAGGCGAGAAAGGCGAAGGAAGTGAACGTGCGGGCCATGAACTCTAGTCCGTTCGATATGTTGCGCGCCGCTTGCGGCGATCTCTCTTTTTCGTTTCTGGCATGGCAGGCAACCGAACGCATCTGAAAAGTTGGGAGAATTCGCAATTTTGCTTTACACCGCACGAGATTATGGTAACTCCCATCGCAGTGAGTGCCCTTATAGCTCAGTTGGTAGAGCATCTGATTTGTAATCAGAGGGTCGGGAGTTCGAGTCTCTCTGGGGGCACCAGCACTCATCAATCTCTTGATCGCAGAATTCTCAGAAGGCTACGTCGATGATGTGGTCGCGACGCCATGCTCGGGCATTGGACGATCAATCGCGCCCGGCCAGGATCACCATGAAGACGGGCGTGCCGATCAAGACGCCGCCAATTGAAAACAGCGGTCCGTAGATCAGTGCGCTGAATGGAATCATGGACGTGCATTCCGCGATGCCGTCCTTCAGGCAGTTGTAAGATCCACCCTGGAAAATGCCATAGATCGGCAGAAACAGTCCTGCGGCGAGCAGGCTGACAACAAATGCCAGAACGGCAGAGGCAATTAGGGTTCCAAGCGTCCTCATGTCGGTGGAATATAGACAACTCCTGGTTCGGGCAACTCCGATTGCCGTGTGGGGTCGCAGGGTGTCGAACACGCATTCGTTTCCGGTTTCTCAAGAAAGGTCATGGTCATCAAACGCTTCTTCCCCGCAGCCGGCCTGAGCACCTTGAACAGGTCCGTGCCGTTGCCGCCGATCCGCTGGGCAGCCGTCGTTTTCTGCGGCCTCGGTGCGCTCGCGGCGGGCTCAGCCGGTTCGCAGGAGGCGCCCGATTGGGACGAGATGAGTTCAGGCGCCGCCGATGTCCGCGGCGTGGGGGCAGTCCACTTTTCCGTCGGTTACAGCAGCGCCGGGTATGATCACTTTCGTTCGCAGATCGTGGTGCGATGGCGCGATGGCGCCGATCGGACGCAGGTGATCTATGACGGCATTTACGATAAGCCGCCCGCAAAGGTGTGGGGTGTTCAGGGCCACGTCTGCGTATCGATGGAGGCCTGCGCACGATACGAGGATGTGTGCACAACGCAGATGCTCGCCTATCGCTATGACGCCGCGGCCAAGGCATTCAACGAACTCGCGGACGGCGAAGGGTCTTGCCGCCGATAAGGGTGCCGGGCCGCGCCGGGCTGGATCCAGGTCGTCGGCGCGATACAGTATCAAATCTCGAACGATGGTCCCATGCGCACCGGCACCTCCCGGCATTTCTGCAGGGCGTTGAGCAGGTTTTCGGCGAGATAGTCGATCAGCGCCCGCGTCGCCGGCAGCATACCCTGGCGGGACGGGAATACCAGGTGCACGACGACGTCGTTCGAGGTCCATTCCGGAAGCACTGGCACCAGCACGCCGGCGCGGAAGGCGCGCTCGCAGATGTGGTCCGGCAACAGCGCCACGCCCATGCCTTCGATGGCCGAGCGTTCGAGGATCAGGAAATCGCTGCAGCCGATAATCGGGCGGTGCGTTATCTCCGTCGTCGCTCCATCCGCCGAGACGAGCCGCCAGACATCGGTCGGGTGCTGCTCGTTCATCGAAAGCGTCGCCTGCTGGTCGAGATTGTCGATGGTGATCTCGCCCGAGCGGGCAAGGAACGTCGGGCTTGCGGCCAGCCTTTCGCGCACCTCGCCGAATTTGCGAATGATCAACTGATTGTCCGTGTCGAGTTGACCGCGGGCGCGCAGCGCCACGTCGACGCGCTCCTCGATCAGGTCGATGCGCCGGTTGGTGGCAGTGATCAGCAGCCGGACACCGGGATAGCGCCGATGGAACGCCGGCAGGATATCGGCGAGCATCGGGGTGAAACCGAGCGGGCAGGCGAGGCGAACCGTGCCGGTGGGCTCTGCCCTGACCGCGGCGATTTCGGCCTCTGCGGCCGCGACACCGTCAAGCAGACCCTGGCAGTGCTCGTAGAACACCCGGCCGATATCGGTGACCCGCAACTTGCGGGTCGAGCGTTCGAGCAGGCGTACGCCGAGCTGTTCTTCAAGCCGCGCAACATGCTTGCTCAGCTTGGACTTCGGGATGTTGAGATCGCGTGCGGCTGCGCTGAAGCCGTTGCAGCGCACCACTGCGGCAAAAAGCGCGAGGTCGTTCAGGTCCTGCATTGTCCTAGTCTCCGAAATCCGGATTGTTCGTCCGATTGTTTCCGTCCGGAAACAGTATGTCAAATACACGCTGACTTATCGGGCGATTGTTTTCCCATCATATGTGGATCACCGCAACGCAACACAAACACAAAGGTGTTCCCATGAACGTTCTTCATATCGATTCCGGCATCCTCGGTGAGCATTCCGTTTCCCGCCGCCTGACGGCAGCGCTTGCCGCCCAGGTCAAGGCCGACCGGCCGGATGCCAAGGTGACCTATCGTGATCTCGCCGCAAGCTCGCTGCCGCACCTGACCGGCGCCCAGATCATGGCGCCCGCAGATCTCGCTGGCGTCGATGACGCACTTGCTGCCGACGTCAAGCTTGGACGCGACATGCTGGAAGAGTTTCTGGCTGCCGACACCATCATCATCGGCGCGCCGATGTACAATTTCGGCATCCCGAGCCAGCTGAAGGCCTGGATCGACCGCGTCGCCGTCTCCGGCAAGACCTTCCGTTACACCGAGGCTGGTCCGGAAGGCCTCGCCAAGGGCAAGAAGATCATCGTTGCCTCGACCCGCGGCGGTCACTACTCCGCCGGCCCGGCAGCCGTCATGGATCACCAGGAGTCCTACCTGAAGACCGTGTTTGGCTTCCTCGGCGTCACCGACGTGGAGTTCGTTCGCGCCGAAGGCCTGAACCTCAGCGCTGACAGCAAGCAGTTTGCGATCGCCGAAGCCGAAAAGACCATTGCAGAAGGCAGCGTTCTTCGCCTGGCAAGCTAATCATAGAAATCAGCGGGTCGTGGCAGCGATCCGATGATGGGGCGTTGGCCCCGCGTGCGGACGGTGCCGGTTGCCATGCAGCCGGCATTGTCCGTTTTTTATCATGCGAATTTGCGTTATGATGCTTCAATGACGGAGCGGTGGACCATCCTGTTGGGCATGACCGCAACGGTGGCCACATTGCTGGCCGCCGAGTGTGCCGTCGCAGCGCCGCCGGATCATGGCTGCACCTGCCGCAATCGTGATGGCTCGAAATATGAGCTGGGGCAGGTTGCCTGTCTGCGCGTGGACGGAAACGCCTACATGGCGCGCTGCGAAATGAACCTCAACGTGACCACCTGGAAGAAACTGCGAGATGGCTGCCCGACGGCGGCGCGCAGCGATGCCCCGTTCGCGGCGCACTGATTGCTCCGGTTATCTCGGCAAGGCGCCGTCGCCCGCATTCGTTGAAGCGGGCGCGATGTTTTTCTTGATCAGCGGTTGAGGAACTGGCGGGCCGCATACATGGCGATCGCCGCCGCATTCGACACGTTCAGCGACTTGATCGCGCCGGGCATGTCGAGACGGGCAAGGTCAGAGACGATCGACCGGGTCTTCTGCCGGAGCCCCTTGCCCTCGGAGCCGAGCACGAGCGCAATCTTTTCGCCGCGGAACGTTCCCTCCAATGGTTGCGGCCCTTCCGAATCAAGCCCGATCGTCTGGAAGCCCAGCCGGTGCAGTTCTTCGATGGCGTCCGCGAGGTTGGTGATCTGGATATAGGGGATCATCTCGAGCGCCCCCGAGGCGGATTTGGCAAGCACGCCTGATTCGGTCGGGCTGTGGCGCATCGTGGTAATCAGCGCGCCGGCGTCGAAGGCGACGGCTGAGCGCATGACGGCGCCGACATTGTGCGGATCCGTGACCTGATCGAGCACGAGAATCAGCGGGCAGTCGCGAAGCGCTTCGAGCTTCCGATGCGGCAGGGGCCGCGTTTCGAGCATGACACCCTGGTGGATAGCGTCAGGACCGAGGATCTTGTCGAGGTCCTGCGGCGTCACCGTCTCGACCGGGAAGGGCAGGGCCGAAAGCTCGCCGAGTTCCAACCGTGCCGCCGCGTTCTGCGTAACGCTGAGGCGCACGATCTGGCGCGCCGGATTGTCAAGCGCGGCACGCACCGTGTGCAGGCCATAGAGCAGCACCTGTTCGGGCGCGAGTTGCGGCGCCTTCCAGTCGGCCGGGGCCTTGCGGCGCCTGTCCTCTCTTGGGGTCGGGATCTCGCCGCGCTCGCGTTTGGCGTCGCGGTGCGCGCGCCGGAGGTTGGCGTAGTGGGTGTCCTTGGCGCTCTTGTCGCCCGTGCGATCTTTGCTCATGCGCGTCTTATAGTGGGGATGCGCGTCCGGCGAAACGGTTTTCCGTATGGGGTCGATTTTTGCGGCTGTGGAGAAATTCGGAAAATTTGCATCGAGCCGTGTTGACAGGACGAAACGGGGCAGTCATATACCCGGCCACAGATCGAGAGCGGCAACGACATGTCGCAGGTTGTCTCACGATCTCAAATGCTTGGTCGAAAGATCCCGACAGAATAATGGAGGGATGCCCGAGTGGTTAAAGGGGACGGACTGTAAATCCGTTGGCTCAGCCTACGTTGGTTCAAATCCAACTCCCTCCACCATTCTGC
>NZ_DASYHB010000113.1:0-1707 GCF_035999185.1 Ensifer sp. | reverse complement strand
TTTGCCGGGCTGGTGCTGGCACCAGGACACATCAATCCCTTCATCGGTTTCATCGCCATTCTCTGCATCGCCGTTGGTGCTGGCGCCTCCGGCGCGCTCAACATGTGGTATGACGCCGACATCGACGCGGTCATGAGCCGTACCGCCAAGCGCCCGATCCCGGCCGGCAAGATCCTGCCGCAGGAAGCGCTGGCCTTCGGTCTGACGCTGTCTGCCTTTTCCGTGATCATCCTCGGGCTCGCCGTCAATTGGCTCGCAGCCGGGTTGCTCGCCTTCACCATCTTCTTCTACGTGGTCATCTACACGATGTGGCTGAAGCGCTCGACGCCGCAGAACATCGTCATCGGCGGTGCGGCCGGTGCTTTCCCGCCGATGATCGGCTGGGCCTGCGTCACCGGCGCCGTCTCGATCGAAAGCATCGTGCTCTTCCTGATCACGTTCCTCTGGACGCCGGCGCATTTCTGGGCGCTCGCACTCTTCAAGATGGGCGACTACGGCGCCGTTGGCGTGCCGATGATGCCGAATGTCTGCGGCCAGGCGACGACCAAGAAGCAGATCGTCATCTATGCCGTGTTGACCGCCCTGATCGGCATCTGTCCCACCTTGCTCGGATTTGCGAGCATCGGTTACGGCCTCTTTGCAACGGCGCTCGGCCTTGGCTTCGTCTGGTACTCGATCGGCGTGCTGCGCATGCCGGAGTCGGACGAGCGCATGCTGCCGGCCAAGAAGCTGTTTGCCTTCTCGATCATGTACCTGTTCGTGATCTTCTCCGCCCTGATGGCGGATCACCTGATCGTCAATGTCTGGCTGAATGCCGGGAGTATTGCCTGATGGAAACCGTCAAGCTCACTGATGCGCAGAAGAAATCGCGTCGCGGCCGCAACATTGCGCTCGGCTTCGTCCTCTTCGGGCTCGTCGTCCTCTTCTACATCGTCACGCTGATCAAGTTCGGCAACGGTATGGTCAACTGAGGCGAGTCGGCATGACGAATTCACAGGACACAGCCAACAAGCAGCGCTCCAACCGCGTCGTCGTCGGTACCTGCCTTGCCTTCGTCGGCGGCATGGTCGGCATGGCTTACGCAGCCGTGCCGCTCTACGACATGTTCTGCCGCGTCACCGGCTATAACGGCACGACGCAGCGCGTCGAGCAGGCGTCCGACATAATTCTGGACGAAAAGGTGAAGGTCACCTTCGACGCCAACACCTCGGGCGGCCTGCCCTGGGAGTTCAAGCCGGTGCAGCGCGACATCGACATCCGCATCGGCGAGACCGTGCAGGTGATGTACAAGGCGAAGAACCTGTCGTCGAAGCCGACGACTGGCCAGGCGACCTTTAACGTGACGCCAATGCAGGCGGGTGCCTATTTCAACAAGGTACAGTGCTTCTGCTTCACCGAGACGACGCTGCAGCCGGGAGAGGAGATGGAGATGCCGGTGGTATTCTTCGTCGATCCGGACATGGTCAAGGCGGTGGAGACCAAGGACATCAAGACGCTGACGCTTTCCTACACCTTCTACCCGCGTGAACCGTCTAAGCCGGTCGCACAGGTAAAGGCGGGCGAGGCTGAGAACAAACTTTGACTGGAGGTCCTTTTCGGCTATGCCGGAAGGGCGACGAGAGAGAGACATTTCGGGGATTACTGACATGGCCGGTGCGCATCAGAAGAATCACGACTACCACATCATTGACCCAAGCCCCTGGCCGC
>NZ_DASYHB010000059.1:0-39805 GCF_035999185.1 Ensifer sp. | reverse complement strand
GCATTTTTGTTTCCGGCTTCACAATCCTGTTGCAACGGGCCTAATATAGAAGGTGCAGATGCCGAATCGATCAGGAGAATACGCTTGACGATTGCAGTCTCACCACAGGCCTTACCAGCGCTCGTCTTGAACGCTGACTATCGGCCGCTGAGTTACTACCCCTTGTCGCTTTGGTCCTGGCAGGACGCGATCAAGGCAGTCTTCCTTGACCGCGTAAACATCCTTGCCGAATACGAACATTCGGTGTCGTCTCCGAGTTTCTCGATGCGACTGCCGAGCGTTGTTTGCCTCAAGAGCTACGTGCAGCCCTCGCGCCACCCGGCCTTCACCCGGTTCAACGTGTTCCTGCGCGACAAATTCGAATGCCAGTATTGCGGTTCGCCCGACGATCTCACCTTCGATCACGTGGTGCCCCGCGCTCACGGTGGCCAGACGACCTGGGACAATGTCGTGGCAGCCTGCTCGCCCTGCAATCTGCGCAAGGGCAGCAAGCTGCCGAAGCAGGCCGGCATGTTCCCGCACCAGCGGCCCTTCCAGCCGACGGTTCAGGACCTGCACAACAACGGCCGGCTCTTCCCGCCGAACCATCTGCACGAAAGCTGGATGGACTATCTCTACTGGGACGTCGAACTGCAGCCCTGACGCTGTTCGTATCCTCTTGCCGGATCAAGCCCAAAGCGGGATCGGGAAGGTGCGTGCGCTCGTCCGCGCCCAACGTTGCCGTACGGCCGAAGGTCATCCGCTCGTTCGGGTCGACCGGATGGTCACTGCGCCTTTGCAGCGCCGCGAAGTGCGATCGCTGCGAGAATGAGGCTGGCGATCACGTTCCAGCCGGCAAAGGACAGGCCGAGCACCCTGAGTGCTGCTTCCGTGCAGGACGGGCCGTGCTTGGAATCGAGGTCGCCAAGCAGATCGCCGACATTGGACGAGACCCCCTGCGCCGTCGTCGCGCAGGTCGACGGTCCTTCCCAGAAGTGCCACTCGGCGCCCGAATGATAGACGCCCATGCCGGCGCCGACGAGCATCAGGATGCCGACGATCAGGAGCAGGGTACGAGTCGTCCAGGCCGGCAGCCTGAATGCGCTGGTGGCGATCGCAAGAACGCCAACGGGAATGCCGTAATAGTAGGGATCGCGCTGGAGAAGGCAGAGCGCACAGGGGATATAGCCGCCGATATGCTCGAAGCCGAGCGCGCCGCCGACGGTCGCTGCCATGCCGAGCGTTGCGACTACGGCGATGAAGAGGTGTTGGCGGGATGTGGCGGCGGCGTCGATCATCTATACCTCGCGGGCGACAGGCCATCGGGGGCGCATGCCGCAGTGCAAACTCGATGGCGCCTTCTTAGGCAGGATCGCCTCAGCTGTAAATCGCGGGCGCTGCGACGGCTCCGCACGCTTTCGTGATTGTCATCGGGACATCCTGAAAATGATGGTTGACCACGGCGAAATCCTTCGTGTAAATCCGAGCCGCTGATATCGCACTTCCCTGAGCCCCATTGGCGGAATTGGTAGACGCGCTCGACTCAAAATCGAGTTCCGAAAGGAGTGCTGGTTCGACCCCGGCATGGGGCACCACTTTACCTGCATCATACTGTTTTCGGTGCTGCGTTGTTTCGGTTCCCGCGCAGGGACAGAAGGCTGGGCGTCGCGGACCTGTATCTTCCATATCATGCCCAAGTACGTCGCGGCGGCGTGTTGCTATCGGAAGGCGGTTTCGGGTAGGTACCCCTTTTCTGTAAGTTGCAGGGGTCCGGGCGGCATGGAATTCAGAAGAATCGTTAGTCTTGGGGCATTGTGCGAGGCTCAGTATCAAATACGCCGCTTGACCAATGACACGTCGGAACGGGCAAGGTACGTCGTTGGCCTGAAAAGTGCGGCGCTTGGCTGCCCCAGCTCGGTATTTTCCTGGCAGATCACGCCGCTTCCAGCCCTGTTCGAGTATTTCAAGCGCGACTTCAAGGGGATGATGGAGTTGGGCGACCTCGCCGTGCGCGATCGCGTGGTCGTAAACACAAGGTTTCATACGCAACACCATCACGAGTTCAAGAAGGATTTATCGGACGAAGGTGTGGCGGAGTCATTCCCGATCGCACGACGAAAACACGATGCGATGTGCGAGCGCACAAGGAGGCTGGTCGGAGACGATGAGCCGACCTTGTTTGCATTGGCCCGCTCTCGCATCTCTGCGGAAGAGCTGAGCGAACTTACAGATCTCATAAGGTTTCGCAATCCGTCCAAACGCTTCGATTTCCTGCTCGTCGAGGCCGCGGACGGACATGACTGGACTGGCGATGACGGCGCCTGGAACGAAGCGTTCAGGGCGTTTGAATATAGCAGCAAGCTTAGACTTGCGGAGCGATTGCTGATCCACGCGCTGAAAGCGAAGTCGCAACTGATCCGCCTGCGCGGACACTTGGAAACAGGGAAGTTTTAGGCTGCGTGCTTACTGACTGGCCTCATGGGCCATTGCGGTGGCCCTTTCCTTGAAGACAGCTGAGAGAAGGCCGTCCGACGGTATCTGCCTGTCGATTCTGTCGCAGTGACATCCATGCCGTTTTCGATAAAACAGAATGGTCTTTCTGTTTTGGTGGCGGCGATGCTCGATTTGATTTTCCCGTATTACCTCTGGATCAAGGCGGCACATGTCGCTTCGGTGGTCATCTGGCTCGGCGGCCAATGCCTGCTTGCCGTCCAGCTCGGCGGCCATCGCCAGGTGCTTGCGCAAGGCGGCAACGCCGACCTGTTGGCCGTGGCCGAGCAACGCAGCCTACGTCTGGTCGTCAATCCGGCGATGCTGGCCACCCTGTTGCTGGGTGCGACGCTGTTTTTCTTGCGGGGACCGGAATCGCTTGGTGAGCCCTGGTTTCAGGTCAAGCTTGCCTGCGTCGTTGCCATGACGGCGCTGCACGGCGCAATTGCGGCGACCGCCGCTTCGCTTCGCCGCGGCGACGAAGAAGTTTCCGCCGGTCGCGTGCGCGTCTTGCAAATGGCTGGCCCTGTACTGACCGCTGCCATCATCTCCATCGCCGTCATCAAGTGAGGTCGCCCGTGTCCGAACAGAAAGCCCAAAACCAAGTCTCCGCCTTGCTGCGCATGGCAGCAATTGCCGAAGGGACGACGCTGCTCCTGCTCGTCTTCGTCGGCGTCCCGCTGAAACACGGTTTCGGCATCGCCGAGGTCACGCGCTGGCTCGGCCCGTTGCACGGCCTTGCCTTCCTGACCTACATCTGGGCCGTAATCAACGAACTGTCATTGCGCGACCAGCCGCGTGGCTGGGCGGCAAAGGCGATGATGTTCAGCTTTCTGCCGGGCGGGACCTTCTGGTTCTTCCGGCGTTCGATAGCGGCCAAGGGGTAAGCGTCGTGGGCTACGAGAAGGGACTTCGCACGCGCGACGAGATCCTCGACGCCGCCGGGCGCCTGGTTTTCGTTCGTGGCTACGCAGCATCCTCCTTTTCGGAGATCACCGCGGCACTCGGCATATCGCTCGGCAAGATCACCCATCACTTTCCGAGCAAGGCTGCCCTGTTCGAGGCACTGTTTGAGCAGGCGGTGGCGCATTTCCGAGAGCAGACGCTTCCGATCTTCGAGGACCCCAGCCTTTCTCCGCTGCAGCGGATCGAGCGGGTGCTCTTCCGGATCGAGACGTTCTACGCCTCGCAGGGCGAAATCATCGGCTGCCCGGTGGGTCAGACGATGGCCGACCCGGTGACGGCAACCTTGGCCATGCGCGAACTGGCGACCGGGGTGCTGGCCGACACCGAGCGGATGATGGCGCTCAACCTCGTCGAAATGGGGTGGTCGCCGCAGCAGGCGGCGTCACGGGCTGCCATCGTGACGGCCGCCTGGCAGGGGGCGGTGCTCCTCGCCCGAGGCGGCAGCGGGATCGGCGGCTTTCGCCGCATCCTTGGCCATGTCAGGACGCTTCTCGCCGAACCGCCACACGGTTGAGTGCGGTCATCGCTCCATCCATTGAACAGACAGGGGTGAAGGTGTTAGGTGCGCTGCAGCACAAAATCTGTCATGGCAGCGTCATGTTACCGAAAATCGAGACCTACGACGAACTCTACGGCACCTTCCGGTGGCAGATCCCTGAGAGGTTCAATATCGGCATTGCCGTCAGCGATGCCTGGGCGGCGCGCGAACCGGAGCGTGTCTGTCTCCAGCATTTTGATCCCGATGGCGCGCATCTGTCGCTGACCTACGGCGAATTCGCCCGGCAATCGTCCGCCTTTGCCAAGGGGCTTGTCGGGGAAGGCATAGCGCCCGGTGAGCGCGTGGCGATCCTCTTGCCGCAAGGCTTCGAAACGGCGATTGCCCACGCGGCGATCTACAAGCATGGTGCAATCGCCTTGCCGCTGGCGCTGCTTTTCGGCGTCGAGGCGCTGGAGTACCGGCTGCGCGATGCGGGTGTTTCGGCCATCATCACCAATGGCTTTGGCTACGAGCGCATCGCGGAAATCCGCGATCGGCTGCCGGACCTGCGCCTGGTGGTGTTGGCGGAGGAAGAGCCTCGGCCGGGAACGATTGCCTTTGCGGCGCTCGCATCCGGCGACCCCTCCGGCTTCGTGCCAGCAGACACCGGCCCCGACGATCCGGCACTGATGATCTATACGTCGGGCACCACCGGGCCGCCAAAGGGTGCGCTTCACGGGCATCGGGTTCTGCTCGGCCATCTGCCGGGCTTCGAGTTCCACCATCATTTCCTGCCGCGGCCGGGCGACCGGATGTGGACGCCGGCCGACTGGGCCTGGGCCGGGGGCTTGCTCAATGCGCTGCTGCCGTCGCTTCTGCATGGCGTACCCGTCGTGTCGTCGCCGGCGCAAAAGTTCGATCCGCATACGGCGTTTCGTATTCTGGAAGAGATGGATATCCGCAACGCCTTCATTCCGCCAACGGCGCTTCGACTGATGAAGGCGGTCGAAAATCCGCGCGAGCGCTATCGCCTCAATCTGAGAACCATCGGTTCGGCCGGCGAGGCCCTCGGTCGCGAGACCTATGAATGGGCGAAGGCAGCGCTCGGCCTCGAAGTCAGCGAATTCTACGGCCAGACGGAATGCAACATCGTCATTTCGTCGGCGGCAGATCTGGGCGTCGTCAAGCCGGGCTCGATGGGCAAGGCCGCACCCGGCCACCGCGTGGCGATCATCGACGGCGAGGGCCGGGAACTGCCAGCCGGAAGTGTCGGCCAGGTGGCGGTGAAGCGGCCCGATCCGGTGATGTTCCTCGGCTACTGGGGCAAGGAAGCGGCGACCGAGCAAAAGTTCATCGGCGACTGGATGACAACGGGCGACCAGGGGGTGATGGACGAAGAAGGCTACTTCACTTTCTTCGGCCGCGACGACGACGTCATCACGTCATCAGGCTATCGCATTGGCCCGGGCGAGATCGAGGATTGCCTTGCTGGCCATCCGGATGTTCAGCTCGCCGCTGCCGTCGGCAAGCCGGATCCGCTGCGCACCGAGATCGTCAAGGCATATGTCGTGCTGCGGCCCGGCGTGACCGCCAACGAGCAGGTCGCGGCATCGATCCGCGAATGGGTGAAGACCCGGCTTTCTATGCACGAATATCCGCGCGAGATCGCCTTCGTCGACAGCCTGCCGCTGACGACGTCGGGCAAGGTTATCCGGCGGTTCCTACGCGAGCAGGCGGCAGCCGAAGCGCGGGGAGACGAGGTCCAGGCGTCGGCATCCTGACGCGCATCAGCGTCAGCCGGCCTGGCCGATAGCTCCCTGAAAACTGCGTTCATAGGAACGCATGGCGCGCTCTAGCGTCCGGCCAACGCCTTGATCTTGTCGCGCAGGATCCGTGCCATGTTGCGGGTGTTGCGGTAGAGATGGAGCTGGGCTGCCACCTGGCGCACCTCGCGGTCGCGCGTCTGCTGCAGGCCGATGACCAGCGTCCCCATCTCTTCGCGCTCCTGCCAGAACCGGCTCATGATCGGGTGGTCCGGCACGGCGCAGGAATCCGAGCGGGCGATGTTGGCATCGTCGAGGTGCCATTCGGTCAGTTCCGCAAGCAGAAGCTTGCCCGGCGAGAACTTGGCATAGCGCTCGTCATAGGCGGTCTTCCAGGTATAGGCCTCGCCCGACATCAGGAACACGACCATCGAGGCAATCGCCTTGCCGTCAAGATCGAGCGTATGGATGCGCACGCTGTCACCGTCGGCGAGATTGGTGATCGCCTCGCGGGCAAAGGCTGCGCGGAAGCGATCGAGCACCATGGCGCTGCGGCCCTTGCCCTTCCATCCGGACGCCTCGAGCGCCAGGAACTCCTCCATGCGCAAGCGGATCTCGGCGGGCTGGCGGGCAACCGAATAGGTGAGCTGGCCTTCCTTCGCAAGTTTGTTCCATTGCCGCCTCAACTCGCGGAAATGGGCCGGGCTGATGGAATTGCGCAGATAGGTTGGGCCGTCGAGCAGGCTTTCGAGCATGGGGCGGCTGAAGCTGTCGGTGACCGTCAGCGGCAGGTTGCGGCCGATGGCGACGGCGCGGGTGAGGCGGGCGACCTTGCCGTTCAGCCGCATATCGGGCAGCACGAGGATCGACGGCAGACCGGTTGCCGGCGCTGCGAAAGCTTCAAACAGGTTGTCGATGGTTTCGGCCGCGTCCTCGGCGTCAAGCAGCGGCACGCCAAGCGGGCCGAACGGGTTCGACCAGGCACGGATGATCGGTGCGCCGATCGAGAAGCCCGGCTTCTCGATCGAAAACGGCATCAGGAAGCGAAGCCGGCTGCGGCGTTCGTCGTTGTCGCGCATGATCGCGAGCCGGATGACGCGTTCTTCCAGGCGCGGCATGGCCGGTGCAAGAAAGCGGCCGGTGAAGAACACGTTCGGCTCGAGCGCGCGGTTGGACAGGAAGTCGAGTTCACGCTGCAGCTCGTAGCCGGCCTTGGCCGGGTAGATGGCAAGGTGGCGTCCGGGGCGGCCGACCTCGATCATGTGTTCCGCAGTCGGTCCGCTGTCGCCGGCCTGGGCCAGGCCGCCCAGAACCGTTGCGGCCCGGCTGTTTGCATCGCTCGGAAGATTGGTATTGCCGATCATGGATGGACAGCCCCGTTGTTATCATTGCCGGTCCGCGCCCCTGCAAAGGCAAAGAGCGCGAAGCCGAAGGTACGCCGGACGGCGATGTGCAGCAGCATCGCCTCGACGAACATAGCACCAGCGGTTGCAAAAGCAGCACCGCTCAGTCCGAAAAGAGGGATGAGGCTCAGGTTGAGTGCGATGTTGGCCAGCAGCGCGCCGGCATAGAGGATCACGCAGAGTGTCTGCTGGCCGGCCATCGTCAACAGAGTTTCGGCCGGGCCGACGAAGGCCTTGGCGAGAATGCCGGCAAAGAGGATCGCCATCAGCGGCAGCCCGGTGACGAAAGCGGGGCCGAAGAGCGAAAGCAGGAAGGAGCCGGCCAAAAGTACAAGGGCGCCGACCAGCAGCGACGGCCAGAAGGCCCAGCGCGCGCTTTCGATTGCGATGGCGGGTATCTGGGAGGCGTCGCGGGCCATGGCGTTTGCAACGCGGGGGCCTGCCGCCGCCTTGACGGCAAACATCACGAAGTGCACGAGCGCCATGGTCTTGGCGGCCGCGAAGTAGATCGCGACGTCGGCCGGATCAAGATAGAGGCCGACGATCACGACATCGGAATTGGTCAAAAGGAAGCCGAAGCCGTCGACCATGAAGATGGGGACAGACACCCTGAGCCAGCGGCGAAGCTCGATGCGCCGCGGTCCCGGCACATAACGCGAGCGCAGCCGATAGGTCAGCACGAGGAATTGCGAGACGGTGGTCACATAGGCAGCCGCCATGGCTGCGATCATGGCGGTTTGGGCGGTGTGGGGCGCGCCTGACGTGACGGCCACAACCATGAAGACAAGGACCAGCAAAGGCCGGATGATGAAGGTCGGGCTCATGGCGGACAGCGCCCAGCCATGGGCGCGGGCCGTTCCGTCCATGACGTCGCCAAGCGAAATCATCGGGAGCGTGAACAGCCCGAGGTAGAGCGGCAAGATGTAATATGTCTCGACATGTGCGCCGAAAAGCCAGAGGCCGGTGAGCCCGACGGCTGCGACCGTCGTGGCCGAAACCAGAGCGAAGACGCGCACGGTCGTCGTCACACCGCGAATTTCGTCCATGGCCGCGGTTGCCTGATACTCAGGCAGGAAGCGGATCACGATGGAATGAAAACCGACGCAGGAAAGACTGCCGAAAAGAATGACGAGCACCCAGACGAAGACGAAGATGCCGTATTCGAACTCACCCATCAGCCGCGCAAGGATGATCTGCGACAGGAAGGCGATGGCCGCGCTGACGATGCGGATGGTGAAGGCGACGAGCGCCATGCGGCGTGCGGCGTTCTTGGGGTCGGAACTGGTCACGGTGGCCGCCAGCGCGCCGGTCAGCGCGCAGAGCCGGTGTCTCAGCGCCGACGGCAACATACGTCCGGCCGTTTGACATACCGCCATGAACACGAGGACACCCTGAAACTACGCAATACAGGGCTTCAGTACTGCCAGAACAGCGTTAACAAACGGTTCAGCGCGGTTGTAACGATGTAGCCAATCATGCCGATTGACGACCGCCGCGGCGGACCCTCGAACTGCCGTCAACCTTGGTTGACGGCGTCAATTTCGTCAACTAATGTTGACGCATGCTTGACCTGCACACCATCACCGTTCCAACCGACCCTGAAGAAGCGCTCGCCGCCGTCGTTGCTCTGCGCCGGCTCGCCGACAATATCGAGCGCCAGGCCGTGCGCTCGGCCCTCAGCCAGGGCTGGCCGTGGTCGAGGATTGCCCAGGCCCTCGGGATCACCAAGCAGGCGGCCCACAAGCGCCTTTCGGGCGTGGCGGCAGACATGAGTTCCACTTAAGGGGATTGCGATGTTCCAAGGATTGAAATCGAAGCTCAATGACATGGGCACCGTCAAGCTTCTCTGCGAGCGGGCGGAGACCCACGCCTTGCTGGATCAGCAGCGGGAGCCCGGTGCCGAACATTTCCTGTTGGCCGCGCTCGATCTGCCGGATGGCACCGCGCGTCTCGCCTTCGAGAAGGTAGGGGCGGAGCCTGACGCGCTTAAAGCCGCGATCGAACGGCAGTATGCCGATGCGCTTCGTGCAATCGGCCTGGCAGCGGACGTACCGGCCGGCACGCCGATGCCGGCAAAGCCCGGTCTCTATCAGGCTGCTTCCTCGGGTCGGGAGATCATGCAGGAACTGGCGGCGGGCCGAAAGGATCACGGCCCGCTCCTCGGTGCACATGTCGTCGGACTTGTCGCAGGCATGTCGCATGGGGTTGCGGCGCGATCTCTCCGTGCTTTGGGCGTCGATCCCGCCCACCTGAAATCGGCAGCCGATGCAATCGTTGACGTCGCCCAAGCGAAGGCGTGAGATCGCTCAATCGCGTTCCTGCAACTGAAAATGCCGCCGGAGAGGCGGCATTTTCAGTTTAAAGGGGAGGCGGCCGGGAGCCGTTCTCTCGGGCCTTATGCCTCGTAGATGCCGTGGCAGTGCTTGTACTTCTTGCCGGAGCCGCAGGGGCACATCTCGTTGCGCGAGACCTTGCCCCAGGACAACGGATTGGTCGCGTCGCGCTGCACCGGCGGTGCTGCCAGAAGCGTTCCGGCGCCGGCGCCGAAATCGTCTTCGCCGGTCAGCGGGTCGATGTGGTGACCGTGCATGGCCGGCGGTACCGGCTGCGGCGCTTCGGCCGCTTCACGCACCAGTTCGACGCGCATGAGTTGTGCCGTCACGGCCTGGCGCAGGTTGCCCAGCAGGGCCTGGAACAGCTCGAAGGCTTCGGACTTGTATTCCTGCAGCGGGTCGCGCTGCGCATAGCCGCGGAAACCGATGACCGAGCGCAGATGGTCGAGGTTGACGATATGCTCGCGCCAGAGATGGTCGAGCGTCTGCAGCACGACCGAGCGCTCGACGTACTGCATGATCTCGGGGCCGAAGCGTTCGGCGCGATCGGCCGCTTCCTTCTCGGCAGCGCCCATGACGCGTTCGCGAATATCGTTTTCGTCGATGCCTTCTTCGGCCGCCCATTCGACAACCGGCAGGTCGAGATTGAGGTACTGCTGAACGTCGGCCTTCAGGCCCGCAACGTCCCACTGTTCGGCATAGGCCTTCTCAGGGATGCGCTTGCTGACCATTTCATCTACGACTTCGGTGCGCATGTCGGTGACGGTTTCGGTGACGCTTTCGGCGTCCATCAACTCGATGCGCTGCTCGAAGATCACCTTGCGCTGATCGTTGAGAACGTCGTCATATTTCAAGAGGTTCTTGCGGATGTCGAAGTTGCGGGCTTCGACCTTCTTCTGTGCACGCTCGAGCGCCTTGTTGATCCAGGGATGGACGATGGCTTCGCCTTCCTTGAGACCCAGCTTCTGCAGCATGCTGTCCATGCGGTCGGAGCCGAAGATGCGCATCAGGTCGTCCTGAAGCGACAGGTAGAACTTGGAGCGGCCGGGGTCGCCCTGGCGGCCGGAACGGCCGCGAAGCTGGTTGTCGATGCGGCGGCTTTCGTGGCGCTCTGTGGCAAGGACATAGAGACCGCCGGCGGCGAGCGCCTTTTCCTTCAGCTTCTGCACCTCGGCGCGGATCGCCTCGATGCGGGCTTCGCGTTCCGGGCCGGGCTCGACTTCCGAGAGCTCCTGCTGGATGCGCATGTCGAGGTTGCCGCCGAGCTGGATGTCGGTACCGCGGCCTGCCATGTTTGTGGCGATCGTGACTGCGCCGGGCACGCCGGCCTGCGCCACGATGAAGGCTTCCTGTTCGTGGTAACGGGCGTTCAGAACCTGGAAGTTGTTGAAACCCGACTTCTTGAGCAGATCGGCAAGCTGCTCGGACTTTTCGATCGACGTCGTGCCGACGAGCATCGGCTGGCCGCGCTCGTGCGCCGACTTGATTTCGTCGATGATCGCCTTCAGCTTCTCGCCCTGCGTGCGGTAAACCTCGTCGTCTTCGTCGATACGCTTGATCGGCAGGTTGGTCGGTACTTCGACCACTTCAAGCCCGTAGATGTTGCCGAATTCCTCCGCTTCGGTCGACGCCGTACCGGTCATGCCGCCAAGCTTGGAATACATGCGGAAGTAGTTCTGGAAGGTGATCGAGGCGAGCGTCTGGTTCTCGGGCTGGATCTGCACCTTTTCCTTGGCTTCGAGCGCCTGGTGCTGGCCTTCGGAATAACGGCGGCCTGGCATCATGCGGCCGGTGAATTCGTCGATGATGACGATCTCGCCGTTGCGGACGATGTAGTCCTTGTCGCGCTGGAACAGCTTGTGGGCCTTGAGCGCGTTGTTGACGTGGTGGACGATCGCGACGTTTTCGATGTCGTAGAGCGATTCACCCTTCAAGAGACCTGCCTCGCGCAGCAGGTTTTCGAGCTTCTCGGTGCCTTCTTCCGAGAAGTTGGCCGAGCGCTGCTTCTCGTCGATTTCGTAGTCTTCGGCCGCAAGCAGGGGGATGAATTCGTTGATCGTGTTGTAGAGGTCCGAGCGGTCGTCGAGGGGACCCGAAATGATCAGCGGCGTGCGCGCCTCGTCGACGAGGATCGAATCCACTTCGTCGACGATCGCGAAGAAGTGACCGCGCTGAACCATCTGGCCGCGCTCGTACTTCATGTTGTCGCGCAGATAATCGAAGCCGAGTTCGTTGTTCGTCGCGTAGGTGATGTCGCAGGCGTAGGCGTCACGGCGCTGCTCGTCCGTCAGCCCGTGGACGATGACGCCGGTGGTCAGGCCGAGGAACGAGTAGACGCGGCCCATGGTGCCGGCGTCGCGCTGGGCGAGGTAGTCGTTGACGGTAACGACGTGCACGCCCTTGCTCGCCAACGCGTTCAGGTAAACCGGAAGGGTGGCGACGAGCGTCTTGCCTTCGCCGGTCTTCATTTCGGCGATCGCACGTTCGTGCAGGATCATGCCGCCGATCAGCTGGACGTCGAAGGGACGCAGGCCGAGCACGCGGCGGGCTGCCTCGCGGGCAACCGCAAAGGCTGGAACCAGAAGGTCGTCAAGCGTCTTGCCGTCTTCCAATTGCTTGCGGAATTCAACGGTCTTGGCGGCGAGTGCCTCATCCGACAAAGCCTTCATGTCGGCTTCAAGAGCGTTGATGGCATCCACCCTGGCCTTGTAGCCACGCACACGGCGATCATTGGAAGAGCCAAACAACTTGCGGGCTAGGCCGCCGAGACTGACCATATGAATGGTCCTTTCTTTTTTGTTGCCTGAGGTCTCATGGCTGCGCCGTGAAAAACCGCGCAATGCCGTGAAACGCCCGGAAACTGTTCTGGACGCGAGGTTGCGTGACAGATAAGAGGGGGGTCGAATTATGTCAACGCACTTGCACAGCTGGACGGCTACAGAACCGCCACATTCTGGTGGTGTGCAGCCGCTACAAGCTTCAGGCAATTGCGCCGATGGCCAATGTGAAAGGTTAGTGAGCATGTCCAAGTTGAAGACCCTGGCCGCCGCGGCACTGGTTGCGGCGATTGCCGTTCACGGCGCGAGGGCGGAAGATGCCGATCCGGTGGTCGCCAAGGTTGGTGGCCAGGAAGTGCGCCAGTCCGAACTCACCCTTGCTCTTGGCGGCCTCGACCCGCAGCTGCAGCAGATGCCGGAAGAGCAGAAGCGCGCGGCAGCACTGTCGGCAATCATCGACGTCAAGCTCCTGTCGAAGACGGCCGAGAAGGAAGGCCTGCAGGACGACGCGACCTTCAAGCAGCGGGTCGCCTACCTGACCGAGCGCGAACTGCACAACGCCTATTTCAAGAAGCACGTCGTTGACGCCATCACCAAGGAAGAGGTGAAGGCCCGTTACGACAAGGAAATTGCAGCGATCCCGGCTCAGGAAGAGGTCAAGGCGCGCCATATCCTGGTCAAGACCGAAGACGAAGCCAAGGAAATCATCAAGGAACTCGACGCTGGCAAGAGCTTCGTCGAGCTCGCCAAGGCAAAGTCGACCGATCCGAACAAGGGCGACGGCGGCGACCTCGGTTATTTCACCAAGGGCCGCATGGTGCCTGAGTTCGAAACGGCCGTTTTCGCGCTTGATAAGGGTGCCTACACCAAGACCCCGGTGAAGACCCAGTTCGGCTTCCACGTCATCCTGGTCGAAGACAAGCGTCCGCAGGCCCCGCCGCCGCTGGAGCAGGTCGAGCCGCAGGTCCGTCAGCTTGTGATGCGCGACAAGTACATTGAGCTGCTTGCTGCTGCCAAGAAGGACGCTGGCGTCGAGATTTCCGATCCGGAGCTGAAGAAGGCCTATGACGAGGCCAACAAGGCCCAGGAAGCACAGCAAGCAAAGTAATCCGATCGACAGGCCCCGCTTCGGCAGGGTCTGCCATCACCGCTTTTTGTCGATGCCCGGCGGTGAAAACCGTTCGGGCATTTGTCGCAAGATCGCGGTATGAAGTTTCGGCGGGACGCTCACCCCGCTCTAGATTCAATCACGTCACAGCAGGTTTCCCATGTCCGGCTCCGTTTCTCCGCTCGCTCCGAAAACCTTCGCCGAAATGCCCTCCGTCCGCGGTGTCCGCATGGCGACCGCTGCCGCTGGCATCAAGTACAAGAACCGTACGGACGTGCTCATGATGGTGTTCGACCGACCGGCGACCGTTGCCGGCGTGTTCACCCGCTCCAAGTGCCCCTCGGCTCCGGTCGACTTCTGCCGCAAGAACCTTGCCGGTGGTGTGGCGCGTGCTGTCGTCGTCAACTCTGGCAATGCCAATGCCTTTACCGGCAAGAAGGGACGCGAAGCGACGGAATTGACCGCAAAGTCAGCGGCAAAGGCCGTCGGCTGCGCGGAGAGCGAAGTGTTCCTGGCATCGACCGGCGTCATCGGCGAGCCGCTGGATGCGACGAAATTTGCCGGCGTTCTCGATTTCCTCGCGGCTGATGGCACCGAGGACTTCTGGTTCGAGGCTGCCAAGGCAATCATGACGACGGACACCTATCCGAAGGTGGCGACCCGCACGGCCGAGATCGGTGGCGTCAAGGTCACGATCAACGGCATTTCCAAGGGCGCCGGCATGATCGCGCCCGACATGGCGACGATGCTCTCCTTCGTCGTCACCGATGCCGACATTGCCCCTTCGGCCTTGCAGGCGCTGCTGTCGGCTGGCGTCGGCCCGACCTTCAATTCTGTCACCGTCGACAGCGATACCTCGACCTCCGACACGCTGATGTTGTTTGCAACGGGTGCCGCGGCCGCCGACGGACAGACGCAGGTATCCGATGCGGCCGATCCGCGGCTTGAAGGCTTCCGAGTGGCGCTGAACGATTTGCTGCGCGATCTCGCACTCCAGGTGGTGCGTGACGGCGAGGGCGCGCGCAAGATGGTGGAAGTCACGGTCGAAGGTGCGGAAAACGACGCAGCCGCCAAGCGCATCGCGCTCTCGATCGCCAATTCGCCGCTGGTCAAGACCGCCGTTGCCGGCGAAGACGCCAATTGGGGCCGCGTGGTCATGGCTGTCGGCAAATCAGGCGAAATGGCCGAACGCGACCGGCTGGCCATCTGGTTCGGCGATGTGCGCGTCGCCGTCGAGGGCGAGCGCGACCCCACCTATTCGGAAGCGGCGGCCACCGCCGTCATGAAGGAAGAGGATATCACGATCCGTGTCGAGATCGGCCTCGGGTCCGGTCGTGCCACGGTCTATACCTGCGACCTGACGAAGGAATATGTCGAAATCAACGGCGACTACCGGAGCTAAGGTTCCGGTTGGGCGACCGCGGTAAGCCTGGTGCTCCAGGCTGGCAAAGGGTGCAAGATGACATCGAGTGACATTCGGCCGGCGACGGACAAGGTTGTGGCCGAGGGCGGGGAAGTGGCAATGGTGGATCTCCCGAGCGTGCGCCGTCTCGAGGCTGTGGGCTTCCGGGCCTGGCCGGCAGCGTCGGTGCAATACGACGGCAGCTGGTTGATCAGGCTCAATGCGGGCCACGATTCCAAGCGTCTAAACTCCGTCAATCCGCTCGACCCGTCCGACTACCGCGATATCCCCGTTCGTCTGGAGAAGGCCGCAAGGCGCTTTGCCGATTACGGGCGGCCGCTGACCGTACGTCAGACGCCTTTGACGCCGCCGCAACTCGTGGCGCACATGGACGCCGAGGGGTGGTCCGCCTTCGCCAGCAGCCTTGTCATGACGGTCGATCTTGTCGAGCGCGAGTTCGGCGACGGCATCGACCATCTGCCGATCAAGGACGTTGGCCGCTTCGTCGATGCCTCTATCGGCATCGCAAAGAACGACCCGAAGAAGAAGGCGGCACTTGCCGAGATCATCAACGCGATCAAGCCGGAAAACGGCCTCTTCCTGTTCGAGGATGCGGACACGGGCCCAACGGCCGTGGCTCTCGTCGTGCAGGACAACGATCTGGCCGGCATCATGCAGTTTGCGGTGGACGAGAGGGTTCGCGGACAGGGCGTCGGCAAGGCGATGCTCGACGTCTGCCTGCGCTGGGCGCGCCTGCGCGGCGCCAGAAAGGCCTGGCTGCAGGTCGAGGCGGAAAACCAGTCGGCGCTGGCGCTTTATCGTGGCGCCGGTTTCTCCGAAGTCTACAGCTACATCTACAGAACGCCGAGGGCTTGAGGCCATGGACGTCAGCGGAAAGAAGATCGTCCTTGTCGCTGCGTGCGCTCTCGTCGACACCGACGGCCGCATCCTGCTTGCGCAGCGGCCGGAGGGCAAATCGCTGGCCGGTCTCTGGGAATTTCCGGGCGGTAAGGTGGAAGCCGGCGAGACGCCTGAAGAAACCCTTATCCGCGAGCTCGACGAGGAGCTTGGCATCCAAACCAAGGTTGCCTGCCTTGCGCCGCTTACCTTCGCGAGCCACACTTACGATGACTTCCACCTTCTGATGCCGCTCTACGTCTGCCGGCGTTACGAGGGGGTGGCGACCGGGCGGGAGGGCCAGGCGATCAAATGGGTCCGGCCAAAATCCCTCAGGGACTATCCCATGCCGCCGGCGGACGAACCGCTCATCCCGTTTCTCATGGATTTGCTCTGAACTTACCCGAAAACGGATTGATTATTAATCGATCGTTTATCTCCCTCGCGCAAAGATAGCTTCAATTCAGTTTTGGTACGCATCGTTCGCAGATGGCGTGCCGATTTCAGGCATGCGGTGGAACCAAGCTAGGGAAGGACGCTTGCGTCCGCCGTGTGTTGCGCGTTTATGAGGCTGGGATGGTGGACGACGATTTCTGGAGCACAGTTCAGGAAAAGGATCTGGTGACGAGCCAGTCCCGCCGGACGGGTGTGCTCAATCTGTCGCTGTTGTTCGGAACGGCGGTCATCGCGTTGACGTTGATCCTGACGCCGATGCTGTCGTCCAGGACCGACAAGCGCATCATGGCGAACACACCTGTCGATTACGACAACATCTCGACCGGCTCGATCCCTTCAAGCGGGACTACCAAGCGCTACACGGTTCGGCGCAGCGTGCTTCAGGAAATGCCGGGCGCGGTTTGCATCATCGATGCCGACGGCCGCAAGAGCGGCTGCTAAAAACCAGCGGCTGGGCGATGGCGGTCGCCGCCGTCCATTGAAATGCCTTTAATCCCCTTTGGCTTTTTGATTTTTCGGACGTGGCGCAGGCTGCGCCACGCCTGCAGTTGCTCGTTGAAGGCAGGATGCTCCAGCGCCCTCAGGCGTTACAGGGGTTGCTCCTTGGTGCCGAGCGCTGCCGAAAGCCGCTGTTTTGCAGATCCCGGTTTCAGCGGTTTCTGCTGGCTCTCGTGGGGCGCCCAGCCAGAGAGGTAGATGACCGAAAAGGTCGCGCGGACGCGCCCGTCCGGATCAGAGAAGCGCTCTGCATAGATTTCCGCAGCTCTCAGGAAAAAGCGCCGGGAAACGGGCGAGCGGCTGCGTGCCGCAAGCGGGCTGGTCATGCCCATGGCGCGCAGGTCGCGGATGAGTGCAAACAGGGAATCGTAACGGACCGTGTAGGTCTCGGTGTCGGTGACCGGCAGCGCGAAGCCGGCCCGTTGCAGAAGGGCGCCGATGTCGCGGACGTCGGGAAAGGGGATCACGCGCGGGCTGGCGCCGCCCGTCAATTCCGCCTCGGCCGCCAGCAGCGCCTCTCGCAATTCCTGTAGCGTGCCGCTGCCGGGGATGGCGGCCAGGAAAAGTCCATCGGGTTTCAGCGCACGGCGAACCTGGATGAACGCGCCCGGTGTGTCGTTGGTCAGATGCAAGGAAAGCGGCGAGACGATCAGGTTGAAGCTTTCCGGCGCGGCCGGGACCTCCTCAAGTGACGCGACGGTCACCGGCGCCTCGCTTGAGCCGAAGCGTGCGTCCGTTTCGACGCGCTCGATCGCGTCGATCTTGCCGGTTGCTGCGAGTTGACGGGCCGTTTGCCCGGTATAGCCGTGCAGCTCCAGCGCGCGATCAAAATGGCGTTCGACCACGCTGACACGCTCGGCAAGCTCCTCGGCAACGATATCGAGAAGGAAGCCTGCCTTTGGGTCGGCGTTTGCAAGGGCCCTTGCCCGATGCGCCTCAACGAGGCTCTGGTCAAAGATTTTTTCCACGATAGTGTCTCCGCGAGATCGCCAGCAAAGAAACCTTCGGGGGTTCAAAGTCAACCGCATGACATGGAAGAGGTGGCTTAAACCGCAGGAGGGGTGGGGGCGCATGCTGCGAGGCCTGGTGTCGGGCGCGGTTGATCTCGTCTATCCGCCGGTCTGTTGCGGCTGCGGCCGGTTGATTGGCGCTCATCGCGCCGTCTGCGCCTCCTGCTGGGCGACGCTGCCGTTGATCGAGCGCCCTTTCTGCCATGTTCTCGGCACCCCGTTTGCGGTCGATCATGGTGCGGGCGTGGTCTCGCCTGAAGCGATTGCCAATCCACCTGTCTTCGATCGCCTGAGATCGGTGGCGATCCACGAAGGCATCGCGCGCGACCTCGTGCACGGCTTGAAGTATGGCGATCGTACCGATCTTGCGCCGATGATGGCGGAATGGATGATCCGCGCCAGCGACGGTGCCGTCGCCTCCGCCGACGCGATTATCCCGGTGCCGCTGCACGCTTTTCGGCTTTGGGGCCGGCGATACAACCAGTCGGCAGAACTGGCGCGCGCCATCAGCCGGCTTTCCGGCCGGCCCTATGAGCCCGATGTGCTGAAGCGCGTGCGGCGCACGAGCCGGCAGGTCGGTCTCGGGCTGCGCGCCCGCGAGGATAATGTGCGTGGCGCCTTCGCCGTCCTGGAAAGCGGCAAGGCGGGTCTCAGCGGGAAAAGCGTGGTTCTCGTCGACGATGTATATACGACCGGTGCAACCGTCACCGCAGCAACCCGCGCGTTGAAGCGGGCGGGGGCCGGATCGGTCACGGTTTTGACCTTTGCAAGAGCCGTGTCCGGTCTTATATGACAATCAGATGTCCGGCACGGTCGCCGGCAAAGGAGCGGTTCTGGATCATGGCTTCGGTGGTCATTTATACGCGTCAGTTCTGCGGCTATTGTTCGGCCGCCAAGAAACTACTGGAAACCAAGGGCGTTGCGTTCCTCGAACACGACGCGACCTATGATCCCAAAATTCGCCAGACGATGATCGAGAAGGCGCACGGCGGCTCGACCTTCCCGCAGATCTTCATCAACGACATCCATGTCGGTGGTTGCGACGATCTGCACGCGCTCGAACGTGCCGGCAAGCTCGACGGGATGCTGGCCGCCTAAAGCGGATCTGACGTTTCGCGCATCGCCACGAGAGGCTGCCGCCTTCAGCGTTGGTGACGCGCATCAGAGGTAGAATGACAATGACCTTCAAGGCTGCGGCCATTCAGATGTGCTCCGGAACCGATCCGCAGAGGAATGCGGAAACGATGGCGCGTCTGGTGAGCGAGGCGGCGGCGCAAGGCGCGATCTATGTCCAGACGCCGGAAATGACCGGTGCGCTGCAGCGGGATCGTGTTGGCTTGCGGGCGATCCTTAAGGATGAAGCCAACGACATCATTGCAAACGAGGCAGCCAGACTTGCCGGCGAGCTCGGGATCCATGTCCATGTTGGCTCGACGCCGATTGCGCTTGCCGATGGCAAGATCGCCAATCGCGGCCTGCTGTTCGGGCCTGATGGGCGCAAGATCTGCCACTACGACAAGATCCACATGTTCGACGTGGACCTCGACAACGGCGAAAGCTGGCGCGAGAGCGCTGCCTATCAGCCTGGCAGCAACGCGCATGTCGCTAATCTCGACTTCGGCAAGCTCGGCTTTACCATCTGCTACGACGTGCGCTTTCCCGAACTCTTTCGGCAGCAGGCGGTCGCCGGTGCCGAAATCATGTCGGTGCCGGCCGCCTTCACGCGCCAGACCGGAGAAGCCCATTGGGAGATCCTGCTTCGCGCCCGCGCGATCGAAAACGGCCTTTTCGTCATCGCTGCCGCGCAAGGGGGCAAGCATGAGGACGGGCGCGAGACCTTCGGCCATTCGATGATCATCGATCCCTGGGGTCGCGTGCTTGGCTCGGCCGGTCCCTCCGGCGAGGCGATCGTGCTTGCCGAAATCGACGTTGCAGCCGTACAGGCGGCGCGTGCGAAAATTCCCAACCTCAAGAACGCCCGCAGTTTCGTGCTCGATGAAGTGGCGCCCACCGGGAAGGGAGGCGTTGCCGCTTGATCCGCTATACGCTTTCTTGCGATAACGGCCATTCCTTCGAGGGCTGGTTCTCGTCGAGTGACGATTTCGACCGCCAGGTCGAACGCAAGCTGTTGTCCTGCCCCACCTGCAACTCCCTGTCTATTGCCAAGCAGCTGATGGCGCCGTCGGTCGCGACCGCACGCAAGAAGGAAGCGACGCGGGCGGTGATCATGGACCAGGCGCAGAAGGAAACGATCGCCAAGATCCGCGAACTGGTGAAGACCGTTCGCGAGAACGCCGACGACGTCGGCGAGCGCTTTCCTGAGGAGGCGCGCAAGATCCACTATGGTGAAGCGGAAGAACGCGGCCTGATCGGCAAGGCGACGGCGGAAGAGGCCGTGGCGCTTCTGGAAGAAGGCATTGCCGTCGCGCCGCTGCCGATCTTGCCTGACGACGTCAACTGAGGACGCGCACGATCCGCGTGGATCGCCACCTCAAATTTTGACAATCACTCTTTAAAAACAACGCACTGCTTCCCATCTGCGGTTTTTCGATAGGGAGTATTGAGCGAATGAATTTGTCCGCGCTGCGCATTTCCACCGAACGTCTGGTGATCAGGCCTTTCGCGCCCGAGGACTTCGAAGCCTTCTTCGCCTATCACCGGCTGCCGGAAGTCTACCGCTTCCTCTATCAGGAGCCGCTCGACGAGGCGGCAGCGCGGGCGAAATTTGCCAAGGCATCGATTCCGCGCCTCGACGACGATGGCGATACCGCAGTCTTTGCCGTCGAGCGCCGGGAAGACGGCGCGCTCATCGGCGAGGTCCTGCTGAAGGTTGCAAGCAAGGCGGCGCAGCAGGTGGAGACCGGCTACATCTTCAACCCTGTCTTTGCAGGCAAGGGATACGCGACCGAGGCCATGCGGGCCGTGCTCGAACTCGGCTTTTCGACGCTCAGTTTTCACCGGATCTTCGCCAGGCTCGATGCCCTCAACAAGGGTTCGGTCGGCGTCGTCGAGCGCCTCGGCATGCGGCGCGAGGCACACCTGATCGAGAACGACCGTTTCAACGACACCTGGGGCGACGAGTTTGTCTACGCACTCTTGAAGCGTGAATGGCCGCAAAGAGCCTGATCTGGCTCCGACGGCCGCCGAAAGCGCTGCGTCAGAGCGGCCGCTTTGCGACAATCATGTAGTTGACGTCCATATCCTTGGAGAGGTTCCACTGATTTGACAGCGGGTTGAAAAAGACGCCGGTGCGTTCGGTGACGTCCATGCCGCTGGCGACAAGCGGCTTTTCCAGCTCTTCCGGGCGCACCAGCTTTTCGTACTGGTGCGTGCCGCGCGGCAGCCAGCGCAGCACGTTTTCGGCCGCGAAGATCGCCAGTGCGGCCGCCTTCATGGTGCGATTGATGGTGGCGACGAACATGAGGCCGCCAGGGCGTACCATATGGGCGCAGGTGGTCATGAAGAAATCGACGTCGGCAACGTGCTCGACCACTTCCATGTTGAGCACGATGTCGAAGCTTTCGCCGGCCTCGGCGAGCGCCTCCGCAGTTACGGCTCGGTAGTCGACCGCCACGCCGCTGCCGGCTGCGTGGGTCTTGGCGATGCCGATGTTCTTCTCAGAAGCGTCGGCGCCGAGAACGTCGGCCCCCATGCGCGCCATCGGTTCCGACAGGAGACCTCCGCCACAGCCGATATCGAGCAGCCGCAGGCCTTTCAGCGGTTGCGGGCTCTTCGGGTCTCGGCCGAAATGCTCGGCCACCCTGTCGCGGATATAAGCGAGGCGGACGGGATTGAACTTGTGCAGCGGCCGGAACTTGCCGGTCGGGTCCCACCACTCGGCGGCCATCGCGGAAAACCGGTCCACTTCGCTCTGGTCGATGGTCGTGCGTGCGGTCTCGCTCATGTCGCCGTCTCCTTGCATCTTCCCTGGTGAAGTCGGACGATCGGGCAAGGAAGTCAAGGGGGAGGGCAGCGGCCATATGAGCGCAGCCGCAGCAGCGCCCGCCTTTCGGCGGGCGCCTTGGGTAAGGTGATTGCGCCTATCCGATCTCGCTTGCCGCTGCGGACAGGAAGAACGCCTCTGGATCTTCCACCTCGACGAGGCGGCGCTTTTCGATCAGCCAGAAGCGATCGCCGACATTGCGCACGAAGCTGCGGTCGTGGGAGACCAGGAGGCAGCTCGTCTCGTGCTTCAGCAACTCGGCCTCGAGCGCCTCCTGCCCCTCGATATCGAGATGGTTGGTCGGCTCGTCGAGCAGGTAGAAGTTGGGCTCCCTCAAGCGCAGCACCAGCATGGCAAGCCGCGCCTTCTGGCCGCCCGAGAGCCGGCCGATCGTCTTTTCCTGCATGTCGATGCCGATACCGGCGCCAACCAGTAGGCTGCGTGCTCGCTGATCGCCGAGCGAAAAGCGGCGAGACAGTGCACCAATCGGCGTCTCGTCATCCGACAACCCCGCCAGCGCCTGATCGCTGTAGCCAAGCACCAGCGAGGGTGTTGCCTTCAGTGTTTCAGGTGCGCGGGCCGGCGCCTCGATCGCGGTACGGATCAGGTTGACGAGGCGGGTCTTGCCGGCGCCGTTCTCGCCCAAGAGCACGATGCGGTCGCCCTGGCAGATCCATTGTTTGCCGGTGCGAAAGAGTGCTGTCCCGTCGGGTGTGGCCACCGTCACGTCGTCAAGCGTCACCAGGATCTTGGCGTGGGTGCCGCGATTGGAGAGCCGGATCGCGCCGGCGGAGCGCTCCTGATGCGCGGGTTTGGCCGCATCTTCCAGTCGCTCCGCCCGCTGCTTCAACTGCTTCGTCTTGATCGTCAAAAGATCGCTGCCGGAGTTGATGCCGATGTTGTTGAGCTTGGCCGCCTGGCGTCGAAGCTGCTGCGCGACCTTCATGTCGCGCTGATAGCGCCGCTCTTCCGAGGCGTCGACCTCGTCGAGGGCTGCGCGGGCCCGGGAATAAGGGAGGGCAAATATCGGCGATTGCTCCGGCCGCAGGAACAGGGTCCGGTTGGTGGTGGCGTCGAGGAAAGCGCGGTCGTGGCTGGCGATCAGCACCGGCGTGTCGCGCGGCAACGCGTTCAGCCAGGCTTCCAGCCGGGCGATCTTGGCGAGATCGAGATGGTTGGTCGGCTCGTCGAGCAGAAGCGCGTCGGGGTCGCTTACCCAGACGCGGGCAAGAAGCATGAGCCGCTGCCAGCCACCGCTCAACTCCGAGACGGCGCGGCGGCGGAGCGTTTCCGGCACGTCGAGGGAATCGAGCACGATATCGACGCGCCAGCTTTCATTTTCCGCCTGGTCGGCCGGGAGCGCCGACAGAACGGCGTCATGGAAGGATAGCGTCAGAAGCGCTGCCGGGACGTTCTGCTCGACATGGCCGATCGTCAGGCCACGCGAGCGGGTGATCTCGCCGGCGGTCGGGTCGAACGTACCTGCGATCGCTCTCAGCAGGGTGGACTTGCCGCGACCGTTGGCGGCGACGATGCCGATGCGATCGCCTGATGCGACGGAGAGGTTGAGACTGGAGAAAAGCGGTACGCTCAGGCTGACGCCGAGGTTGCGGATATTGATCAAGGCCATGGTCGTTCTCTGGACTGCGCGAGCGACGATTGGGCATCCGTGGCGGCACGTCGGGCCGGGGTTGCGGATGATTAGGCCCGGAACAGCAACATGCTGCGCTCAGGCCGTGTCGGCTCGGTATTGGAAGACGGTGCAGGCGTTCGAACCGAAACGGTTGCGCACTGCATCACTCTGGGCAGACCAGGGATAGGATCGCGAGTTTCGCGAAAGGATATCTGATCAGCCCTGCAAACGCATCTGCAGGGCTTGGACGGGGCCACGCTGGCGGTGGTGCCGGAAAAATGTCATCACGTGCAGCCCCCCTTTCTCGAATTGAACTTGCGGCAGCGTGAATAACACCGTCGCGCGCAATTTTCAATGCCTTCGCGCCGGTGGCTGGCATCCTCACATCTGCAAGCCGAGAAACTTGAAGGGCTCGCTCGGCTTGAAGTCGCCGGTGGCATCGCCCGAATAGGTATGATCCTGGTTGTCGCCGAGGTCGAGCTTCATCACCTTTCCGGTCTCCTTGGCAAAGTCGATCTTCTTCAGGTCGACCCAGAAGGTGTTCGGCGTCAGAGCCGACTCGAAGAAATAGAGCTTGCGCTTGTGGTCGACGACGGTGCGCCAGCGGGTCGAGGAGATGTTCGGCTCCTCCGGCGTGTTGAGGCCGTAGGGGACCGAGACATTGCGAATGACGCTGAAGACGCTGGCTAGCGCCCGGTCAGGGTTCTCGTCCTTGGGGATCGCGTTGACATAGAAGGAGGCGCGGGCGAAGCGGTCGGCCGCGCGGTTGGTCCCGGGCAGCATCACCGTGCCGCCGATCTGCTTCCAGTAGGCGTTGAGCGCCAGTTGCTGGTCGAAGACGGGCGAATTGGTCATCACCTGGTACTTGCGGTCGTGGTGGATCATCTGCTTGCCGCCGATATATTCGACGATGGCGCTGTCTCCGGTGCTGTCGGAGATCGACAGATGCAGTGTCGTCAGCCGGTTTTCGCCCGGAACGTTATCGGTGACGATGGTGAAGGGTTCTTTCTCAAGTGCCGCAACCGCCTCTTCGACGGTGGCGAAACTGTCGAGCACATATTGCGCCCAGGCGGCGATCGTCAGGCCCGGTTTCGATTTGTCATCGAACTTCGGATACTCGGATTCGACCAGCCAGAGCAGGTTGGCATTGAGGCCGGCCTCATTGACGCCGTCGGTGGTGGAGACGTCATAGCCGGTCGCAACGACGCTGCCGTACTTCGCCGTCCACTTGAACGAGTTGAGACCGGCCTGGCCCGATCGCTCGATGCCGCGCGGCAGGACCCAGAGGTTGGTCGCGACATCACTTTTCCAGTCCATCGAGCGGGCAGTGATGATGTTGTCGTTGGGGCCGAGATAGACGAAACGGGTGCAGGCCTCGGCCGCGGTCTGGCCGAGCATGAGAAGGGCGGCAAGCGCCGAGGTCACCGAGCGAACAGCGGACTTTCCGATGAACAGCATGCCATTCTCCTTTGTGGGTTGAATGTGTCGTGCTGCGCCCTTCGTGCATTCAAGGACGCACGGAGCTCTAGAACAGCATGGAGAACCCGATCACCGGGCCATGCTGGTTGACGTCCCAGCGAAACTTATTGGTTCCCGTAAAGTCATCGCTCTCATAATCCTGATAGAGCATCCGGTAGCCGACCCGCAGGATCGTTGGCTGGCCGAGCATTTCGGTCCGGTATCCGAGATATGCCTGGGCGTTGACGCTGAGCTTGGAGCCGACGTCGAAACCGCCGACATCGGCCTCGGCAACCAGGTTCCAACGCTCGCTGAGATCGGCGTTGACGCGCAGGCCGACGAAGGGATCAGTCCAGTCGGCGCTCTTGCTCGTGTTGAAGCCGGCCACGGATACGTCTGCCTCGAGCTTCGTCCAACGCAGACCGACCGTCGGCTCGATCGACAGGGTCCGGGGCTTGCCGAAGACCGTATTGCCGCCGAGTTCCTGCTCGTAGACCTGGTAGAATGCGCCGAAGGCCAGGGTCGTCATCTTGATATCGAGGCCGATCTCGTGGCTGAGCAGTTCTTCGTCCTGGCTCGTGCGCACATATTGGCCGTCGAAATAAACGCCCCATTGACCGTTGGTCAGTTCGACGTTGCCCATCAGCGCCAGGTCGAGATGGTCGAGCGTATCCTTGAAGGGTACGTCGACATCGGTGTCGAAGCCGGCGAGCGATGCGTCGCCCTTGAGGCTCGCGGCCCAGACATAGGGGCTGACGATCACCGTCCAGTCGCGCTCCGGCGCCATGCGCGCCTGGTCGAAGTCAGCGGCGCGCGCCGACGTCGAACATATCAGCGTCGTAGAAAGCGCGACCGCCGTCCAGGCCGTCAGTCGTCTGGTTGCTGTAATGCGGTTTGCCTGCATGTCTGCCCCCTCAAACGTCCACTGGCAGCCTAACGGTCGTGGCCGCAATTTCAAGTCGCGTGCGCAGGGACTGCGCACGTTTCTGTCCTCGTGTTTGGCGCCTTATTCCTGCCGCCTTGCCATTGCGCGCGAGCCCCTGATCCGCTAAGAGACGCCGCGACTTTCCGCTCCCCGAAGCGGTGACTGCCGATGTGCGAGAAGTCTCCCAAGCTTTTTGACCGTCGGGCGCCGGCGGGGGCTTTCCTGTCACGCGCGCCTCACGCGCGCAAATTGGGTACCGGTAGAGGCACATGGCACGCATCGTGATGAAATTCGGCGGAACCTCCGTCGCTGATTTGGAACGCATCCACAATGTCGCACGCCATGTGAAACGCGAGGTCGATGCCGGCCACGAGGTTGCCGTCGTGGTTTCCGCCATGTCCGGCAAGACCAACGAGCTGGTCGGCTGGGTGCAGAACATGCCGAAGGCAACCGGCGCCAATTCGCCCTTCTACGATGCGCGCGAATACGACGCGATCGTTGCTTCCGGCGAACAGGTGACCTCCGGTCTTCTTGCAATCGCGCTGCAGTCGATGGGCATCAACGCCCGCTCCTGGCAGGGCTGGCAGATCCCGATCCGCACCGACAACGCCCATGGCGCTGCCCGCATTCTCGACATTGACGGTGCCGAACTCATCCGCCGCATGGGCGAGGGCCAGGTCGCCGTTATCGCCGGCTTCCAGGGGCTTGGACCGGACAATCGCGTTGCCACGCTCGGCCGCGGTGGTTCCGACACCTCGGCCGTTGCCATCGCTGCAGGCGTCAAGGCCGACCGTTGCGATATCTATACCGACGTCGATGGCGTCTACACGACCGACCCGCGCATCGAGCCGAAGGCGCGGCGGCTGAAGAAGATTGCGTTCGAGGAAATGCTGGAAATGGCATCGCTCGGCGCCAAGGTGCTGCAGGTGCGCTCGGTGGAGCTTGCCATGGTGCACAAGGTCCGCACCTTCGTGCGTTCGTCTTTCGAAGATCCCGATGCGCCGGGCATGGGTGACCTTCTCAATCCGCCCGGTACGCTGATTTGTGATGAGGATGAGATCGTGGAACAGGAAGTCGTAACCGGCATTGCCTATGCCAAGGATGAAGCCCAGATTTCGCTGCGCCGTCTTGCCGACCGGCCGGGCGTCTCCGCCGCGATCTTCGGCCCCTTGGCTGAAGCCCATATCAACGTCGACATGATCGTCCAGAACATCTCCGAAGACGGTTCCAAGACCGACATGACCTTCACGGTTCCCTCCGGCGACGTCGACAAGGCGCTGAAGGTGCTCGGCGACAACAAGGACAAGATCGGCTACGACGTCGTCCAGTCCGAGGCCGGCCTCGTCAAGGTATCGGTCATCGGCATCGGCATGCGCAGCCACGCCGGCGTCGCGGCCTCCGCGTTCCGCGCGCTTGCCGACAAGGGCATCAATATCAAGGCGATCACCACGTCCGAGATCAAGATTTCGATCCTGATCGACGGTCCCTATGCGGAATTGGCGGTTCGCACTTTGCATTCCGCTTACGGTCTCGATAAGAGTTAATCGACAGGGGACTGATTTGGGATTCGCAGCAGTTTTGCTGCGCCTCCCACGGCCGACGTCTACTCTATTTCGGGAGACCCTACGCGATGAGAGACCTTTCCGCAGGTCCGCGCGTTCTCCTCAAGCGGTTGCGCGAGTTGATGGCGGAACCGCTGGAGCCGCAGGAGCGCCTTGACCGTATTGTGCGCCAGATCGCGCAGAACATGGTCGCGGAAGTGTGTTCGGTCTACGTGCTGCGCTCCGACGGCGTACTCGAACTCTACGCGACCGAAGGTCTGAACAAGGCCGCCGTTCACCTGGCGCAATTGAAAATGGGCCAGGGCCTCGTCGGCACGATTGCCGCATCGGCGCGACCGCTCAATCTCTCTGACGCCCAGTCACACCCGGCTTTCACCTACCTGCCGGAGACCGGCGAAGAGATCTACCATTCCTTCCTCGGCGTGCCGATCCTGCGGACCGGCCGCGCGCTCGGCGTTCTGGTCGTCCAGAACAAGGCAATGCGCAACTATCGCGAGGACGAGGTCGAGGCGCTCGAGACGACCGCCATGGTTCTCGCCGAGATGGTGGCGACGGGTGAACTGAAGAAGATCACCAAGCCGGGTCTCGAACTCGACCTGTCGCGTCCGGTCTCGATCGACGGCAACAGCTATGGCGAAGGCATCGGCCTTGGTTATGTCGTGCTGCACGAGCCGAGGATCGTCGTCACCAATCTGCTCAACGAAGACACCGACCAGGAACTTCAACGGCTTGCCGAGGCGCTGGGGTCGCTCCGCATTTCGATCGACGACATGCTGTCGCGCCGCGAGGTGTCGATGGAAGGTGAGCACCGGGCGGTGCTTGAGACCTACCGGATGTTTGCGCACGACCGGGGCTGGGTGCGCAAGCTGGAAGAGGCGATCCGCAACGGCCTGACGGCGGAAGCCGCCGTCGAGCGCGTCCAGAGCGAGACCAAGGCGCGGATGATTCGGCTGACGGATCCGTACCTGCGCGAGCGCATGCATGATTTCGACGATCTGGCCAACCGACTTCTTCGTCAGCTCTCGGGCTATGGCGCCAAGCTTTCGGCGAGCGACTTCCCGACCGACGCGGTGATCGTCGCCCGCGCCATGGGTGCGGCCGAATTGCTCGACTATCCGCGCGAAAATGTGCGCGGCCTGGTGCTCGAAGAGGGCGCTGTGACGAGCCACGTCGTCATCGTCGCCCGCGCCATGGGCATTCCCGTGATCGGCCAGGCGACCGGTGCCGTGGCGCTTGCGGAAAACCGCGACGCGATCATCATCGACGGCGACGATGCCAAGGTGCATTTGCGCCCGCTCGGCGACCTGCAGCGCGCTTACGAGGAAAAGGTCCGCTTCCGGGCGCGGCGCCAGGCGCAGTTCCGGGCGCTGAAGGACGTCGAGCCGCTGACCAAGGACGGCAAACGCATCACGCTGCAGATGAACGCCGGCCTGCTGGTCGACCTGCCGCATCTGAACGAAGCCGGTGCCGAAGGTATCGGCCTGTTCCGCACCGAACTTCAGTTCATGATCGCGTCGACCATGCCGAAGGCGGAAGAGCAGGAAGCCTTTTACCGCAACGTCTTGAAGCAGACGGGCGGCAAGCCGGTGACCTTCCGCACGCTCGACATCGGCGGCGACAAGGTCGTTCCCTATTTCCGTGCGGCGGAAGAGGAAAATCCGGCGCTCGGCTGGCGCGCGATCCGGCTGTCGCTCGATCGTCCGGGGCTGTTGCGCACCCAGCTTCGGGCGATGCTGCGAGCTGCGGCCGGGCATGAGCTGAAGCTGATGCTGCCGATGGTGACCGAAGTTTCCGAGCTGAAAATTGCGCGCGACCTCCTGCAGAAGGAGATCGAGCGGCAGTCGAAGCTCGGTGAACAACTGCCGCGCAAGCTGCAATTCGGCGCCATGCTGGAAGTGCCGGCACTGCTCTGGCAGCTGGACGAGCTGATGACCGAGGTGGATTTCGTCTCGGTTGGCTCCAACGATCTCTTCCAGTTTGCGATGGCGGTCGACCGCGGCAATGCGCGCGTCTCCGACCGTTTCGACGTGCTCGGGCGGCCGTTCCTCAGGATCCTGCGCGACATCGTGCGCGCGGGCGAGCGGCACGACACGCCGGTGACATTGTGCGGCGAGATGGCAAGCAAGCCCTTGTCCGCCATGGCGTTGCTGGGCTTGGGCTTCCGTTCGGTCTCGATGTCGCCGACGGCGGTCGGGCCGATCAAGGCGATGTTGCTTGGGCTTGACGCTGGCAAGCTCGCCAGCGTTCTCAATGCAGCGCTGGACGACACCCGCGACCAGACGCCTGTTCGCCGGATGCTGGTGGATTTCGCTGCGGAAAACGGCATTCCGGTTTAGATTGACTTGACGCGTCTTGAGCCTCGTCCGGACTGCCGTCCGGCCGGGGCAAGTCGCATTTGGAGTGACACTTGGCAAAGCTTCCCGTTGAAAAGATGCGCGAACTGGAACGCCGGTTCGGCGAGATCGAGGCTCGTATGTCCGCCGGACCTGCCGCGGATGTGTACGTGAAGCTCGCGTCTGAATATTCCGAGCTGCAGCCTGTGGTGACCAAGATCCGTGCCTACGAAAAGGCGACGGCCGAGCTTGCCGACATCACCGCCATGCTCTCGGACAAATCGACCGATCGGGAGATGCGCGATCTCGCCGAGATGGAAAAGCCCGAAGTCGAGGCGGCGATAGAAGGGCTCGAGCAGGAAATCCAGATCCTGCTGTTGCCGAAGGACGCGGCCGACGAAAAGAGCGCGATCCTCGAAATTCGCGCCGGTACCGGCGGGTCGGAAGCAGCGCTCTTTGCCGGTGACCTCTTCCGCATGTACGAGCGCTATGCCGCGGGCAAGGGCTGGCGGGTCGAGGTGCTTTCGGCAAGCGATGGCGAGGCCGGCGGCTTCAAGGAAATCATCGCGACGGTTTCGGGTCGCGGCGTGTTCTCGCGGCTGAAATTCGAGTCCGGCGTGCATCGCGTACAGCGTGTGCCGGAGACGGAAGCGAGCGGCCGCATTCATACTTCGGCGGCAACGGTCGCGGTGCTGCCTGAGGCCGAAGATATCGACATCGAGATCCGCCCCGAGGACATCCGCATCGACACGATGCGCTCGTCGGGCGCCGGCGGCCAGCACGTCAACACGACCGACTCTGCGGTGCGCATCACCCATCTTCCGACCGGGCTTGTCGTCACCAGCTCGGAAAAGTCGCAGCATCAAAACAGGGCGAAGGCCATGCAGGTGTTGCGTTCGCGGCTCTACGACATGGAGCGCCAGCGCGCCGACAGCGAACGGTCGGCTGACCGCAAGAGCCAGGTCGGATCCGGCGACCGCTCCGAGCGCATCCGCACCTACAATTTCCCGCAGGGGCGTTTGACCGACCACCGTATCAACCTGACGCTCTACAAGCTCGACCGGATGATGATGGGCGAAATCGACGAAGTCGTCGATGCGCTGCTTGCTGACTACCAGGCGAGCCAGCTGGCGCAGCTTGGCGAGCAGCGAGGCTAGCGGATGGCCGAGACGCTTGCGAGCCTCGTTGCCGAAAGCCGCGACCGTCTGCAGGCGGGCGGTATCGAGCACGCGGCACTCGATGTTCGGCACCTGATCTCCGGCCTGCTCGACATGTCGCTGAGCGCAGTGGTGTCGCGGGGGAGGGAGCCTGTGTCCGATGCGGATGCCGAGAGGATCAGGGCGGCGGTCGCGCGTCGGCTGGCGCGCGAACCGGTCTACCGCATCCTCGGCGAGCGCGAGTTTTTCGGATTGCCCCTCAAGCTTTCGAAGGAAACGCTGGAGCCACGGCCGGACACCGAAACGCTCGTCGATCGCCTGATCCCCTATCTGCGCGAGATCGTTGCGCGCAAGGGAAGCTGCGAAATCATCGATCTTGGCACCGGGACGGGCGCCATCTGTCTGGCATTGCTCTCGCAGGTCCTTGAAGCGCGTGGCACCGCCACCGATATATCGAAGGATGCATTGGCGACGGCGACAGCGAACGCGACCGCTCTCGGGCTTGCAGACCGGTTCCAGGCGCTGTTGAGCAATTGGTACGAAGGGGTTGACCAACGTTACGACGTCATCGTCTCAAATCCGCCGTATATCCGGTCCAGTATCGTTGAAGAGCTTGAGCCGGAAGTAAGACTTTACGATCCGGCCGCCGCGCTCGATGGCGGAGACGATGGGCTTGATGCCTACCGTGCCATCGCTTCTCAAGCTGGTCATCATCTTGAGACAAACGGCGTGATAGGCTTGGAAATCGGTTTCGACCAGAAAGAGGCGGTGACGGCGTTGTTTTACGCCGAGAATTTCCGTCTGCGTGAAGAAGCGAAGGATCTGGGCGGCAACGACCGGGTGCTCATCTTCGAACGCGACACAAACCGTTGAAAAAATGCTGCACTGGCGCATCTTCTTTCTTGCAGAGGCAAAGAAAGGGCTTGGAATCCCAGAGGAAGCGGGCTAGTTTGCCCGCGCACTGGGCAGAAGGTCATGGACCTAAGATTCGTTCCGGTATGACCTGGCCACGGGGATTGCTCTCAAGAAAGAGTTGCTAGGGTTCAACAAGTGCCTTGTGCGGGTACCTGTTAATTTGACGTCAGTCGGCGCCGAAGCCGCCATTGTGCGAGCACAACGGCGTATGTTCTGTCGGGCGTGAACGAATCCGGCCGGAAGACGAAACCACATGATCATCATTATCAAGAGAATTCGGGTGAATGTACTATGAGGCCAGGACAGCAAAACAAGCGCGGCCGCGGGCGGAATAACAATAACAACAATAACAACAACAATAACAACGGTAACAACCACAACCGCAAGGGCTCGAATCCGCTGACGCGGACCTATGACAGCTCTGGCCCGGACGTGAAGATTCGCGGTACTGCCCAGCACATCGCCGAGAAATACGCAGCGCTTGCGCGCGACGCTCAGAGCTCCGGCGACCGGGTTATCGCAGAAAACTACCTGCAGCACGCTGAACACTACAACCGCATCATCGCTGCCGCTCAGGCGCAGATGCAGGATCGTTTCCAGCGCGACGACCGCCAGGATTTCCGTGGCCATGACGCGAGCGAACAGGACCAGGACGACCTGGATCAGGGCTACGCTGACGACATGCCGGCCCCGGTCGCCGCGGTTGCGGCACCTGTTGCAGAGCCGCAGCCGGTCGTCATCGATGGTACGGGCCCGCAGCCTGTGATCGAGGGCACGCCGGCGGAAGTGGTGATGGAAGAGGAAGCACCGGCTGCCTCCGGTCGCGCAGCGTCGCGCCGTCGCAGCAATGCACCGCGCCCGCGCCGGCCGCGCCGCAGCGCACAGGAAGGTGCTGCCGACGAGGCTCAGCCTTCGGACGACGCCGCTCCGGAAGCACCGGCACTCGCCGCTTCCGAGTAAGAGACGCCCTTTCGCTCATCTGCGACAGGCACCAAAACCCGGCCCATTGCGGCCGGGTTTTTCTTTTCCCGATTGGGCGACGTTCAATCGTTGACGCTGTCGATGATCAACGCGGTGAGGTTGGCGGCGGCGGCGGTTTCGTTGGTCCTGCCGCGGATCAATTCGCGGCCGATTGCCTCGGCGGCTCCCGCAAGGCCTGCGCAGCGCAGGCGCAGGTCGTCTTCTGAAACGTTCGAAAAGGCACCAAGGGCTTCTTGGATCATCCCGACATAATCGTCGACCTGCTGCTGCTGCGTGGCAATCATGTCGGCATTGCCGCGAAGAGCGCCGGAAATCGCCTGCCATTCCTCACCGCTTTCGACTGCGCAGTCGATGTAGACGCTGCTGATGATGCCAGCGACCGTGTCGAGTTGTTTTGTTTCCCCGGCAAGCGCTTCCTTCAGTTTTTCCGTGTGCCGGTCCTCGATCTCCTGGGACAAGGCGATCAACAGGCCTTCCCGCGTGCCGAAATGCTCATAGGCGATCGGCTTGCTGACGCCGGCCCGCTCGGCGAGGTGGCCGAGCGTGAGGGCATCCGCACCGCATTCGCGCAGGATGTCCTTGGCGGTCCCGATCAGTTGGGCGCGCCGTTCCGGCTTGGTGAGTTTTCGGCCTTTCGTCGGTGCCATTGATCGCAATCCTTTTTTCGCATCGGCGCGCTTGAAAACGGCGGTCGGCAACTTACCTACTAATAGTAACTTACTATTGGTAAGTTCGGCATGGGCCGGACACCTTTCGTCTAGGAGATAAGAAGATGTCGAGCAAGTTTCAGCCTGTTTTGATCATCGGCGGTTCCGGTGTCGTCGGCACGCATGCTGCCAAGATCATCCGTCGGCTGCATCCCGCGCTGCCGATTGCCGTCGGTGGCCGTGATCTCGGCAAGGCCGAAGCGGTCGCTCGCGAGGTCGGCGGTGCGATCGGCGTCAGTGTCGACCTCGGGCGCGCCGATCTTGGTCTCGGCGATGAGGCGCGCTTCAGCGCCGTCGTCATCTTCCTGAAGGACGAGAAGCTGAGTTCGATGCGCTACGCTCAAAAGCATGGCATTCCCTATATCAGCCTTTCCAGCGGGACGTTCGAGGTCGGGCCTGAAGTGGCCCAGTATATCCATGCGCCCGACACGGCGCCGATCCTGCTCGCCAGCCATTGGCTTGCCGGTGCTGCCATCTTCCCGGTTCTCGATTTTGCCAGGGCATATGAGGCGATCGACACGATCCGCATCGGCGTTCTGCTCGACGAACAGGACATGGGCGGCCCGGCGGCGCTTGACGACTACAATCGCATCACCGGCCTTGCGCCCGCGGCCCTGACGGTCAAGGACGGCAAGCTGCACTGGGCGGCCGGCGAGGACTCCAAGGCGCGTTATCAAAGCGTCGATGGCGTCGAGCTCGATGCGGTCGCCTATTCGCCTTTTGACATCATGGCGCTTGCGGCGCGCACGCACGCTGGCAACGTCCGGCTGGATCTCGCCTACAGCGTATCCGCCAGCAGGCGCCGCGGCGATGCGTTCTCGACCGAGATCGTGATCGATATCGCCGGCCGCGGCAAGAATGGCGAGCCGCTGAAGCAACGTCACGAAATCGTCCACCCCGAAGGCCAGGCCCCGCTGACCGCCCTTGGTGTTGCACTGGCGGTCGAGCGCATGCTTGGTCTTGCGGGCGGCGAGGCGCCACGGGCGGGCCTTTACCTCCCGGAAGTCCTCATCGGTGCCGACTATTACGTGCGGCGCATGAAGGATTTCGGCGCCTCGTTCGCCGAGGGCAAGGTAACGGCGGACGCCGCCTGACAACGCGGCGAAATGAGAGAAGGGCACGAACGGCGTGAGGCCGCCTTTCGTGCCCTTTTCTGCCGGTCGGCGGCAGCTCTTCCCGGCGGCGCGGCGCTGCATTTCGCGGTTGTAGATTTCACGCGAAAGTCCCTCGAGGGGCTCTTTAATTTCCAAAATCGGTGCCCCATATTCGCTTCGGACGCGGTGATCCGGCGAAGCGCCGACATCGCCTCACACTGACAGGCTTGCCGAATGCGGGAGCCTGATCCTGAAACACCGGTGGGTGCCACGAGATGGGCCCGGCGGGCTATGGAGGTAAAGTATGAACATTGAAAAATATTCCGAGCGCGTGCGCGGTTTCCTGCAATCGGCGCAGACCTATGCGCTGGCGCAAGGTCACCAGCAGTTCACGCCCGAGCATGTGCTGAAAGTGCTGCTCGACGACGACCAGGGCATGGCCGCCTCGCTGATCGAGCGTGCCGGCGGTGATGCCCGCGAAGCGCGCGCCGCCAATGACGCGGCACTTGCCAAGCTCCCCAAAGTTTCCGGCGGCAACGGTTCCGTCTACCTGTCGCAGCCGCTTGCGCGCGTCTTTTCGAGCGCGGAAGAGGCGGCCAAGAAGGCCGGCGACAGCTTCGTGACCGTCGAGCGCCTGCTTGTGGCGCTGGCGATCGAAAGCTCCGCCGCGACGGCCGACGTGCTGAAGAAGGCTGGCGTGACGCCGACCAAGCTCAACCAGGTCATCAACGATATCCGCAAGGGCCGCACGGCCGATAGCGCCAATGCCGAGCAGGGCTTCGATAGCCTGAAGAAATACGCCCGTGACCTGACGGCCGATGCGCGCGAAGGCAAGCTCGACCCGGTGATCGGCCGAGACGATGAAATTCGTCGGACGATCCAGGTGCTGTCGCGCCGGACCAAGAACAATCCGGTCCTGATCGGCGAGCCCGGCGTCGGCAAGACGGCGATCGCCGAGGGCCTTGCGCTGCGCATCGTCAATGGCGACGTGCCGGAAAGCCTGAAGGACAAGCAGCTGATGGCGCTCGACATGGGCGCGTTGATCGCAGGCGCGAAGTATCGCGGTGAGTTCGAAGAGCGGCTGAAGGCCGTGCTCAACGAGGTGCAGGCCGAAAACGGCGAGATCATCCTGTTCATCGACGAGATGCACACGCTGGTCGGGGCCGGCAAGGCCGATGGCGCCATGGATGCGTCCAACCTGTTGAAGCCGGCGCTTGCGCGCGGCGAGCTGCATTGCGTTGGCGCGACCACGCTCGACGAATACCGCAAGCATGTCGAGAAGGATGCGGCTCTTGCCCGCCGGTTCCAGCCGGTCATGGTCGAGGAGCCGACTGTCGAGGACACGATCTCGATCCTGCGCGGCTTGAAGGAGAAGTACGAGCAGCATCACAAGGTGCGGATCTCCGATTCCGCGCTGGTGGCTGCCGCGACGCTTTCGAACCGCTACATCACCGACCGGTTCCTGCCGGACAAGGCGATCGACCTGATGGACGAGGCAGCCTCGCGCCTGCGCATGCAGGTGGATTCCAAGCCCGAGGAGCTCGACGAACTCGATCGCCGCATCATGCAGCTGAAGATCGAGCGCGAAGCGCTGAAGAAGGAAACCGATGCGTCGTCGAAGGATCGGCTAGAGAAGCTCGAGCTCGACGTGGTTTCGCTCGAAGAGCAGGCCTCGGCGCTGACGGCCCGTTGGCAGGCGGAAAAGCAGAAGCTTGGCCGCGCCGCCGATCTCAAGAAGCAGCTCGAAGACGCCCGCAACGAACTGGCGATTGTCCAGCGCAAGGGCGAGTTCCAGCGCGCCGGTGAACTGACCTATGGCGTCATTCCGAAGCTCGAAAAGGAGCTTTCGGATGCTGAAAGCCAGGAAAACGCCAATGCCAACCCGATGGTGCAGGAGGTTGTGACCCCTGACAACATCGCGCATGTGGTCTCGCGCTGGACCGGTATTCCGGTTGACAAGATGCTGGAAGGCGAACGCGACAAGCTGCTTCGGATGGAAGACGAGCTGGCGAAGTGGGTGGTTGGTCAGGGCGATGCCGTTCAGGCGGTGTCGCGTGCCGTGCGCCGTGCGCGTGCCGGGCTCCAGGACCCGAACCGGCCGATCGGCTCGTTCATCTTCCTCGGACCGACCGGCGTCGGCAAGACCGAGCTGACCAAGGCGCTGGCCCGGTTCCTGTTCGACGACGAGACCGCGCTGATGCGCGTCGACATGTCGGAATACATGGAGAAGCACTCCGTGGCCCGGCTGATCGGTGCCCCTCCGGGCTATGTCGGTTACGAGGAAGGTGGCGCCCTGACCGAAGCCGTCCGCCGCCGGCCTTACCAAGTCGTGCTGTTCGACGAAATGGAGAAGGCGCATCCGGATGTCTTCAACGTGCTCCTGCAGGTGCTCGATGACGGCCGCCTGACCGATGGCCAGGGTCGTACCGTCGACTTCCGCAACACGATGATCATCATGACCTCGAACCTTGGAGCCGAGTATCTGGTTGGCCTTGGGGAAAACGAGGACAGCGATGCGGTTCGCGACCAGGTCATGGAGGTGGTGAAGTCTGCCTTCCGGCCGGAGTTCTTGAACCGTGTGGACGAGATCATCCTGTTCCACCGGCTGCGTCGGTCGGAGATGGGCGCGATCGTCGATATCCAGCTCGAAAGGCTGCGCAAGCTGCTCGCCGAGCGCAAGATCACCCTGGAACTCGACGACGATGCGCGTGCGTTCCTGGCCGACAAGGGTTACGACCCGGCCTATGGCGCCCGTCCGCTGAAGCGGGCGATCCAGAAGTACGTGCAGGATCCGCTTGCTGAAAAAATCCTGCAGGGCGAGTTCCCGGACGGGGCCACCGTCAAGGTGGTTTCCGGCTCCGACCGTCTCAACTTCAGGCGGGGCGCGTCTGCGGACAAGGACGCCGCCTGATCGTCAGCAAGTCATAGCCAGCAAAGACAAGGCCGCCTTTCGGGGCGGCCTTTTCATTTTGTGAACAGTTGCTGAAGGGGAGGGGCTAGATCATTTCATTGTTTCGTCGAAACAGTGAAATGTTCTAACTCTCTGATATTAGGCAATTCCGGACGGAAAACCGTTCTACACTTTTCCTGGAATTGCTTTAGTTGCTCGCGACCTCGGCGCCGTCCTTGTCGAGCAGCTCGTCAATGCGATCGCGCTCCTTCTCGAACTTTGCCAGAGCATCGCCCGAGAGCGATTTACCGCCGGGAAGGCGGATGCGCAGCGGATCGACTTTGTTGCCGTTGACGATCAGTTCGTAGTGCAGGTGCGGGCCGGTCGAAAGACCTGTTGTTCCGACCCAACCGATCACCTGGCCCTGGACAACCTTCGAGCCGACCTTGACGTTCTTGGCGATCGCGCTCTGGTGGTTGTAGGACGAGACGTAGCCGTTGGCGTGGCGGATCAGAGTCTGGTTGCCGTAGCCGCCGGAATCCCAGCTGGCTTTTTCCACGACGCCGCTGCCGGCGGCAATGATCGGTGTGCCGCGCGGGGCTGCCCAGTCAACGCCGGTGTGCATGCGCGAGAAGCCGAGGATCGGGTGCCGGCGCATGCCGAAGCCCGAACGGAAGTGACCGTTCGGCACGGGGTTGCGCAACAGGAACTGGCGAATGCTCTTGCCGTCCTGGTCGAAGTAATCGATCGAATTGTCGTCCGGATCCTGGAAGCGGTAGAAGGTGGTGACGGCGTCACCAAATTTGGCGCGGACGTAGAGCAGTTCGGACTCTTCCGTCGCCATGCCGCGCTCGTCGGTGACGGAGAAGAAGGCTTCGAGCGAATCCGTCGGCTTCAGTTGCGCCTGGAAATCGACGTTGCTGGCAAGCAGCTTGACGACGAGACCGACCATGTCGGCGCTCATGCCGTAGGAGAGGGCCGCGCGGTAGATGCCGTCATAGACCCGCGGCAGATCGTGGCTGCTGGTGACGACGGGCGCGCCGTTGTCGTCGAAGGCGGTGGCAACGGCATCGAGCCTTGGCGGTTCGGCGCCCGGTACGAAGCGCTCCTTGTCGTCGAGCGCCATCGTCAGCACATGGCGATTGCGCGAATAGATCGTGGCGCGCACGATGCGGGCTTCATCACCCTTCTGGGTCTCGCCGTTCTGCATGATGCCGATACGCAGGACGTCGCCCTCGGAAAGGTTGTCGGCGCCAAGCGCCTGGCTGAGATAGCCGGCAGCGTCTTCGGCCTGCGCCTTGGCATAGCCGGCGTTGACCATCACGGTTGCAATGTCGGTCTGGCGGCGCACGGGAATGATGTCGTCGGCGTATTCGGTGGTTTCGTCGTCGATCGTCTCGTAGGCAGCGACGCTCTTGTTCTGCTCGACGATGCGGGCGGGCAGCCCCTGAAGCAGATCGAGCCCGTCGCTCTCCGAGGCGAAGCGCTGCGGGTCGACATAATAGAGCGATGCGACCTGCGTGCTGCCTTCGGTCAGCACCGAGCCATTGGTGCGGACATTCTCCTCGACCTCGTCGAGCGACATCGAGCCGTCGAAGGCAAGGCCGCCATGCAACGGGAATGCGACGGTCTTCAGCGCCACTTCGGAATCGACATTCGAGCCGTAGAGCGTGCCGGTTCTGGCGACGGGGGATTCCTCGTCCGCCTCTTCGGTGGAGAAGATCGCCAGGGGATCAAAGTCCGGATAGCTTTCCGAAGCCTGGTGGTTGGCCGCGAGTGCCATCTTGACGTGAACGAAGGGCTGCTTGCGCACCACTTCCTTCTCGCCGTCATGGGTCATCGTCGAGACTTCCATGACAGTCTTGTCGGCCGGCTTGGCGACGAGTTTCGGAGCAAGGATGCGGCCACCTCGGACGGCGCTTGCCTGTTCATCGCTGTTCGCCCCGGCATCAAGTGCTGCGTAGGCTTCGGCCGGGATCGCCAATTGCTGGCGTCCGTCAAGGGCGGCGAAGAGGGCAACGCCCATCAGCAGGCTCGAGGTGATGCCGGTCAAAAAGGTACCCGATAGCCAGCGCAGCGAAATCTCGCGCCTGTCGGGCGCGCGGCGGCCATGCGCAAGGATCGGCGGCTGGTCGCCGAGCGACCTGACCATTTTCTTGTCGGTGATCATGCCGAGCTGAGGGTCCCCGATTTCTCTAAACCGTATTCTTGCCTGCGATACGTTGCGCGAAGATGTGCATCTTTCATGCAACGGAGTCAAATCACGGGGGAGGGGCGAAGACGGACATCCCATCTGCGCACGCTGTCCCGCGCGAAAAACGCCCGCGAAGCATCGTTGTTTTCGCTTAGAGCGATGGATTGTGAAAAAGTGAGGGCCAAAATGTGTCTCCACAGCCCCGGGGGGAGGGGGTAAAACTTTTTTCGGGCCGCAAAGCCCTGGTTTTCCGCGCTTTGTCAGAAATCTGTCATTTTTCTTGAATTTGTCTGTTGACGTGTTCGGGGATGGGGGTCTATAAGCCCGATCACTGACGAGGGCGGCGGCGCTGCTGGCGACGACGACCTTCGCTCTAGAGTTTCCTGGGTTGGCTGATGCTGATTGAGGGGTTCGGGACGAGAGTTCTGGGCTTTGTGGAAACGGTTTGACGGA
>NZ_DASYHB010000045.1:0-24270 GCF_035999185.1 Ensifer sp. | reverse complement strand
TACGACGCCGGTGACGCCGATGATGTCGCCGATGTCGATCATCGGCAGCAGGCCGCGGGCCTCTTCGCTCGTGACGTCCTTGTGGCTGAAGATCTGGATCTTGCCCGAGGCGTCATGGATGTCCATGAACATGCCGGAGTTGCGCGAGGAGTAGACGCGGCCGGCAACGGTCACGACGTCCTGCGTCTCGGTGTCTGGCTCCAGGCCTTCGTACTTGGCGGTGAGCTCGGCATTGGACATCGTCCGGTGGAAATGCGCCGGATAGACGTCGCCGATCTGCTCGCGCAGGAGCTTCAGCTTCTGCGCGCGCACTTCCGTGACGTCGGAGGAGAGGCCAGTGGTTTCGGTCTTGTCGTTCATCTCGTGCTCTCCTTACTTTCCGCTGCCGACCATGGAGGCGACCACCTGGGCGGCGACCTTCAGACGCTGGCGAACCACGGCGCGGCCAAGGATCTCCATGCTGTCGAACAGCGGCAGCGAGCGCTGCGAGCCGGACACGGACACGAAGAGCGGCGCCAGGATCACCTTCAGCTTCTTGCCCATGCGTTCCGCGATCGCGCGCAGTTCGGCTTCGATCGATTCCTTGTTCCATTCGAGGATCTTTTCGAGATCCGGCTGAACGGTGTTGAGGATCTCGAGCAGTTCTTCGGGCGTCGACTTCACGCCGGCGAAGGCTTCGGGCTTGAGGCCGAGGTCGGACTTCAACAGGAAGCTTGCGAGATCGGGCAGTTCGCCGAGCTTGGAGATGCGCGACTGGCTGAGCTTCAGGCCCTGCTTCAGGCGATCGTTTTCCATCGCCCAGGCAAGGACTCGAGCGGCGAACTCGTCTTCCGAAAGCTTTTCGCGGATCCAGCGGGCGTTCAGCCAGTCAAGCTTCTGGATGTCGAAGATCGCGCCGGCCTTGGACAGGTTTTCGGAATCGAACTTTGCCGCCAGTTCCTCGATCGTCAGCAGTTCCTCGCCTTCGGCGATCTGGATGAAGAACAGGCCGAGGAAGTTCATCAGCGCTTCCGGCAGGTAGCCGAGAGCGGTGTAATAGGAGATCGACGTCGGGTTCTTGCGCTTCGACAGCTTCGATTTGTCGGCATTGCGCATCAGCGACAGATGCATGAAGACCGGCGGTTCGAGGCCAAGATACTGATAGATCAGGATGTGCTTCGGCACCGAGGCCAGCCACTCCTCGCCGCGGGCAACGTGGGTGATCTTCATCAGGTGGTCGTCGACGACGTTGGCCATGTGGTAGGTCGGCATGCCGTCGGCCTTGAGCAGAACCTGCATGTCGACGGCTTCCCACGGAATTTCGACATCGCCATAGACGCCGTCGTGGAACTTGCACGAACCCTCGGTCGGGATCTTCATGCGCACGACGTGCGGCTCGCCGGCGGCCACGCGCGAGGTCACTTCCTCAGCCGAAATATTGAGACACAGGCCGTCATACTTCGAAGGCTTGCCGGCGGCGCGCTGGCTCTCGCGCATCTGCTCAAGCCGCGCGGGCGTGCAGAAGCAGCGGAAGCCGTGGCCGTTCTCGACGATCTTCTCGACGTACGGGCGGTACATGTCCTTGCGGTCGCTCTGGCGATAGGGGCCGTAGGGACCGCCGATATCAGGACCTTCCGACCATTCGAGCCCGCACCATTTCAGCGCGTCCAGCACCTTCGTTTCGAATTCCGGCGTCGAGCGGGTCGCATCGGTGTCTTCGATGCGCAGGATGAACTCGCCGCCGTGTTTTTTCGCGAACAGATAGTTGAACAGAGCGATGTAGGCCGTGCCGACATGCGGCTCGCCGGTGGGGGAGGGTGCGATGCGTACCCGGACTGCTGAATTTGCCATGGTCTTTGCCCGTCTGACGTGCTTTTCGCCCCTTGCCGGAGACGAATTCCGACCGTCGGGCGCGCATTTTATGGGAAGGAAAAGCCCGCAAGGGTGCCGCAACTGCGGTATCGGCAGGCCGTTCCAATGGCTCGGGTGAGACCATAGAACGCCGATCATGTCAACGGAAAGTGGATTACGCCACTTTTTGTTGACTCTGCCACTCACGAGCGGTAATGAACCGAAAGGTTATTTAACTGATAGGTTTTTTAGAAAATGCCGGAAGATCGCTTGTCGACGACGCTCTCAGCCCTGGCCGATCCCACGCGAAGGGCAATTCTTGCCCGTCTCGCCCTCGGGGAGGCGTCGGTCGGCGAACTGGCGGAACCGTTCGAGATGAGCCTACCGGCGGTCTCCAAGCATCTCAAGGTGCTCGAGCGTGCCGGGCTGATCAGCCGCGGCCGGGAAGCGCAGTGGCGGCCCTGCCGGCTCGAAGCGGCGCCGCTCCAGGACGTCAACAGCTGGCTCGACGGCTACCGTGGCTTCTGGGAGCAGAAGTTCGACCGCCTCGATGCCTATCTCCAGGAACTTCAGAAGGTCGATCCGGACGCCGGTCGGAACTGATCCCGGCCGCATCTTCCGCCGTCGCCGATTATCCTGTATTGAGGTCCGGTCGAAAAAGGCAGGACCGGATAAGGTAAGCCCGGTCCCTTCGCAGCCGTCCATGGCCGGCGAAGCTCTGCTCGAACGTCCCGTTCGAACCCGCGACGTGGTTCCGATGCGATCCCGCATCGGTCCGCGGCGGGTCATGCAAAGTCGACGCAGTCCGCCGCGTTGTTCAAACACGGAGACTGCAGACATGCGACTGAACCATATCGACCTCCATAGCCCCGTCGTTGCCGAGACGGCGACTTTCCTGATCGACCACTTCGGCCTGACGCTGGTCGAAAAGCGCGGCAAGGACGCCTTCTACCGCCTGACGGACGGTTCCGGCCTGGTGCTCGTCGTCAGTCCGCCGATCACCGCGCTCGGCGGCGGCGACCAGGTGAACCTCGGCGCCCAGACCTACCATGTCGGCTTCCTGCTGCCGACACGCGCCGAGGTCGATGAGGCCTACCAGGGGCTGTTGGCATCTGGCTGCGCGGTGAACAAACCGGAGGACCGTCACGGCGCTTACGTTCTCTATGTCGTCATTCCCGGCAACATCCTGGTGGAGGTCGGGCATCGGCCGGATGCCTGATCCACGATGAGATGAGGGAACGTTTCGCGCGCAGACGCGTTGTTGGGCAGAAGGCGCGGGGCCGGGTCGCCGGCGTGGATCGGCGCAAGGACGAGGAATGATCCCTCTCTCGTCGTCGTCGATGGCTCGCGGTTGACGGCCGTCGGCTCGGCCTCGTGTCTTCACGGGTGTCCCCCCGCAACAAAAGAGGCCCGCATCGACGATGCGGGCCTCTTTTGCAATGACGTTGGGGTGTAAGCTCGTCTAGAGCTTTCCGGCTTTCCTCAAGCGCGCGTTGCGGGCGACCATGTTGAGAATCTCGACAAGCGCCGAGAAGGCCATGGCCGCGTAGATGTAACCCTTCGGCACGTGCAGGCCCATGCCCTCGGCAATCAGCGTCGTACCGATCATCAGGAGGAAGGCGAGCGCCAGCATCACGATCGTCGGGTTCTTCTCGATGAAGTTGGCGAGCGGGTTGGCGGCAACGAGCATGACCGTGACGGCAGCGATGACGGCAATGACCATGATCGGCAGATGCGGCGTCATGCCGACTGCGGTGATGATGCTGTCGACCGAGAAGACGAGGTCGAGCAGCAGGATCTGGGCGATGGCGGCGCCGAAGCTGTTGATCGCCGAGGAGGCGATGAAGTCCTCGCCGTGATCGCTCGGGTCGACGTTGTGGTGGATTTCCTTGGTCGCCTTCCAGACGAGGAACAGGCCGCCGGCGATCAGGATCATGTCCTTCCAGGAGAAGCCGTGGCCGAAGGCCTCGAACACCGGCGTCGTCAGCTTGACGATCCAGGCGACGGTACCAAGCAGCGCAAGCCGCATGATCAGCGCGAGCGCGATGCCGATGCGCCGCGCTTTTTCCCGATGCTCGACCGGCAGCTTGTTGGTGAGGATCGAGATGAAGATCAGGTTGTCGATGCCGAGAACCACCTCCATGACGACGAGGGTGACGAGGGCGACCCAGGCGGCAGGGTCTTGGGCAAGCAACAGGAGGTCCTGCATCGGCGATCTTTCTCTTTGGGTGGCGCGTCGTCGCGCAAGAATCGCCGAAAGTATTTAAGAAACATTGCGGACGTGACAAGCGCCGCCGCTCGTTTGCGGCGGCGCTTTACCGTTTACGATTTGACGGGAATCCACATTTCGACGACGCCGGTGCCCGAATTCGGGTCGAAGCGCTCATCGTAGCGCTCGATGAGATCGGGCGTTTCGGCGTGCTGAAGCCCGGATTCCGGCAGCCAGGTGCCGAAGACGTAGTGCGCCACCTTGGCAATCGCCGAGATGTGGCCGCGATGCAGGAAGACGGCATAGCGCTGCCTCGGCAGCTTCAGTGTCGAAAAGCCTCCCGGCAAGTCGTCGATCGCGCTGACCTCGGCTGCGGCCATGTAGCGAAACGTCCCGGCCTCCGCGTCGCTGTCGTTGCAGACGCCGTAGGCGATGTTACCCTTCTGGCTCGGTATGTTGCCGAAATGGCGGTTGAAACGTTGCCAGAGCGAGGGGATGCCCTCGGTGCGGCCGTAGGCGTAGGTTTCCGAAAGGCCAGCCAGAAGCAGCGGTGGGCTTTCTTCGAAGCGCGGCGGTTCGAGCTTGATTTGGCGCGTGTCGTCCATTCTTAAAGGCTCCATCAGTTCGATGTTTCGAACGTGCCTCTGTTTGCGCACCGTTTCCGGCGTCACGCCGAACTGGTCGCGAAAGGCACGGGTGAAAGCCTCGTGCGAGCCATAACCCGCATCGAGCGCCACCGAAAGAATGTTGGCGGAGCCATCGGCAAGCGCGCGGGCGGCATCGCTCAGCCGCCGGGCGCGAATATAGGCGCTGATCGAGCGGCCGGTGACCAGCCCGAAGACGCGTGAGAGATGGAAGCGCGAAAGGCCTGCGGCCTCGGCGATTTCATCCAGCGATATGTCTGTCGCGAAATGGCTTTCGATAAACCAGATCGCCCGTCCGATGGCACTCATCATCACTCCCTTGGCAGTGCCCTGTTGATAGGGTCTTGCCTGAAGGCGTGCTTGATCGCAATTGCTGGATTGCAGTGCCCCGACGGCCGCAGGGGCCGGTGCCGGCCAGTCTAGCTCTTCGGTCCGTAGGCGGACATGAAGACGCGGACGGCGGCGGTCACCGTTGCCTCGATCTGCTCGCGCGGCGGAGCAGAGCACATGCCGCCGAACAGGCGGTGCTTGAAGAGGCCGGCCTGAGCCATCTCGATAAACTGCCGGGCGGCGATCTCGGTGTTGTCGATGTCGAGAACGCCGGTCGGCACCTGGCGGTCGAGATACGCCTTGAGCACGGTGTAACCGTTCTCGGGCGCCTCGCTGAAAAAGCGCTCGGCCAGATGCGGCATGCGGTCAATAACGCCGATCACCATGCGCATCGAGCGAATGGTCTCTTCGGAGGTCATGCTGGTCGTCAGCGTCACGCCGAAATCATAGAGCGATTCCTCGACGTCGTCGTGATCGTTGAGCGCGTGCTTGGCGGTTTGGACCACCCGCGTCTTGCCCTTGATGATCAGCGCCTTGAACAGGTCTTCCTTGTTCTCGAAATAGACGTAGAGCGTACCCTTGGAGACGCCGGCCTCGCGGGTGATGTCGTTCATGCTGGCAGCGTCGAAACCCTGGCTCAGAAACGCGCGCCGTGCGCCTTCGAGGATCTGCTCGCGCTTGGCGGGGTCCTCGCCGGCGGCGTGGCGGCCGCCCGAATTGAGATCTTCGTCCTGGCCGACATTCGGCTGGATCACGTCCTTCGTTCCGGTCTTCACCGTGCTCATGGTGGTCGCTTGTTTCCGTCCTGCGTGCATTAAATATTAGTCATCGAACCACGCGGTTCGATTTCCTCTTGATATGCGACGAGAAAGGGCCTATGTCAAGTTCCAATCGAACCGAACGGTTCAGTTCGTTCAGCAATCTTTAACCAGGCCGGTGCCCAATGTCTGCATCCAAAACGTCCAGTGCTGCCCGCGTCCGTCCCGTCGACGAGAATTTCGAGACGCAGCCGGTTCAGGAAACTGCGCTCGAGGCGAAGGCGCCCGCAGCAGAGCAGGCAGCCGTCGCGCCCGCTCCGGTCGCGCAAACAGCGCCGCCGCAGAAGAAGGCGCGCAAGCCCATTCTTCCTGTCCTCGGTCTGGCGCTTCTCGCCGCCGGTGCCTGGTTCGGTTACGACTGGTGGACCAACGGCCGCTTCATGATCTCGACCGATGACGCCTATATCGAAGGCGATATTGCGACGATCTCGCCGAAGGTTTCGGGTTACGTCGCCAAGGTCGACGCCGTCGCCAACCAGAAGGTCAAGGCCGGCGACCCGCTGGTCACCCTCGACAATGGCGACTACCGCATCGCGGCCGAACAGGCCGAAGCCAAGATCGCCACCCAGAAGTTGGCCCTCAGCCGTTTCGACGCGCAGATCGCTGGCGCCAAGGCAAGCCTTGCCCAGACGGAAGCGCAGAAGAAGGCTCTCGAAGCGACGGTGCGCGGCGCCGAACTCGCGCAGAAGCGCGCAAGCGACCTCCAGTCCAAGGCGGTCGGCACCGTTGCTTCGCTTGACAACGCCGATGTGGCGCTCGACCAGGCACGCGCAAACCTTGCGGGCGCTGACGCCAACATCGCCGCCGCCAATGCGAGCATCACCGTGCTTGAAGCGCAGCGCACGGAAGCTGAAAGCGAAATCCGTTCGTTGGAGCTTGCCCGTGACAAGGCCAACCGCGACCTCGGCTTCACCGTTTTGAAGGCGCCCTATGACGGCATCGTCGGTAACGTCGCGGTCCAGGTCGGCGACCTCGTCTCTGCCGGCCAGCGTCTGGCTGCGCTCGTTCCGGTCGACCAGCTCTACATCGATGCCAACTTCAAGGAGACCCAGATCGCCCATCTTGTGCCGGGCTCCAAGGTGAAGGTCCATGTAGATGCCTATGAGGATCACGCGATCGAAGGCACCGTTGCCTCGATCTCGCCGGCTTCCGGTTCGGTCTTCTCGCTGCTGCCGGCCGAGAACGCCACGGGCAACTTCACCAAGGTGATCCAGCGCGTGCCGGTGCGCATCACGCTGCCGGCCGACGTGCTGGCGGAAGGTCACCTGCGCGCGGGCTTAAGCGTCGTCGTCGATGTCGACACGCGCACGGCACCGGACGCGACCAAGGTCGCCGCCACCAAGTAACCGGGCCCAAACGCCGGCGCGCCTGATGGCGCGCCTTTGCAAGGAGTGGCTTCGATGGCCGCAACGGCAACAGCAGGTTCGGTGGCGGCCGCCGCACCGAAGGTCGAGGAACATATGGATCCGAAGAGGCTGATTGCCTTCTTCGCCATGGTCGTCGGCATGTTCATGGCCATTCTCGACATCCAGATCGTTTCGGCCTCGCTCGCCGAAATCCAGGCGGGCCTGTCGGCCGGCTCGGACGAGATCGGCTGGGTGCAGACATCCTATCTGATTGCCGAAGTCATCATGATCCCGCTGTCGGGAACGCTGGCGCGCATCGTCTCGACGCGCGTGCTGTTCTCTGTCTCGGCTGCCGGCTTCACTGCGGCCAGCGCGCTTGCCGCGACCGCGACGAACATCGACCAGATGATCGTCTACCGCGCCATTCAGGGCTTCATCGGCGGCGGCATGATCCCGTCGGTCTTTGCGGCCGCCTTCACGATCTTCCCGCCGTCGAAGCGCAACATCGTGTCGCCGATCATCGGCTTGATCGCGACACTGGCGCCAACGATCGGCCCGACGGTCGGCGGCTATCTCAGCCACGCCTTCTCCTGGCACTGGCTGTTCCTCGTCAATGTCATCCCGGGCATCATCGTCGCGACGCTCACCTGGACCTTCATCGACTTCGACAAGCCGGAGCTCGGCCTGTTCAAGAAGTTCGACTGGTGGGGCCTGGCGTCGATGGCGATCTTCCTTGGCTCGCTCGAATACGTTCTGGAAGAAGGCAACGCCAACGACTGGTTCAATGACGATCACATCGTCATGGGGGCGGTCGCGACCGTGATCGCCGCGGTGATCTTCTTCTACCGGGCCTTCAAGGTGGAATTCCCGGTGGTCGACCTCAGGGCCTTTGCCAACCGCAACTTCGCCTTCGGCTCGATGTTCTCCTTCGTGATGGGCATCGGCCTCTATGGCCTTACCTATCTCTATCCGCTCTATCTCGGGCGCATCCGCGGCTACGATTCGCTGATGATCGGCGAGACGATGTTCGTCTCGGGCCTGGCCATGTTCTTCACCGCGCCGGTTGCCGGCATCCTGTCGGGCAAGCTTGATCCGCGCGTGCTGATGACGATCGGCTTTGCAAGCTTTGCCAGCGGCACCTGGATCATGGGGCATCTGACCGCCGACTGGGATTTCTACGAGCTGTTCATCCCGCAGATTCTCCGCGGTGTCGGGCTGATGCTCTGCATGGTTCCGATCAACAACATCGCGCTTGGCACGATGCCGCCGGAGCGCATGCGCGGCGCCTCGGGCCTTTTCAACCTGACCCGCAACCTTGGCGGCGCGGTGGGACTGGCGGTCATCAACACGATCCTGACGCAGCGCCAGGACTTCCACTATGCACGTCTCGCCGAGCACGTGCAGTGGGGCAATCCGGAAGCGATGGAGCGGTTCAACAACATGGTCGCGAACTTCAACGCCCATGGTCTCGACGGTACGACGATCGCGATCAAGCAACTGGCTGGCATGGCGCAGAAGCAGGCGGTCATCCTGTCCTTTGGCGATATCTTCATGTTGTTGACGGTGCTGTTCCTGTCGCTGATCCTCGGTGTGATGATGATCAGCAAGCCGAAGGGCGTCGGCCCGAGCGGCGGCGGTCACTAGCTCCCCCTCTCAAAGCAAGGCGCGGCTCTCGGTTTACGCGAGCTGCACCTTGCGGCACACTTCTGTCCCAAGTGTGAGAGGGGGAGCGGCATGCGGCGATCGGTTTCTGATGGCATTTCCCGGCGATCTTTCGTTGCGGGTCTTGCCGGTATGGGGACAGCGCTTGCGTTCCCTCGCGCCCATGCTGCCGTTCCGGCGACCGATGCGACCTTCCTGTTTTCCAACGACATCCACGCCTGCCTCGTCTCGATCGAGGGGCTTGCGCCGAACTGCGCTGGCGAGGGCAAGACCGACGCCAACCTGCTTCGTCATGTGGCGGCAATAAATGCGGCGCATTCCATGCGCTGGCCGGAGACGATCGCCGGCAAGCCGAGCGGCCTTGCCGGCGCCGGGCGCGAGATCGGCAAGCCGCTCGGGCTGGTGCTTGGCGGCGACATCACCGACGACGGCGGCGGCCAGGTGCGCCAGCCGCGCGAGGGGCGGCAGCTGCAACAGTTCTCCAGCCGCTACCAGGAAGGGGCGGGACCCGATCGCGTCCACATGCCCGTCTATGTCGGGCTCGGCAACCATGACCTCGACCAGGACGGACCGCCGCCGCATGTCGACTGGTATCGCCGCGAGTTGCGCGACTATGTCGAGCTCAATCATCGCCAGACGGTGTTCTACAAACCGCCGGTGCCGGTCACCAACTACGATCCGCTTTCGGACTGTTATTCCTGGGACTGGGGCGGACTGCACCTTGTGCAATTGCAGCGCTTCGGCGGTGATGAAAGCAAGGGTGCGGTAGACGCGCTGCCCTGGTTGAAACAGGACCTTGCCGCCTATGCCGGCGACGGCCGGCCGGTGATCCTGTTTCAGCATTATGGCTGGGACGCGTTTTCGACGGAAGTGTGGGACGCGAAAGCCAAGACCTTCGACGATGATGGCGATGGCGCGCCGCATTGGTGGAGCATGGACCAGCGCCAGGCGCTGCTCGATGTCGTAAAGGGCTACAACGTCATCGGCCTGTTCCATGGACATCAGCACGAAACCGCGATGATCTACCGACAGGGCGGGCTGGACCTGATCAAGCCGAAAGCGGCCTATATGGGGGGCTTTGCCGTCGTGCGCGTCACTGACGGTTTCATGGACGTGGTGATCGCCGAGGCTGGTGCCATGCATGGCGAGGTTACCTTTACCACAGCCTTCAGCAAGCGGCTGGGCTAGTCTCGCAAACACGCTCGGCTGGTACTTTTTAAGTCATTTTTATCAATGGTTTAATGGGCGCGTTGCACCGGCTTCCCGCCGACGCTGCGACGCTTGTTTCCCTCGTTCCGCAGATTCTTGATTTACGTACATCAAAAATTCCTCTAAAGGCAGTGCCCGGAGGAAAACATGAGGCCAACCGTTCACGATATCGCTGCGGAGGCGGGGGTCAGCCTTGCGACCGTCGACCGGGTTTTGAACAACCGTCCGGGCGTGCGCGGCGTCACCCGCGACAAGGTGGAGCGTGCGATCGAGGCGCTCGGCTATGTCCGCGACGTCGCGGCCGCCAACCTTGCCAAGAGCCGCACCTATCCCTTCGTCTTCATCCTGCCGGAAGGCGACAACACCTTCATGCGCGGCCTTGCAGTCGAGGTGGAGGCGGCAAGGGCACGGTCCGCAATCGAGCGTACCGCAATCACGGTTCTCTCCGTGCCGGCCTTCGATCCGGCAGCGCTCGCAGCAGCTCTTGAGCGTGCGCGCGGTCTCGCCCCTGCGGGTGTCGCTGTGGTGGCAATCGATGCGCCGGAGGTCGTCACGGCCGTAGACGCCCTGCGCGAAGCGGGAATTGCGGTCGTCACCCTCGTTTCCGATCTGCCGGGATCGACGCGCGATCACTTTGCCGGCGTCGACAACCTTGCCGCTGGCCGGACCGCCGGCACCTTGATGGGGCGGTTCCTCGGCGGGCGAGAAGGTCCGGTGGCGATCGTCGCCGGCTCGATGCTGGTGCGCGACCATCGCGACCGCCTCGATGGCTTCAGCGCGGCGATGGCCGAAAGCGCGCCTGGGCATCGCCTCCTGTCCGTCGTCGAAGGCCACGACGATCCGGCCGAGGTCGAGCGCCTCGTTGCCAACCTGCTTGCCGACCACCCCGGCCTTGCCGGCATCTATAGCCTTGGCGCCGGTAATCGCGGCCTGATCGCCGCGCTCGAGGCATCGGGACGGCAGAAGGAAGTCTGCACTGTTGCGCACGAGTTGACGCCGCATAGCCGCGCAGCACTCCTCTCGGGCACCATCGACGCGCTGCTCAATCAGGATGCCGGTCACGAGGTGCGCAGCGCCATCCGTGTCCTGAAGGCCCGCGCGGATGGCCTTCAGGTGATCGCGGCGCAGGAGCGCATCCGCATCGAGATTTTCCTTAGGGACAACCTGCCGGTCGATCCGGCGTAACGCTCTAGATTTACGCGGTTCCTGATCCGGAACCGCTCAATGGAGGCAAGCATGTATCTCGGACTGGATCTCGGTACTTCGGGCGTCAAGGCGATGCTGATCGACGGCGACCAGCGTATCATCGGCTCGGCATCCGGCGCGCTCGACGTCTCGCGGCCGCATCCCGGCTGGTCGGAGCAGGACCCGGCCGATTGGGTCAGCGCCACCGAAGAGGCGATTGCCGGCTTGAAGGCAGCGCATCCCAAAGAACTTGCGGTCGTGCGCGGCATCGGCCTTTCCGGCCAGATGCATGGCGCGACGCTGCTCGACGCCGACGACCGGGTGCTTCGGCCCTGCATTCTCTGGAACGACACCCGCAGCTTTCGCGAGGCGGCAGCGCTCGACGCAGATCCGCAGTTCCGCGCGATCACCGGCAATATCGTTTTTCCCGGCTTTACCGCGCCGAAGCTTGCCTGGGTTCGGGCCAACGAGCCCGAGATCTTCGCAAAAGTGCGCTGGGTGCTGTTGCCGAAAGACTATCTGCGCCTCTGGCTGACCGGCGAGCACATGTCGGAAATGTCGGACTCGGCCGGTACCGCCTGGCTCGATACCGGCAAGCGGCGCTGGTCCGAAAGCCTGCTTGCCGCCACGGGCATGGACGAGACGCAGATGCCGGGCCTGGTCGAGGGAACTGAGGCGGCCGGTAGGCTGCGTTCGGAACTCGCCGCCCGCTGGGGGATCTCCGGCGATGTCGTGGTTGCCGGCGGTGCCGGCGACAATGCGGCGTCCGCCTGCGGCATGGGCACGGTCGGCGAGGGGCATGCGTTCGTTTCGCTCGGCACCTCGGGCGTGCTTTTTGCCGCCAACGCCAGCTACCTGCCCAATCCGGAAAGTGCGGTGCACGCCTTCTGCCACGCGCTGCCCAACACCTGGCACCAGATGGGCGTCATCCTGTCGGCGACCGACGCGCTCAACTGGTACTCGGGCATTGCTGGTCGCAATGCCGCTGACTTGAGCGCCGAGCTCGGCGATGAGCTGAAGGCGCCGAGCGGCGTCACCTTCCTGCCGTATCTTTCGGGCGAGCGCACGCCGCACAATGATGCCGCGATCCGCGGCGCATTCGTTGGCCTTGGACATGAAAGCAGCCGCGTGGTGTTGACGCAGGCGGTGATGGAAGGCGTGTCCTTTGCCATTCGCGACAGCCTGGAGGCCCTTCGCGCGGCCGGTACGACGCTTTCGCGGGTCACCGCGATCGGCGGCGGTTCGCGCTCGCGCTACTGGCTGAAGTCGATCGCAACGGCACTCGACCTGCCTGTCGATCTTCCTGCCGACGGCGATTTCGGTGCCGCATTCGGTGCGGCCCGCCTTGGCCTGATCGCGGCAACGGGAGCGGATCCCGTCGCCACCTGCTATGCGCCGCGCACCGCCGAGACCATCGCGCCCGACGCGTCGCTGGTTTCGGCCTACGAGGAGAGTTACCAGCTCTACCGTCGGCTCTATCCGGCGATCAAGGGTGCCGCGTCGTGACGACGCTGCACCTCAAGCTGCTTGCCGCACGCTCAGCGGGCCGGGACCTTGTCGAGGAAGCCGGTGACCGACTTCAGTCGGCCGCTCTCGATCTCGCAGACATCGGTGCCCTCGATGACCGAGGGGACGCCTTCAGGGCCGAGCGCCCAGGAAAAGCGGATCGTATCGGCGAAACCGTCGGCGTCGCCCTTCAGCGTGAAGCGGAAGCCCGGAAACTGCCCCTGGACGCCGGCGATCAGCCCATCGATCCCGGCGTGGCCGTCGCCCTGCATGATCGGATCGCGATAGCTGACATTGGCGGAGAAAACCTTTTCGATCAGCGCCGCGCGGCTTGCAACATCGCTAGCGTTCCAGGCGGCAACATAGGCTTCGGCGATCGCGTTGAAGTCGTGCATCGAAGTGTTCCTTTCGTTTGGTCTTTCGATGCCCGAGATATCGCCGGTCGAGGGAATGAAACCAATTACCTTGCACGTAATGGCCGCGCGTACCGCGTGCGCGACGCCGGCCGAAATCCATCCCATTCGCATCATCCTTGAGAGGAGCCAAACCCATGAGCACAGGATTTTTCGGCGATATCGCCAAGATCAAATATGAGGGGCCCGACAGCGCCAATCCGCTGGCCTTCCGTCACTACAACAAGGACGAGATCGTTCTCGGCAAGCGCATGGAAGACCACCTGCGCTTTGCGGTTGCCTATTGGCACACCTTCGTCTGGCCGGGCGGCGATCCCTTCGGCGGCCAGACCTTCGAGCGTCCCTGGTTCAAGGACACGATGGACGCGGCGAAGCTGAAGGCCGACGTCGCCTTCGAATTCTTCGACCTGCTCGGCGTTCCCTTCTACTGCTTCCACGACGCCGACGTGCGCCCAGAAGGCAAAAGTTTTTCGGAGAACACCAAGAACCTCAACGAAATCGTCGACCATTTTGAGAAGAAGCAGGCCGAGACCGGGGTCAACCTGCTGTGGGGCACGGCCAATCTTTTTTCCAACCGGCGCTACATGTCGGGTGCTGCGACCAATCCGGATCCGGATGTCTTCGCTTTTGCCGCGGCGACCGTAAAGACCTGCCTTGATGCCACCAAGCGCCTCGGCGGCCAGAACTACGTGCTTTGGGGTGGACGCGAAGGCTACGAGACGCTGCTCAACACCGACATGAAGCGCGAGCTCGACCAGCTCGGTCGCTTCGTCAACCTCGTCGTCGAGTACAAGCACAAGATCGGCTTCAAGGGCGCGATCCTGATCGAGCCGAAGCCGCAGGAGCCGACCAAGCATCAGTATGACTACGACGTCGCGACGGTCTATGGCTTCCTGAAGAACTACGGCCTGGAGAACGAGGTCAAGGTCAACATCGAGCAGGGCCATGCAATCCTTGCCGGCCACTCCTTCGAGCACGAATTGGCGCTCGCCAACGCGCTCGGCATCTTCGGTTCGATCGACATGAACCGCAACGACTACCAGTCCGGCTGGGATACCGACCAGTTCCCGAACAACGTGCCGGAAATGGCGCTCGCCTATTACCAGGTTCTTGCAGGCGGTGGCTTCAAGACCGGCGGCACCAATTTCGATGCCAAGCTGCGCCGCCAGTCGATCGACCCGGAAGACCTGCTGATCGGCCATATCGGCGGCATGGACTGCTGCGCCCGTGGCCTGAAGGCGGCAGCGAAGATGATCGAGGACAAGGCACTCTCCGCCCCGCTCGATCAGCGTTATGCCGGCTGGCAGGTACCGGAAGCCAAGAAGATGCTCGACGGCGGTTTCTCGCTGGAGGAGATCGAGGCCTGGGTGCTGAAGTCCGACCTCAACCCGCAACCGAAGTCCGGCAAGCAGGAGTTGCTGGAAAACGTCGTCAACCGCTACGTCTGAGCGCGGGTAGCAAGCTAACGGGCGGCCGGATGTTTTTCCGGCCGCTCTTGATTTTTGTCATATTTTGCCACCCTGGATGTGTGTTTTTCCACAGCAGGAAATAGATGGCGCTTTCTGGTTGTTGCCGGGAGGCGGATTCCATGGAATTCTTTATCGACCGATCCTGAAATTGGTGCGCAACCGTCGACACGCGTGTGTCCCTGACGACGGTTGTATTTGTGCTATCGACTTGCAATTCATGATAGCATAAATAATCATCTACAATTTGCAGTTATTTCTACTTTACAATGTGGTAAAACGCTCGTGCAGGGTACGCCGAACCTTGAGCTGCAGCGGCGACTTGTCATGCGTCCTGTCGCGGCACCGGGGGAACAAACCGCATGACCAGCTTCGATTCCAAAACAAAACTGCTCAACGAGCGCCTGCAGTTCGTCGATCTTGACGATACCCAGCGCACGGCGCTCGCGCGCTCGCTGCCCGTCATTTCCGCTTCGCTCGATACCGCACTGAACAAATTCTACTCCAAGGCCCGCGCCATTCCGGAGACGGCGCGCTTCTTTGCCAGCGACGCGCATGTGCAGGGGGCGAAGGCGAGACAGGCGAAACACTGGGAGCTGATCGCCTCTGCGAGGTTCGATGCGCAATATGTCGATGCCGTCACCACGATCGGCAAAACCCATGCGCGCCTTGGACTTGAGCCGCGCTGGTACATCGGTGGATATGCGCTGATCATCGAATCCATCCTGAAGAGCGTCATCGAGAGCCATCTGACGGGCTTCCTCTATCGCAACAAGGCAAGGGAAATCGGCACGGATGTGGCGGCCGTCGTCAAGGCGGCGATGGTCGATATGGACTATGCCATCTCGGTCTATCTCGAGGCTTTGCAGGAGGAACGCGAGCGCTCGGAGGCCGAACGGCAGGTCTTGAACGGACAGCAGGAGGAAGCGCTCTTAGCGCTTGAAAACTGTCTCAAGCGGCTTGCCGACGGTGATCTCACCGCCGTCATCGCGGCGGAACTCGCGCCGCAGTTCGCAAGCCTTCGCTCCAATTTCAACGCAGCACTCGGCAAGCTCGACCAGACCTTCGGGGCCATCGTTGGCGCGTCGGAGGAAACGGCCAACAACGCCGGCGAACTGGTGTCGGCGACCGACGACATGGCGCGGCGCACCGAGCAGCAGGCTGCCTCGCTCGAGGAGACGGCAGCAGCGCTCGAGGAGATCACCACCATTTCCAAGGAAGCCGCATCGCGCGCCGAGGAGGCACGACGGGTCGTCGGAAACGCGACCGACGAGGCGCGCAAGTCCGGCGCGATCGTCGAGCAGGCGGTGGCGGCGATGAGCGCGATCGAGGAATCCTCGCGCAAGATCACCCAGATCATCGGCGTCATCGACCAGATCTCGTTCCAGACCAACCTCCTGGCGCTTAACGCCGGGGTGGAAGCGGCGCGCGCGGGTGAGGCCGGCAAGGGCTTTGCAGTCGTGGCGCAGGAGGTGCGCGAATTGGCGCAGAAATCGGCAGAAGCCGCGCGCGAGATCAAGGAGCTGATCGACAAGTCGGCCGAGGATGTGCTGATGGGCGTGTCGCTCGTCAACAGGACGGGCGAGGCCCTGCACCATATCGGCGACCAGGTGATCCACATCAACGGCCATATCGACGCGATCGCAGGTTCGGCCCGCGAGCAGTCGGCCGGCATTGCCGAGATCAACACGGCCGTCACCAACATGGATCAGATGACGCAGCAGAACGCGGCAATGGTGGAAGAAACCAGCGCTGCGACCCATACGCTCATGCAGGTGAGTACCACGCTCAAAGGGCTGGTCGATCAATTCACCGTATCTGCCGGACGGCAGGGCAGGTCCAATCCGGCGCCTGCCAGCCGGCGATACGGATGATCGTCTGAGGAGAGCGGCGGACGAGGGGGGAAGGGGCGCCATGATGGCGCCCTTTCTCTTTGGCGTCCGCAGTCGAAGATCGGCTTTACAAGCGCTCAGACCCATTCCGAAACGCGTTCGGCGGTTTTTCGAACAGAAGAAATGAAATCGATTACAAATCTTCGGGAAATCCGCCCTTTCGCCGGTTGCCCCCAGTCGAAAATCTGATAGCGTGCAGCGCCTGCAACGTTTCAGGTACATCGGTTGCGACGGAAACAGGACGTTCCTGTGCCGCCTTTCGGCAACTGACCGGACGGGTCGAGACATCTTCGGCCGTTCCATCGGGAGGAAAATCGGGATGAAGACGATCAAGGGGCCAGGGCTCTTTCTTGCGCAGTTTGCCGGCGATGCGGCGCCGTTCAACTCCTGGGATGCGATCACCAAATGGGCCGCCGACTGCGGCTACAAGGGCGTGCAGGTCCCGAGTTGGGATGCACGGCTGATCGACCTTCAGAAGGCTGCGACCTCGAAGGCCTATTGCGACGAATTTGCCGGCACGGCGCGCGACAACGGCGTCGAGGTGACCGAGCTTTCCACCCATCTGCAGGGCCAGCTTGTCGCCGTGCATCCGGCCTATGACGAGGCCTTCGACGGTTTCGCGGCACCCGAAGTGCGCGGCAATCCGAAAGCAAGGCAGGCCTGGGCGGTGGAGCAGGTGAAGCTGGCGCTGACCGCCTCGAAGAACCTCGGGCTGAATGCGATGGCGAGCTTTTCCGGTGCGCTTGCCTGGCCCTTCGTCTATCCCTGGCCGCAGCGGCCGGCCGGCCTTGTCGAGACCGCGTTCGACGAACTGGCAAAGCGCTGGAAGCCGATCCTCGACCATGCCGAGGAGAACGGCGTCGACATCTGCTACGAGATCCATCCGGGCGAGGACCTGCACGACGGCATCACCTACGAGATGTTCCTGGAGCGCACCGGCAACCATGCCCGCGCCTGCATGCTCTATGACCCGTCGCACTACGTGCTGCAGTGCCTCGATTATCTCGACAACATCGACATCTACAAAGACCGCATCCGGATGTTCCACGTCAAGGATGCGGAGTTCAACCCGACCGGACGGCAGGGCGTCTATGGCGGCTATCAGGGCTGGGTCAACCGCGCTGGCCGCTTCCGCTCGCTCGGTGACGGCCAGGTGGATTTCGGCGCGGTGTTTTCGAAGATGGCGGCCAACGATTTTTCCGGCTGGGCGGTGGTCGAGTGGGAGTGCGCGCTGAAACATCCGGAGGACGGCGCGCGCGAGGGGGCCGACTTCGTCAAGCACCACATCATCCGCGTCACCGAAAAGGCCTTTGACGACTTTGCCGGCGCTGGCACCGACGAGGCCGCCAACCGGCGCATGCTGGGGATCTGAGTTTCTGCCCCTCACCCTAACCCTCTCCCCGCAAGCGGGGAGAGGGGACACGAACTGCGGCTGCGCTTGCAGCTACGGCACCCGTTGAGAGCGTAGAGGGGCTGTTGCTTGGGACTTGGCGAGCGGTGCGGCAGTTCCTTTCTCCCCGCATGGGGGGAGATGGTGCCGGCAGGCGGATGAGGGGCATCAGCCGCGACAAACAACACAACACACGGAACGGAAACAGGGGAGAAGACTATGGCAATCGAAGGAACGAGCGAGAAGCGCGAGCGTCGCATCCGGCTCGGCATGGTGGGTGGTGGTTCCGGCGCCTTCATCGGCGCGGTGCACCGCATCGCAGCCAGGCTCGACGATCATTTTGAGCTGGTGGCCGGCGCGCTGTCGTCGACGCCGGAGAAGGCGGAAAGCTCGGGCCGCGAGCTTGGGCTTGATCCGTCGCGCGTCTATTCCGACTTCAAGCAGATGGCGATCCGCGAAGCCAAGCTGAAGGATGGCATCGAGGCGGTCGCAATCGTAACGCCGAACCACGTGCACTACGCCGCGGCCAAGGAGTTCCTGAAGCGCGGCATTCACGTCATCTGCGACAAGCCGCTGACCTCGACGCTTGGCGACGCCAAGAAGCTGAAGAAGGCGGCCGACGAGAGCGACGCGTTGTTCGTGCTGACCCACAATTACACCGGCTATCCGATGGTGCGTCAGGCGCGCGAGATGGTCGCAAATGGCGAACTCGGCGCTATCCGGCTGGTGCAGATGGAATATCCGCAGGATTGGTTGACTGAGAACATCGAGCAATCCGGCCAGAAGCAGGCGGCCTGGCGCACCGATCCGGCCCGGTCCGGCGCCGGAGGTTCGACCGGCGACATCGGCACGCATGCCTACAATCTCGGCGCCTTCGTCTCGGGGCTTGAGCTCGAGGAGCTGTCGGCCGATCTCGACAGTTTCGTGCCGGGCCGTCAGCTCGACGACAATGCGCATGTGATGATGCGTTTCAAAAAGAAAGACGGCGAACGCGCCAAGGGGCTGCTCTGGTGCAGCCAGGTGGCGCCAGGCCACGAGAACGGCCTGATGGTACGCGTCTACGGCACCCAGGGCGGGCTCGAATGGACGCAGAAGGATCCGAACTATCTCTGGTACACGCCGTTCGGCGAGCCGAAGCGCTTGCTCACCCGTGCCGGCGCGGGTGCTGGCGCTGCGGCCAACCGTGTCAGCCGCGTGCCGTCGGGCCATCCGGAAGGCTACCTTGAAGGCTTCGCCAATATCTACAGCGAAGCGGCGCGCGCGATCTTTGCCAAGCGCAAGGGCGAGACGGTCGATCCGGCCGTCACCTATCCGACCATCGACGACGGCATGAAGGGCATGGTGTTTGTCGACGCCTGCGTCCAGTCATCCAAACGAAATGGTGCGTGGGTAAAGGTGTAAGCGACGCCTCAGGCGGGCGGAAGGGCGGGCTTTCCCGCCCTTTTTCGCGAGTTGACATCTGCGGGCACGGCTTTAGGTCGACCTCAGAACACGAGAAAACAACGTGGCCCCGCTGATAGCGGGGCCGGAACGAGACGAGACCAAAGAGATGACCGATCCCAAGATTCTGGCTGAACGCTTTCCGGGCGATTTCGTATTCGGGGTGGCGACCGCCTCCTTCCAGATCGAAGGCGCCACCAAGGCCGATGGCCGCAAGCCGTCAATCTGGGACGCTTTTTCCAATATGCCGGGCCGCGTCTTCGGGCGGCACAATGGCGATATCGCCTGTGACCACTACAACCGGCTGGACGAGGATCTGGACCTGATCAAGAGCCTTGGCGTCGATGCCTACAGATTTTCGATTGCCTGGCCGCGCATCATCCCCGAGGGTACCGGTCCGATCAACGAGAAGGGCCTCGATTTCTACGATCGCCTGGTCGACGGGCTTAAGGCCCGCAACATCAAGGCCTATGCGACGCTCTACCATTGGGACCTGCCGCTGGCGCTGATGGGCGACGGCGGCTGGACCGCGCGCACGACCGCTTACGCCTTCCAGCGCTATGCCAAGACGGTCATCGCCCGCCTCGGCGATCGGCTCGATGCGGTCGCGACCTTCAACGAGCCCTGGTGCTCGGTCTGGCTGAGCCACCTCTACGGCATTCATGCGCCGGGTGAGCGCAACATGGACGCGGCCCTGCACGCGCTGCATTTCACCCACCTGGCGCACGGGCTCGGCGTCGATGCTATCCGCTCCGAGCGGCCGAACCTGCCGGCCGGCATCGTCATCAACGCGCATTCGGTCTATCCGGGCAGCGACAGTGCAGCCGACAAGACAGCCGCCGACCGCGCCTTCGACTTCCACAACGGCGTGTTCTTCGGCCCGATCTTTGGAGGGGAATACCCCGAGAGCTTCATGAGCGCGCTCGGCCATCGCATGCCCTTAATCGAAGACGGCGACATGGAGACGATCTCCCGGCCGCTCGACTGGTGGGGGCTGAACTACTACACGCCGATGCGCGTCAGCGACGACCCGACGAAGGGTGCCGAGTATCCGGCGACGGTCAACGCCAAGCCGGTGAGCGAGACGAAGACCGATATCGGCTGGGAAGTCTACGCGCCGGCGCTCGGCAGCCTGGTCAGGACACTCAACGCCAAATACCAGCTGCCCGACTGCTACATCACCGAAAACGGCGCCTGCTACAACATGGGCGTCGAGAACGGCATCGTCGACGATCAGCCGCGGCTCGACTACATCGCCGAGCACCTGTCTGTGACGGCCGACCTGATCTCCGAGGGCTATCCGATGCGCGGCTATTTCGCCTGGAGCCTGATGGACAATTTCGAATGGGCCGAGGGCTACAAGATGCGTTTCGGCATCGTGCATGTCGACTACGACACCCAGGTCCGCACCATCAAGAAGAGCGGGCAGTGGTATCAGGCACTCGCCGAACAGTTCCCGAAGGGCAACCACGGCTGACAAGTGTGCGGGCGGTTTAAGCCGCCCGCGAGGATCTCGGTTTCAAGACAGCGAGCGAACCGGCAGCACTTCCAGACTCTGCCGGTCGAGCTGCGCCAGCACTTCCTTGAATCCAAAGCGTGGCTTCCAGTCGAGCTTTTCAATCGCGGAACTCGGGTCGTAGACCCTGTCGATTGTCATGGGCAGCGTCCAGCCACGATCGGCAAAGGCCTGCGACAGTTTTGGTGCACGCTCGCGCAGCAGGCCGGCTGCGTCCTCTGCCAGGCGGCGGCAGTCGGTCGGCAGGAACGGCGTCTCGCCTGAAATGATGTAGCGCTGGAAGGCCGGTCCGCCGTTGTCGAGTGCCGCTACATGCGCTGCCGCGACATCGCGCACATCGATGCCGCGATGCAGGCGGTAGCCGGCCACCTTGTCCGCCGCCTCCGGGAAAGACCGGGACATGCGCAGCACCCGCACATAAAGAGCGCGATCGGCGGCGTTTTCGAGCAAGGCTTCGGCTGCAAGCTTGGTATGGTGGTAGATCGTGTGGGGCTTCGGTGGCGTTTCTTCGGTGATCCAGGCGCAGCTGCCGTCCCTGACCGCATGACCATAGAGCGCCGTGGTGCTCGTGAAGACGATGCGGCCGACACCGGCAGCCTGTGCGGCGGCGATCACCAGATGCGTGCCCATCACGTTGACGCGCTCGAATTCCTGGTCGTCTACCGCATCGACATGCGGCGCATGCAAGGCGGCGGTATGGATCACTGCGTCGGCACCCTCCATCACGCGCTCCAGCAGTTCGCCGTCGACGAGGTCGCCAACAATGGCCGTCGTGCCGAAAGGCGTGCGGTCGATGCCGATAACGTCATGGTCTGCGGCGAGCGCGTTGTAGATCGCCCGGCCGATGCGGCCCGAGCTTCCGGTCAAGACGATGCGCATTTTCTACCTCGTAATCCGTGGTCCCCGCCGGTTAGCACGAAAAGTCTGCGGGCGCAGTCCGTTCGGCCGAGGATATCCAAGGTGCTGGCGCCGCGATGTGTCGTTTCGCGGGCGGGCGCCCAGCAAAAGAGCATGGTTTTGCCGTCCGGCAGCATATTCGGAAAAATCATGCCTGTGAAACGGTGCGCCAATTCTCCATAAGAGCCGTAGATTATGTCGCATGCGGGCCATGCGACGCCAAAGTTGAACTGACTGGTTGCTTGATGCTAGAGAAGTGCTCCCTGTTCCGAATGCGTTGTCGAATGTCGGCCTGACCGGACGCGCCTTCCATCCCGACCTGGTCGGGATCTCCAAGTTTTGAACATCCGAGAGCACCTATGTACCCGCACGATTCGACAGCGCCTCTTTCGGGGATATCCGAACGATGAGCGTTTCCGCCCAAAACGCAGCGCCATCGGCTGACGCAGCCGTCGTGTTCGACGGCGTCTCCAAGCGTTTTCCCGCCTCTGGCCAGAGCGGCGCGTTCACCGCGCTCGATAACGTCTCGCTGACGGTCGACCGTGGCTCGATCACCGGCATCATCGGTCGCTCAGGCGCCGGCAAGTCGACCTTGATCCGGCTGGTCAATGGGCTCGAAAAGCCGAGCAGCGGCAAGGTCCTGGTCGATGGTGTCGACGTCGGCGCACTCGACGAGGCGGCGCTGCGCAGCCTTCGCCGCAACGTCGGCATGATCTTCCAGCACTTCAACCTGCTTTCGTCGCGCACCGTCTTCGGCAACGTCGCGCTGCCGCTGGAGATTGCAGGCATGGACAAGCGCGCCATCGAGCAGCGCGTCCGGCCGCTGCTCGATCTTGTCGGACTTGCCGACAAGCACGGCCGCTATCCGGCCGAGCTGTCCGGTGGCCAGAAACAGCGCATCGGCATCGCCCGGGCGCTTGCGACCGAGCCGAAGCTCCTGCTCTCGGACGAGGCGACATCGGCACTCGACCCGGAGACAACGCAGTCTATCCTCGAACTTCTGAAGCGTATCAACGCCGATCTCGGTCTCACGGTGCTGCTCATCACCCACGAGATGGAGGTGGTGAAGGCCGTAACCTCCGACGTTGCCGTCATCGACCACGGCCGCATCGTCGAGCGTGGTCACACCTTCGACGTCTTCACCCATCCGAAGCACGAGACGACGCGGGCGCTGCTTTCGGGCCTGCCGGGCTCGAAGCTTCCGGACGCGGTGGCGCGCGCACTGAAGCCGCAACCGGCTTCCGGCGACCGTGCCGTGGTGCGGCTTACCTTCTTTGGTGCGGCCGCCGAAAAGCCGTTGATCTCGCAGCTGATCAAGTCTGTCGGCGCCGAGGTCAACATCATCGCCGGCACGATCGACGAGATCGGCGGCGCGCCCTATGGCTCGCTGGTTGTCGCCTATGGCGCGGATGCCGAGACATCCGCGCGCGCCGAACGCTTCTTTACCGAAAACGGCCTGGTCACGGAGGTGCTCGGTTATGTCGCCTGATATTCTGCTGCGCATCGCTGGCGCCACCGTCGACACCATCTACATGGTCGCGATCGCCGGCCTGATCGGATCGCTGATCGGGCTGCCGATCGGCATCTTCCTTGCGACCAGCGGCAAGGGAGAACTGTTCCCGGCGCCGACGATCAACCGCATCGTCGGGCTGATCGTCAACGCCACGCGCTCGACGCCGTTTATCATCCTCGTCGTCGCCATCATTCCCTTCACCCGGCTTTTGACCGGCACCTCGATCGGGACCAAGGCGGCGATCGTGCCCTTGACGATCGCGACCATTCCCTTCGTTGCCCGTCTGGTGGAAGCGGCGATCCGCGAGATCGACAAGGGGCTGATCGAGGCGGCGCGCGCCATGGGGGCGACCCCGATGCAGATCGTCTTCAAGGTGCTGCTGGCCGAAGCGCGCCCGGCGCTGACGCTGGCGCTCACCATGACCGCTGTCAGCCTCATCGGCTATTCGGCGATGGTCGGCGCGGTCGGTGGCGGCGGGCTCGGCGACCTCGGCATCCGCTACGGCTACCAGCGCTTCATGCCCGACGTGATGCTTGTCGTCGTCATCGTGCTGATCGTGCTGGTGCAGCTCGTCCAGAGCGCCGGCGACGGCCTGGCGCGACGGTTCGACAAGAAAAACCGCAAGACCTGACTTCCTCCCAAGACTGAACGTGAACAAGGAGACACCCATGAAGAAGCTCATCATCGCGGCGGCGATTGCCGCTCTCACCGCCGGAACGGCGCTTGCCGAGACCATCAAGGTCGGCGTCACGCCGGGCGAACACGCCCAGATCATGGAGAAGGTAAAGGAAGTCGCAGCCCCCAAGGGCCTCGACATCGAGATCCTCGAATTCTCCGACTACGTCGTTCCGAACCAGGCGCTGGCCGATGGCGACCTCAACGCCAACTCGTTCCAGCACCAGCCCTATCTCGACAACCAGATCGCCGATCGCGGCTTCGAGATCGTCAGCGTCGGCACCACCATCACCACGCCGATGGGTGTCTATTCGCAGAAGGTGAAGAGC
>NZ_DASYHB010000220.1:0-3261 GCF_035999185.1 Ensifer sp. | reverse complement strand
CCTGGACGCGGGTCAGATCCGCACCGACTGCCTCGATCGAACCTGCGCCGAGCGCGAGCTCAAAAAGCGAGGACGCATATCTTTCTGCAACACCGGAAATAAGCTGGGATGTGTCTGCCACGGGCACAAGCTTCTCTCAATTTCATCCAAGAACCGTGCTGGCGGTGGGCCGTCAACTTAAGATCTTGAATTTGCTGCAATAATTTGCAGGATATCGAGGCCTGGCGACCCACTTCCCCCGCAATTCGCGGTTCGTCTAGCATAGGATGTTTGGACTCGCAACACGCGAACGGCAGGAATGCGGCATAAGTCGGCCACCTTTGGCCGAATTTTGCCGTAAATTGGTATCCGCACCCGTGAATCGCGAAGAAGCTCGCAACCGCGATCAGATCATGCCGAAGACATAGGCAAGCGGAAGAATGGCAAGTGCTGCCTGAACGGCGAGCGCCAGCCAATTGTAGAGCGTGGCGCCGTTGTCGCTCATCATCGAGAGAATCCGGCCGAAGGCGGCGAGCGCAAAGGCAGCACCGACCGCGAGATAGACCATCGGCTGCGCGAGCAGGATGGCCGCAAGTCCGAGGCCCACATGCATGCCGCCCATGGTCGAGCGTGCCTCGGCAAGCCCGCCGCGCCGACCTTCAGCAATGCCGATGCCGGCCGCACGAAAGGTAAGCCGCGGCGCAAACAGCATCACGACACCGATCAGCATCGCCGCTGCCGCCGCGCAGAAGGCGAGGAACTCGCCGGTTTCCGTCGGAATGTAGAACTCCATGCCTCGTCCCGCCGATGAGCCCGTTGTCAATTCGTCGCCGCCGCCAAGGCAAGACGCTCCTGACCTCTAGCGCATGTCGTCGCGGTTGTGAATCGCCCGCCTGCGCATTGCTGCGATCAACAGGGGAAACTTGAATTTACAGGAAGCTCTGGGGATCGATGTCGAGCTGGACGCTGATCGAGCCGCGCTCCTTGGGGCCGGCCGCGATCATCGCCTTGACGAAGGCCTGCATGTCGCTGTTGCGACGGCCATGCACCAGAAGGCGGAAGCGATGCCGTCCGCGCACCAGCGCCAGAGGCGCTTCCGCTGGACCGAGAATCGAGATGCCGTCTGTCCGGGGCGCGGCCATGCGCAAAGCCCGCGCATGACCCTCCGCATCCTGACGCGTATCGGCCGAGACGATCAGCGAGGCGAGCCGACCGAAGGGCGGCAGCAGCGCCTTTTCGCGCTCGGCAATCTCGCGGTCGTAGAAGGCATCCGCATCGCCTGAAACGATCGCCTGCATCACCGGATGCTGCGGCTGGTAGGTCTGCAAGAGCCCGAGGCTCTTGAGGCCGGTTCGGCCGGCGCGACCGGTCACCTGCGACAGCAGCTGGAACGTTCGCTCCGCCGCGCGCGGATCTCCATTCGCCAATCCAAGGTCGGCATCGACGATGCCGACCAGCGTCATCAGCGGAAAATTGTGGCCCTTGGCGACAAGCTGCGTGCCGATGACGATGTCCGCCTCGCCGCGCGCGATTGCATCGAGTTCCAACCGCAGGCGCTTGACGCCCATGAGGTCGGAAGACAGCACGATGGTGCGCGCTTCAGGGAAGTGCCGCTCCACCTCCTCGGCGATCCGCTCGACGCCGGGGCCGCAGGCAACGAGATGATCGAACGTGCCGCATTCGGGGCAGGCTTCCGGCGTCCTTTCCGAATAGCCGCAATGGTGACACTGGATTTGTCCGCGAAACCGGTGCTCGACGAGCCAGCTGGAACAATCCGGGCATTGGAAGCGGTGGCCGCAGACGCGGCAGAGCGTCAGCGGCGCATATCCACGCCGGTTGAGGAAGAGCAGCGCCTGTTCGCCGCGCTCGACCGCCTTGCCGACCTGGTTCAGGAGCACCGGCGACAGAAAGCCGCCACGGGCCGGCGGATGCTGGCGCATGTCGACGACGCCGAGCCGCGGCAGCGCCGCGTCCCCGAAGCGCGTCGGCAGGTGGATCGGCTTGTAGCGGCCAACCTCGCCGTTGACCCGGCTTTCGACCGAAGGCGTCGCGGAAACAAGCACGACGGGAAAGCCGGTAATCCGGCCGCGCACGACCGCCATGTCGCGCGCATTGTAGAAGACGCGATCCTCCTGCTTGTAGGCAGGGTCATGCTCTTCGTCGACGATGATAAGACCGAGTTCCTCGAACGGCAGGAACAGGGCAGAGCGGGCACCGGCAACGACACGCACGTCGCCGGTTGTCACCTGGCGCCAGACCTTTTCGCGGGTGCGCGGCGCCAGGTCCGAATGCCACTCGGCCGGCTTGGCGCCAAAACGATCCTGGAACCGCTCGAGGAAACTCGACGTCAGCGCGATCTCCGGCAGAAGAATCAGCACCTGCTTGCCGGCGCGAAGCGTCGCGGCGATCGCCTCGAAATAGACCTCGGTCTTGCCCGAACCGGTGATGCCATCGATCAGCGATACCGAAAAGCCACCCTCCTCTACCGCCGCAAGCAGGTCGGCGGCGGCATCCTTTTGCGGGCCTTCGAGCCGGGGAGCTACGAAATCGGGATCAGGCAAGGCGACGACGGGCGGCGGCGCCATGAACACGGTCTCGAACACGCCCTGCTGCGTCAGCCCGTCAATCACGCTCGACGAGGTGCCGGCTGCGTGCGCAAGGCCCGAGCGCGTCCAGGACAGGCCATCGCTGGCGGTTGCAATCACCCGTTCGCGTGCCGCCGTCAGGCGTTCCGGCCGCATCTCGGTGAGACGTAGCGCCTCCACCATCGGCTCCGGATCGAAGGCTGCCGGTGCGCGCAGCGCCATGCGTGCAACAAGACCTGGCGGCGTGACCGTATAGGTCGCCACCCAGTCGAGAAAGGCCCGCATGTCGGGCGTCAGTGGCGGGCAGTCGAAGACCTTCTCGATGGTCTTCAGTTTCTTCGGATCGACGCTTCCGTCGTCCTCGCCATCCCAGACCACGCCGGCGACGAGACGGGGGCCGAGCGGCACCTGCACGATGGAGCCCGGCTCAACCGCCATATGGTCGGGAACCGCATAGGAATAGGCTTTCGGTGCCGGCATGGGCACCAGGACGGGCACGACGCGACGGGCCGAAACGGGCCCGAGCAAATCGCCGAATAAATCGGTTGAATCGCGAGTCATTTTGCCGTGACCTTGCCACGTGTTTCGGTTAAAGAAAACTGCGCTGCGAACCGCAGCCTTGCAGGCCGCAGGGTTTGTCACGGTTCCACCAGAGTTTCAACGCGCGCGATCTCTGCCAACGGAATTCCTCCCCGGT
>NZ_DASYHB010000219.1:0-68432 GCF_035999185.1 Ensifer sp. | reverse complement strand
TAAGTCATCACCCCTAACAATCCGGTAAACCGGAGCTTGGTTCATGATGCGACTTGGACAGAGCGCTCTTCCGACTGACGTGTATCTGTCATCCGTGAGCTCGCTCTACGAACATCGCAAAACGCTGGTGATCGGCATGCTGTCGCATGTCGTGACGTTCCTGCTCGTCTATTTCAAGACCAGTGATCCGCTCTATCTGATCTGCTCCGGTGCGATCTTCGTGCTCTGGGCGCTGCGCAATCTCGACATGGCGCGGTTCGACCGGCAGGATTTCTCGAACGCCGATCGGGCGATGGTCCGCAAATGGGAGAACCGCTACATCGTCGGTGGCGTCAGCGTCACGCTCACCTGCGGCATTGCCTGCGGTTATGCCATTGCGGTCAGCCAGGATTCCTTTTCCGAGCTTGCCACCATATCGGTCACGCTCGCTTCGATGATTTCCCTCGTCGGGCGCAATTATGGCTCGGAGCGAGCCGTGCTGTTGCTGTCGTCGTCGGCGTGCCTGCCAATCGTCGTGGGCCTGATCACGTTGCAGGACGTGTTCATGCTGGCGCTTGCCGTGCTCATTCTGCCGTTCATCCTGTCGACCTGGATGATGGCCAACAATGTGCGCGCCTTCCTCTACGAGAACGTGCTGGCGGCGCGCGAGATCGCCACCATCGCCGGGCAGTTCGACACGGCGCTGAACAACATGACGCATGGGCTGTTCATGCTTGACGCTGACGGCCGCGTTGTCGTCGCCAACGAGCGCGCCTGCGAATTGCTCGCTCTTGGCGATCGGACGGAGCTGAAGGATTGGCTGCTCGATGACGTCATCCGCCGCGGCGCGCGGCGCATGCGGCTCGACGCGGATCAAACCAGGGCGATTTCACGCCAGCTCGATCTCCTGCTCAAGGGCAAGCGTCCGCAGGTGCTGGTCCCGGTGAGCGAGGAACTGCACCTCGAGTTTTCGGCGAGCCGTCGTGACAACGGCGATACCGTCCTGATCTTCGAAGATGTCACAGCACGGGTGCAGGCGGAAAAGCAGATCCTGCATATGGTGCGTTTCGACAAGCTGACGGAGCTTCCGAGCCGCGACTATTTTGGCGAGTTGGCTCTGGCGACGGTCAGTGCTGACGACAGTGAGGACCGGCCAGTCGGGCTGATGCTCCTTGACGTCACCGAGTTCAAGCATGTCAACGACATGCGCGGCCACATCGTTGGCGACAAGCTCCTGCAGGCGATCGCCGCGCGGTTGAAGACGCTTGCCGGCGATGATGCAATCGCCGCGCGGCTGATGGGTGACGAATTCGTGGTGTTCTTCCCCAACAGGGCCGCGCTTGCCGATCTGGAAGAGAGGATGCGCGGACTTCACGCCAATCTGCGCGGCATCTACGAGGCCAGTGGTTTCACCTTCAATATGACGATGAGCGCGGGCTTCGTCATTGCGACGAGCGCCGACGTGCGCATGGAAGATCTGCAAATCAAGGCCGACCTCGCCCTTTCCGAAACGAAACTGCGCAACCGCGGCGGCTGCACCGCGTTCGAAGCCGAGATGGACGCACGCTATGTCGACCGCCAGAGGCTGAAGGAGGATCTGCGCGAGGCGATCAACGCCCGCAGCCTGACGCTCTCCTACCAGCCGATGTTTGCGCCGAACGGTGGCCGGGTCGAATGCTGCGAGGCACTGGCGCGCTGGACGCATCCGGAGCGTGGCCCCGTGCCGCCGAACGTGTTCATCCAGCTTGCGGAAGAGCTTGGCCTCGTCACGGAAATCACGCGCTTCGTCCTCGACCAGGCCTGCCGCGACTGCATGAACTGGCCGAACGACGTGTCCGTGTCGGTGAACCTGTCGGTGCTCGATCTTCGCAGCAGTGACATCGTGACGACGGTAACCGATGCGCTTCAGGCGACGGGGCTCGACGCTTCACGGCTGCATCTGGAGGTGACCGAAAGCTGCCTGATGGACGAGCCGCAGAAGTCCCAGGCGATCCTGCGCGAGCTGCGTAGTCTCGGCATCACCATTGCCATCGACGATTTCGGCACTGGCTATTCGAGCCTCAGCTATCTCGATGCACTACCGGTCGACATCATCAAGATCGATCGCTCCTTCGTGCGCAACATTCGCGAGGACTCGCGACGCTTCAAGCTATTGCGCGGCACGGCGAACCTTGCCCGGGCCCTCGGCCTGCGCATCGTCGTCGAAGGTGTCGAGACGGCGGATCAGCTGCAGCTGATCAACGAGCACAATTGTGCCGATTTGATACAGGGCTTCGTTTTTGCAGCACCAATGCCGGCCTCGGCGATTGCAACCCTCTGCAAGAATGGTGTGCCAAAACGGGGCGCAAAGGCCTCAAGCAAGCGCATCGCCTGACCCTTCGTCGCTTTTCGTCCTGTGCCATTCCCGCACTGTCGCCTTAAGCCTTAAGGTATTGTAGTTCCGCCTTAAATTCGTTCGGCTTCGATGCGCTTGGGTGTGCATCTGCCCGAAAATTCACCGATTTAAAAGTTAACAAAAAGTTAACGGTGAACTGTTTCGTTTTGTGGTTGCAGCCCCCTCACTGCTCAATAGGTTAACGATTTGTTAACCATGAGGTGTTGAGTATGGGTGAGACGGTTCATCAGGCGGAGCCTGGGCGTTTTTCTGAAAAGCTGATGCATTTGCTCGATCGTGTCGAATACCGACGGGTCGAGACCGGCGAGGACATGGAGGACATCGCGCGGCTGCGTTACAAGGCCTACAAGTCCGTCAATCTGATGGAACTGACCGGATCGACGTTGATCGACGATCTCGATTTCGACAGCCACGCCTATGTCTTCGGCATCTATCTCGATGAGAGCCTCGTCAGCACCGTGCGCGTGCATCACGTGACGCCGGATCATCGCGCCAGCACGTCGGGGATCATTTTCGCACCGGAAATCGACGCGTTCCTCGATGCCGGCATGGTGCTGGTGGACCCCGGTCGTCTGGCGGTCGATCCGGATGTCATCGGCGATGAGATGCGGGCGCTTCCCTACCTGACGCTGCGCCCGGTCGCGATGGCCTGCGAATACTTCTCGGCCGACCGCTGCCTGACCGCCTGCCGGCCGCGCCACACGGCTTTCTACAAGCGCATCTTCGCCTCCGAGACAGTCGTCGCCAAGCGTGAGAACCTCGGGGTCTACAACGCCGATGGCGCCCTGCTTGTGGCGCAGGTGAGGGGACAAAGGCCATCGATCCTCGACCGCTACCCGATCTTCGATTCGGAGCCCTTCGAACGCCGGATGATGTTTGCCGACCGCAGCGAGGTGCCGTTCGCGCCACTGACGATCCTGCCGACTGCACGCATGGCACAGACCGGCTATGGCCGTTCCTACCGCACCTCGGTGTTCCGCTAGTCGTCTGCAAACGCGCGAGCCGAAGGCTGGCGCGCCCGTGCGCGCCGCCCTCGCGGTCAGGCATGACATATCGCCCCATCAGGTATTGCCAAAGACGGGTTTTCGTTGCGCCCGCCCTGCGCATTGTGTAAGGGCAGCTATAAGGGTTTTCGCGTCTTTTCGCGGGGGCCTGCTTCGATAGGGGCGGTGATGGCCTTGCGGTCGTGCCGTGGCATTCAGGGAGAATATGGACGATGGCTGAGCATCATTCTGGACCGGTCGATGTGGGCGCTCCGATGGACTATGCGGAACACGAGAAAACCTACCTCAGGTTCCTGGATGCCTCGAAGTATGGCACGCTGTTCTGCGTCGCCCTGCTGATTGCCATGGCTGCGGGCTTCTTCACGACGATGGGCTTGATCTCCTCGATCGTGCTCTTCATCCTGCTCAACGTCGCCGGCTTCTTCTTCCTTCGCTGATTGGCGTTACCGAACGGATCGCTGAGGGAGCGTGCGAAAGACGCTTCCCTGGCAACCGGGCCCTGTGCCCGGACGAAGCTGCATGCCGTCGGCTGGAGGCGCCGACGCTTGCGGCTTGATGCCCGGATGCCCGTTGCGGCGGGCCCGACGGATTTTCCTCACTGCGTGAGGGAGGAGTGAACGCAGACCTGCGGGGCTGATCAAGGCTCATTGCCGACGGATCGACACCGGTTCGCGCATCCAGGCGCTGCTTCAGGAGATATGTGTTCGGCACCTTTGTGCCTGGCGCATGGAGGCGTGTTGGCTTGGAGGGCCGCCCGCTTTGCAGTCGGAGAGGATGCCCGCATTCCGGCCTCGGCTCGATTGCGGCCGGGAGGGGATTTGTGAGCGAGATTGTCTTTGTCGCCAAGGAAACGGACCCGAACGAGGGTCGTGTTGCCGCATCACCGGATACCGTAAAGAAACTGAAGGGTCTCGGCTTCGACGTCGTCATCGAAGCGGGTGCCGGATTTTTGTCACGCATTCCCGACGCTGAATTCGAAAAGGCAGGAGCCCGGATCGGCACGCTTGCCGACGCCATGACGGCCGACGTCGTGCTCAGGGTACGACGGCCGACGAGCGCCGAGATCGGCGGATACAAGTCCGGCGCGATCGTTATCGCCATCATGGACCCCTACGGCAACGAGGTGGCGATCGCCGAGATGGCAAATGCGGGCCTGACCGCCTTTGCGATGGAGCTGATGCCGCGCATCACCCGTGCGCAGTCGATGGACGTTTTGTCGAGCCAGGCCAACCTTGCCGGCTATCAGGCGGTGATCGATGCGGCCTCTGAATATGACCGGGCGCTGCCGATGATGATGACGGCGGCAGGCACGGTTCCGGCCGCCAAGGTCTTCGTCATGGGCGCCGGCGTTGCCGGCCTCCAGGCGATCGCCACGGCCCGCCGGCTCGGCGCGGTGGTTTCCGCCACCGACGTGCGTCCGGCCGCCAAGGAGCAGGTCGCCTCGCTCGGCGCCAAGTTCATTGCCGTCGAGGACGAGGAGTTCAAGGCGGCCGAAACGGCCGGCGGATACGCCAAGGAAATGTCCAGGGAGTATCAGGCCAAGCAGGCAGCACTCGTTGCCGAGCATATCGCCAAGCAGGACATCGTCATTACCACGGCGCTGATCCCAGGCCGTCCGGCGCCGCGGCTCGTCACCCGTGACATGCTGAAAAACATGAAGCCCGGCTCGATCGCGGTCGATCTGGCGGTCGAGCGCGGCGGCAACGTCGAGGGTGCGGAAGCCGGCAAGGTTGCCGACGTCGAAGGCGTCAAGGTCATCGGCCATTTGAACGTGCCGGGCCGGATCGCGGCATCCGCGTCCAGCCTCTATGCCAAGAACCTCGTCACCTTCCTCGAGACCATGGTCTCCAAGGAAACCAAGGCGCTTGCGCTCAACATGGAAGACGAGCTCGTCAAGGCGACGGCGCTGACCCATGCGGGTCAGGTCATGCATCCGAACTTCGGCGCCAGCAAGGGGGACAAGTGATGGCGAATGAACTTCTCGACAAGGCGCTCGCGGATCTCGACCGGGCGGTGGAAGCGGTCCGCACGGCGGCAGAATACTTGCCCGATACCGCCGGGGCCGTTGCCCACGGCGCCACCGGTGGGGCGATCGATCCCTTTGTCTTTCGCCTGGCGATCTTCGTGCTGGCGATCTTCGTCGGCTACTATGTGGTCTGGTCGGTAACGCCGGCGCTGCACACGCCGCTCATGGCGGTCACCAATGCCATTTCGTCGGTCATCGTCGTCGGCGCGCTGCTGGCCGTCGGCATTTCGGCCTCGGGCCTTGCCACCGGCTTCGGCTTCGTGGCGCTGGTGCTTGCCTCCGTCAACATCTTCGGCGGCTTCCTTGTCACCCAGCGCATGCTCGCCATGTACAAGAAAAAAGACAAGTGAGGCCGGCCTGATGAACGCCAACTTCGCAGCCTTCCTCTATCTCGTTTCCGGCGTCCTGTTCATCATGGCGCTGCGCGGTCTGTCGCATCCCACCACCAGCCGCCGGGGCAATACCTACGGGATGGTCGGCATGGGCATTGCCATCGTCACGACGCTGCTTCTCGCCAAGCCGAGCTTCGGCGGCCTGATGCTGATCGTGCTCGGTCTTGCCATCGGTGGCGGCGTCGGCGCCGTCATCGCCCGCCGCATCGCCATGACCTCGATGCCGCAGCTGGTCGCCGCCTTCCACTCGCTGGTCGGTCTTGCCGCCGTCATGGTGGCGGCTGCCGCCATGTATGCGCCGGAAAGTTTCGGCATCGGCACCGTCGGCGACATCCATGCGCAGGCGCTGGTCGAAATGTCGCTCGGCGTCGCCATCGGCGCCATCACATTTACCGGTTCGATCATCGCCTTCCTGAAACTTGACGGGCGCATGTCCGGCAAGCCGATCATGCTTGCGGGCCGTCACGCCATCAACGCCGGCCTTGCGGTCGCGCTCGTCGTGCTGGTGGTCATGCTGGTGCTGACGCAGAGCACGACCGTGTTCTGGCTGATCGTCGTGCTGTCCCTGGCGCTCGGCGTTCTGATCATCGTCCCGATCGGCGGCGCCGACATGCCGGTGGTCGTCTCGATGCTCAATTCCTATTCGGGTTGGGCAGCCGCCGGCATCGGCTTCACGCTCGGCAACCTGGCGCTGATCATTACCGGTGCGCTCGTCGGCTCTTCGGGCGCGATCCTCTCCTACATCATGTGCAAGGGCATGAACCGTTCGTTCATCTCGGTCATTCTCGGCGGCTTCGGCGGCGAGACCGCGGCGGCCGGCAGCGACGACGGCGTGCAGCGTACGGTCAAGCAGGGCTCGGCCGACGACGCGGCCTTCCTGATGGCGAACGCCTCCAAGGTGATCATCGTGCCGGGTTACGGTATGGCGGTTGCCCAGGCACAGCATGCGCTGCGCGAAATGGGCGACCAGCTGAAGGCGGCCGGTGTCGAGGTCAAGTACGCGATCCATCCGGTCGCGGGCCGCATGCCCGGCCACATGAACGTGCTGCTCGCGGAAGCGAACGTTCCCTACGACGAAGTGTTCGAGCTCGAGGACATCAACTCCGAGTTCGCGCAGGCCGATGTCGCCTATGTCATCGGCGCCAACGACGTCACCAACCCGGCTGCGCGCGACGACAAGTCCTCGCCTATCTACGGTATGCCGATCCTCGACGTCGACAAGGCCAAGACCTGCCTCTTCGTCAAGCGCTCGCTTGGCTCGGGTTATGCCGGCATCGACAACACGCTGTTCTACAAGGACGGCACCATGATGCTGCTTGGCGATGCCAAGAAGGTGACGGAAGACATCGTCAAGGCGCTGCACGCTTAGGCCTTATCGAGCACATTGACAATGAAACGCCCGCCTTTCGGCGGGCGTTTTCGCATTGGAAGGCTGCCGCTGAGCGCAGCGTCAGCCGGCGGGTGCCAGCGTCAATTCGTCGACTCCGATCGCGATGTTCAGGCCCTCCTGCAGCTGGACGTTAACCGGCTGCAGCATGAAGGCCTTGTTGGTGCCGCCGCCGATCACCTTGGCGCCGCCACCGACGGCCATGCTCGCATCGGCGCCAATGCCGTAATACTCGCCGGCAAGCGCGAATTCGCTGACCGTCGTGCCGGTCTTGGCAAAGACGTCCCAGACCATCGTGCTCTTGCCGGTCTTGCCGATGTCGATGCCGATCTTGCGGATCGTGCCGGCATAGACGGCATTCTTTCCGCCGTTGACGGGCGTGAAGGTGCACATCAGGTTCTTGGTGGAGGTCAGGATCATGCCCGTACCGCCCTCCGAACCGCAGACGAGGCGACCGAGCGCAACATAGTTTTGCGCTGCAGCCGGGCCTGTGGCGAGTGCTGCCAATGCCAGCGCGGTGACGAGGGTTCGTTTCATCATGGCTCAGTCTCCGTTCCTATTGCCTCAAGCAAACGGACGATCGCCAGGATTGTTCCAGAGCGTGTTTTCGGGCGTGCGCCAGGTGTTGCGCAAACAAAAACGCCCGCGAGATGATCGCGGGCGTTTCGAACAAGCAGGTTCGGAGCGTTTAGGACGCCTTGACGCGGGCAAGGCCGGCGCGTGCGGGCTCATACTTCGGGTCGAGCTGCAGCGCATGCGAATAGGACTTGGCGGCCTTGGTCTTGTCGCCCTTGCGCTCATAGATCAGCGCCTGGTTGGCCCAGGATTCGGCGACCTTGCCATTGAGGTTGATGGCCGTGTTGAAGTCCGAGAAGGCGTTGTCGTCGTCGCCTTGGGCGACATAGGAAATGCCGCGGCCGTTGTAGGGTTCCGGCGAGCTTGGCGACAGCGAGATCGCGGTCGAGAAATCCTCGATCGCCTGGCCGTGCTGGTTGCGTGCCTGGTAGATCAGGCCGCGATTGTGATAGGCGCGCGGATCGGTCGTATCGAGCTGGATCGCCTTGTTGAAATCGTTGAAGGCGGAATCGAGCTGGCCGGCCTGGCGGTAAAGATTGCCGCGACCGATATAGGCGACATCGTAATTGGCGTTGAGCTGCAGCGCCATGTTGTAGTCGGCGAGCGCTGCCTGGGTGTTGCCCATGTTGCGGTGAACCAGCGCCCGGTTGGCAAAGGCCTGGTAGAAGCGCGGATTGAGCTGGATCGCCTGGTCGAAATCGGCAATGGCCCGGCGGTATTCGCCGGCGCGGCCGTAGGCCGAGCCGCGGACATTGTAGCCTTCCGGATCGCTCGGGTTGGAGGCGATCACGCTCGACAGCGAGGCAATATTCTCCTGCGAGCCCTGTTCGCGCTCAACCTTGTTGGTCACGGAGTCCGGACCGTCGGTCGTGCAGCCTGCAAGAAGAAGTGCCGAGCCGAGCATCAGCATGGCGGCAAGCCTCGGCTTGCGCTGGTGGCGGCGAGACGCCTCATGGACATTTAAACCGGAGACGTCCGCAGTCATGGCAGCAAGTGTCAAAGGTTGATCCCTCAAATCGACAAGGTCGCGAAAGCCGGCGGCTTTCTGTTCCTGAAGCCGCCGATACTCCCCGGGGCTCCGCAGCCGGGCCTAGATCAGGCCTACGGCAGGCCGCCCGGCCAAACACTCCGGTCGGCTTCCGTCTCCGGCAGCGCTGGTCACGCTAGCCTGTCGGCGGAAAAGATGTCCATACCAAAAAAAGGCGGTGGCGATATATCGCCCCCGCCACGACTTACATCGGAAAGCGTCGAAAAAACGACAAATCAGCGGGCCAGGAGGCCTTCGCGCTGTGCACGCTTGCGTGCCAGCTTGCGGACGCGGCGAACGGCTTCAGCCTTTTCGCGGGCGCGCTTCTGGGACGGCTTCTCGTAGAAATCGCGCATCTTCATTTCGCGGAAAATGCCTTCGCGCTGCATCTTCTTCTTGAGAGCGCGGAGCGCCTGATCGACATTGTTATCGCGGACAAGTACCTGCACGTGAATCCCGTTCCTTTGGTTCGAGTTGTTGTTTGCAGCTCCGTCAGGTGCCGGAGGCAAAAGAATGACATTCGCTAAGCTGGAAGCTTTACGATTAGACGAGCGGATAGCAGATCGTCAGGCGAAAGTCCAGCGACGACATGAGGAGGTGCTGAAAAATCCTGAGATCCGGGCGTTGCGCCGCTGCTTGCCCTTCGGCGTAACGGATCCGTAGCCATGTCGCAACTGCGCGCAAGTCCACGCAATTGCGTCGCAAAAGAAACGTTGCGCAGGTCTCGGATTTGCGATTTCTAACGCCCAAGAGAATGATCACCGGGGTTCATGGAGTTTAAGGCCGATGCGCAAATATTCAGTTTTCGCCGTGGCCCGCGAGGCGCTGCGCGGCCACAAGGGGTGGGGCCCGCACTGGGCATCGCCTGAGCCGCGCAAGGAATACGACGCGATCATCATCGGTGGCGGCGGCCACGGCCTGGGGGCTGCCTATTATCTGGCCAAGGAGCACGGCATCACTAACGTCGCGGTGCTAGAGAAGGGCTGGATCGGCGGCGGCAATACCGGCCGCAACACCACGATCATTCGGTCCAACTATCTCTATGAAGAGAGCATGGACATCTACGAGCATTCGCTGAAGCTCTGGGAAAACCTGTCGCAGGATCTGAACTACAACGTCATGTACTCGCCGCGCGGCGTCATGATGCTATCGCACAACATCCACGACCAGCAGTCGTTCAAGCGCCATATCAACGCCAACCGTCTCTATGGCATCGACAACGAGTGGCTGACGCCGGAGCAGGCCAAAGCCTATTGTCCGCCGCTCGATATCGCCAAGACGGCGCGCTACCCGATCAATGGCGCGGCGCTGCAGCGCCGCGGCGGCACGGCCCGCCATGACGCGGTTGCCTGGGGCTATGCACGTGCGGCCTCCGACCGCGGCGTCCACATCATCCAGAACTGCGAAGTGACCGGCATCCGCCGCGACGAAACCGGCCGGGTCGTCGGCGTCGACACCAATCGCGGCTATATCGGCGCCAAGAAGGTCGGCATTTCGGCCGCCGGCCATACCTCGGTGCTGATGCAGATGGCCGACGTGCGCGTGCCGCTGCAGAGCCAACCGCTGCAGGCGCTGGTTTCCGAACCGCTGAAGCCGATCTTCCCCTGCGTCGTCATGTCGAACTCGGTGCACGCCTATATCTCGCAGTCCGACAAGGGCGAGTTCGTCATCGGCGCCGGCACCGACCAGTACAATTCCTATTCGCAGACCGGCGGCCTGCAGATCATCACCCATACGCTGGACGCGATCTGCGAGCTCTTCCCGATGTTCCGCCGCGTCAAGATGATGCGCCAGTGGGGCGGTATCGTCGACGTGACCCAGGATCGCTCGCCGATCCAGGGAGTGACCCCGGTTCCCGGCCTCTTCCTCAACGCAGGTTGGGGGACTGGCGGCTTCAAGGCCACGCCGGGCTCGGCCCATCTCTTCGCCCATCTGATCGCCAAGGGCGAGCCGCATCGTCTCGCCGCAGGCCTGACGCTGGAGCGCTTCCGCACCGGCCGGCTCATCGACGAGGCGGCAGCTGCCGCCGTTGCGCACTGAGGATTTCGAGATGCTTCTGATCTACTGCCCCTATTGCGAGGAAGAGCGCTCCGAGCTCGAATTCCGCGGTGCCGGCGACGCCCATATCGCCCGCCCTGACAACATCGCCGACATCACCGACGAGCAGTTCGAGGAATATTTCTTCCTGCGTCAGAACCCGAAGGGTCTGATCTTCGAACGCTGGCGCCACATCCACGGCTGCGGTCGTTTCTTCAACGCCGCCCGTGACACGGTCAGCGACCGTTTCTACACCACCTACAAGGCTGGCGAGCCGAAGCCTGACGTCGCCGCCATTCTTCAGAGCGAGCAGGATAAGGGAGCCACGAAATGATGGGGGCCAATCGCATTCCAGGCGTCGGCCGCCTGACGCCCGCCCGCACCGCGCGCTTCACCTTCGACGGTCGCACGCTGACAGCGCTTGAGGGCGACACCGTCGCCTCGGCGCTCCTGGCCAATGGCATTCATCTCGTCGGCCGTTCGTTCAAGTATCACCGCCCGCGCGGCATTCTGTCGGCCGGCGCCGAGGAGCCGAACGCGCTGCTCGACGTCTCGCGTGATGCCGCCCGTCGCCAGCCGAACGTGCGCGCCACGGTGCAGGAAGTCTTCGACGGCATGAAGGTGGAATCGCAGAACCGCTGGCCGTCGCTCGCCTTCGACGTCGGTGGCATCAACGACCTGATGTCGCCGTTCTTCGCCGCCGGCTTCTACTACAAGACTTTCATGTGGCCGAAGGCGGCCTGGCACGCGATCTACGAGCCCTTCATCCGCCGGGCCGCGGGTCTCGGTGTCGCCCCCACGGAAGCGGACCCGGATCACTATGCCAGCCGCTACGCCCATTGCGACGTGCTGGTCATCGGTGCGGGCGTTGCCGGTCTTTCGGCAGCGCTTGCGGCCGCCAAGGCCGGTGCCAAGGTGATCATCTGCGACGAGCAGCCGGAAGTCGGCGGCGCGCTTCGCTATGAAAGCGGCACGACGGTCGACGGCAAGGACGGCTGGGACTGGGCGCAGGAGACGGCCAAGGCGCTCGCCGCCATGGACAACGTCACGCTTCTCACCCGCACCACCGGCTTCGGCTACTACAACCACAACTTCGTCGGCCTGGTCGAACGGGTGACCGATCACCTCGCTGCCCTCGACAAGTCGCTGCCGCGCGAGCGGCTGTGGCAGGTGCGCGCCAAGAAGGTGATTCTGGCCAACGGCCAGATCGAGCGGCACATGGTGTTTGCCAACAACGACCGTCCGGGCATCATGCTCGCTTCGGCCGGCCGCACCTATCTCAACCACTTCGGCGTCTCTGTCGGCTCGAAGGTCGGTGTCTACACGGCCCACGACTCGGCCTATGAGGCCGCCTTCGACCTCAAGCGCGCCGGTGTCACGGTACCCGTGATCGTCGACTGCCGGGAGAACCCGGGCGAGGCCGTCCTTGCCGAAGCGCGCAAACTCGGCATCGAAGTGCTATCAGGACATTCGGTGATCAAGGCCGGCGGCAAGCTGCGGGTCAATTCGATCAGCGTTGCCCGCAACGGCGGCGGCTCGGCCCGCAAGTTCGCCGTCGACGCACTGCTGGTTTCGGCCGGCTGGACGCCGTCGGTGCACCTGTTCTCGCAGTCGCGCGGCAAGGTGAAGTTCGATGCGGCGACGCAGCGCTTCCTGCCGGGCACCTATCTGCAGGATTGCCTGTCGATCGGCGCCTGCAACGGAACCGACGATCTGCAGGCAACCATCGACGAGGCGCTCGCTGCCGGTGAGCTGACCGCGCGTGCGGCCGGTGTCGAAGGCGGAGCGCAGGTGACGCTTTCGGGCGAAAACCGCTTCGGCTGGACCGGCGGCATGATCGGCGCTGCCGAAGGGGCTGGGCCGGACACGACCGTCAAGGCCTTCATCGACTTCCAGCACGACGTCTGCGCCAAGGACATCCGTCTGGCCGTGCGCGAAGGCATGCACTCGATCGAGCATATCAAGCGCTTCACCACCAACGGCATGGCCTCAGACCAGGGCAAGCTTTCCAACATGCATGGTCTGGCGATCGCCGCCGAGGCGCTCGGCAAGGACATTCCGCAGGTGGGCCTCACCACCTTCCGCCAGCCCTACACGCCGGTGACCTTCGGCACGATCGTCAACCACTCGCGTGGGCCTCTCTTCGATCCGGCGCGCAAGACGCCGATCCATGCCTGGGAGGAGGCGCACGGCGCCGAGTTCGAGGATGTCGGCAACTGGAAGCGCGCCTGGTTCTATCCGAAGGCGGGCGAAGACATGCACGAGGCGGTCGCGCGCGAGTGCAAGACGGTGCGCGATGTCGCGGGTGTATTCGACGCCTCGACGCTCGGCAAGATCGAGGTCGTCGGCCCGGATGCGGCCCAGTTCCTCAATCTGATGTACACCAACGCCTGGGACAACCTGAAGCCCGGCCGCTGCCGCTACGGCATCATGCTGCGCGACGACGGCTTCGTCTATGACGACGGCGTCGTTGGTCGACTGGCCGAGGACCGCTTCCACGTGACGACGACGACCGGCGGAGCGCCGCGCGTCATGAACCACATGGAGGACTATCTGCAGACCGAGTTCCCGCATCTGAAGGTGTGGCTGACCTCGACGACGGAACAATGGGCCGTCATCGCCGTGCAGGGGCCGAAGGCGCGCGAGATCATCGCGCCGCTCGTCGAAGGCATCGATCTTTCCAACGAAGCCTTCCCGCACATGAGCGTTGCCGAGGGCAAGATCTGCGGCGTGCCGACCCGGCTCTTCCGCATGTCGTTCACCGGCGAGCTTGGCTTCGAAGTCAACGTGCCGGCCGATTACGGCCAGGCGGTCTGGGAAGCGATCTGGGCACGGGCCGAGCCGATGGGCGCCTGCGCCTATGGCACGGAAACCATGCACGTGCTGCGCGCCGAAAAGGGCTACATCATCGTCGGCCAGGACACCGACGGCACGCTGACGCCTGACGATGCCGGCCTTTCCTGGGCGGTCTCGAAGAAGAAGCCCGACTTCGTCGGTATCCGTGGCCTCAAGCGCCCGGATCTCGTCAAGGACGGCCGCAAGCAACTCGTCGGCCTTCTCACCAAGGATCCGAAGGTGGTGCTGGAGGAGGGCGCACAGATCGTCGCCGATCCGAACCAGCCGAAGCCGATGACCATGCTGGGCCACGTGACGTCGTCCTACTGGTCGGAAAATTGCGGTCGTTCGATCGCGCTCGCCATGGTCGCTGGCGGCCGCGCGCGCCTCGGGCAGACGCTCTACGTGCCGATGACCGATCGCACCATCGCCGTCGAAGTGAGCGACATGGTGTTCTTTGACAAGGAAGGGGGACGCCTCCATGGCTGACCAGGTTACTGCTAGCCGCAAGGCGGCGCTTACCGCACGCGGCGGTTCGGCCGAAGCGATCCTGACGCCGGCACCGGCGGCGACGCGCATCTCGCTGCGTGCAGGCGCCGATGCGCTGCCGGCACTTTCCGCCGCACTCGGCGTCTCGCTGCCGACGCGGCCGAAGACCTCGGCCTCCTCGGGCCAGCGTCATGCGCTGTGGATCGGTCCGGACGAATGGCTGGTGTTTGACGAAGGCGAAGCCGACCTGATGGCGGCGGCAGCCTCGAGCGGCACGCTGCATTCGGCCGCCGACATCTCGCACCGCAACGTCGCCGTCATCGTCAGCGGACCGGGTGCGGACGTGGCGATCAACAGCGGCTGCCCGCAGGATTTGTCGCTGCCGATCTTCCCGGTTGGAGCGTGCTCGCGCACGATCCTCGGCAAGGCAGAGATCGTTCTCTTCCGCACGGCTGAGGACCAGTTCCGTGTCGAGTGCTGGCGCTCGTTCTCGCCCTTCGTCTTCGGGCTTCTGTCCGAAGGTGCGAAAGACGCAGGCCATTGAATGAAAAAGCCGGGAAGTGCTCTCAGGCGCTTCTCGGCTTTCGAAGACTGTCCAGAGCCTGCTCGCTCTCACTGCCGAGTTGGCAGGACGCCTTTTTCCTGTAGCGTGCGTCGCGTCGCCTCGTTCAGGTCGTAATCCTGCAGGCGTTCGGGTTCGACCCAGGCATGTTCGACGAACTCGTCGTTGAGGGTGACGTCGCGATTTTCCGCTTCGCAGTCAAAAATCAGATAGATCATGTGCAACTGCTCGCTTGAGCTGTCGGCATAGGACTTGGTCCTGATGTCGTCGCGAAAGGTCCAGGGCTGGATCGCCCCGATCCGCAGGCAATCTCCAAGCTCTTCCCGTATTTCGCGGCGCAGGCCCTCCTCAAGACGCTCCCCCGGCTCGAGCCCGCCGCCGGAAAGGGCCCATTGCCCTGGAAACACGCCACGATCCGGCGGCATCTTGCAGAGCAGGTAAGCCCCTTCGTTCCGAATGAGTGGGCACACGATGATGCGCTGACGCAATTGCCTCTCCGCCGACTGACTTGGCGACCACGAGCGTCGCCTTCTTTTGGATGTCTTGTTCGATTTTCTCAGACGAAGCGCAAGGACCAGTAGAGCGCTATCTCGCGGGTTCCGGGCTTAAGCGCGGAGTAGAGATGCCGGTCGTAGCCGGAAAGCTCGAAGCCGTAGCGCTCATAGAAGCGGCAGGCCGCGACATTGTTCGATTGGGTTTCGAGCCGGATTCCCGGCAGGTCCTGTTCCTTCGCCCACGATACCGCCTGGTCCATGAGGGCTTTGGCAACACCGGCCCGCCGCGCATCTTTGTCGACAGCGATGTCGTCCACCTCGGCAAAGCCGTTCCATGCCTTCGATAGCGCCATGTAGCCCGCAAGCCTGCCATCGATGCGCGCGACGAAAAGAGGGGCGTCGGGCTCTGCAGATGCATCCAGAAGCTCTCTTGGATCGGATCCATAAGCCTTGGTGTAAACATCGACAGGAGTGACGGCGCCAAGACCAGGGCCGGTGAAGGGCGGCAACGCCTCGGACGTCACTTCGAAGGAGAAGTCGCAGCCGGCAAAGTCAGCCGCAAAGCGGTCGTCGGCCGGCCCGACCGTCAGTGTTGCGCTCATTTGGGTTACTCGGTTGCGGCGTTGCTACGCATCCGCTGGCCGGTCCTTCGGGTCGAACTGGATGATCGTCTGCCATGTGGCCGTCAGCGCCGGCTTGCGTTCGCCCTCGATCTCTACGCTGACGTCGTAGGTGATCATCAGCATGCTCGCACCGCGGAAGCGGGCGTCGGCCATCACGAAGTGGCCACGCACCTTGGCGCCACTCTTCACCGGCGCAATGAAGCGCACTTTCTCGAAGCCGTAGTTGATGCCCATGGTCTGCTCACGGATCTTCGGGAGGCAATTGTAGTTCATCGCCGACAGCAGCGAGAGCGACAGGAAGCCATGCGCGATCGTGCCGCCAAAAGGCGTTTCGGCAGCCGCGCGAACCGGGTCGACGTGAATGTACTGGTAGTCGCTGGTCGCCTCGGCGAACTTATCGATCATGTCCTGGCCGACCGTAATCCAGTCGGAAACGCCGACCTCGTTGCCGACCAGCACCTTGATCTCAGAAAGTGAAATGTCCTCAAGCATGTGAACGCCCCGATACAAGCCCCCCGAAACGATATAGGCCTGCCCGTTGCAACCTGCAAGCGGCGGAAAAGCTTTAGAAAACTTCGACCAAGAAGGTGACGGACCGTGGCGCGACATTGTCCGCGATGGCGGGTTCCGCCGACACCTGCTGCCACTTCCCGGCGATGCCGTCAGGCAGCCTGACCGGGTGAGGCGCGTGGCTGCGGTTGATGACGATGGCAAGCCGCGTTGCCCGTTTCTGTACGCGGTCTTGGGTCGCAAGAACCATCATCAGATTGTCCGTGGCCGGGTGCTCCCAATCGCCTGTCGTCATCGGCTGCCCGTCGAGGCGACGCCATTCGACATCGCCGTTTCCCGTGAGAAACGCGGTCTCGCCGAAAACGCTGAAGCGCGCGCGCATTTCCGACAGGGCAGCGGTACGGGCAACAATCTCATTGTCCATAGCAGCCCAGTCGAGCCAGGTGATGGCGTTGTCCTGGCAATAGGCGTTGTTGTTGCCGTTCTGGCTGCGCCCGCCTTCGTCTCCGGCGGTCAGCATGATCGTACCGCGGGTTGCAAACAACGTGCCGATGAGCGCCATCACGTCGTGGCGGCGCGCCGCGAGGATTTCCGGATCGGTGGTCGGACCCTCCGCGCCGTTGTTCCACGAATGGTTCTCATTGTGGCCGTCGCGGTTTTCCTCGCCATTCGCCTCGTTGTGCTTGCCGGCATAGGAAACGATGTCGGCGAGCGTGAAGCCGTCATGGGCGGCGACGAAGTTGACACTCCGGGTGCCGCTTTCGCCCCAGCGGGAAAAACTGTTCGACGAGCCGGCAAGCGCCGTTGCCAGGGCCCCGATCGCATGACGGTCGCCGCGCCAGTAGATGCGGATATCGTCACGGGCGCGGTCGTTCCATTCGAGGAAGGGCGAGGGGAAGTTGCCGAGCTGGTAGCCGCCGGGGCCGATGTCCCAGGGTTCGGCGATCAGCACGCGGTCGGCAAGCAGCGGATCGGCCGAGATCGCCTGGAATAGCCGGGCATCGCGGTGGAAGCCGCCCATGTCGCGTCCGAGGATCGAAGCAAGGTCGAAGCGGAAGCCGTCGACACCGGCGGCATTTACGAAATGGCGCAGACTGTCGAGGATCAGCGCCTCGACCACCGGATTGTCGCAGGCAATGGTGTTGCCGCAGCCGGTGTCGTTGATCAGTTCGCCTGGCCGGTCGGTGGCGTGACGATAGTAGGTCAGGTTGTCGAGGCCGCGCATCGACAGTGTGGTGCCGAAGCGGTCGCTTTCGCCGGAATGGTTGAAGACGAGATCGAGGATCACGCCGATACCGGCCTTGCGCAGCGCCTCGACCGTCTTTCGCAACTCCTTGATGCCACCTGGGACCAGCCGTGGATCGAGCGCCATCGGTGCGATCGGATTATAACCCCATCCGTTCTTCAGCCCGAGGGGAGGCAGATGGCGCTCGTCGATCCAGGCGACGATCGGCATCAGTTCGACTGCGGAAACGCCGAGACGCTTGAGGTGTTCGATGATGACCGGTTCGGCCAATGCCGCCACGGTGCCACGCTTGGCCTCGGGGACCCCAGGATGCAGCATGGTGAAGGGCTTGACGGCAATCTCGTAGATCAGGCCGCCGGTCTGGAACAGCGGCTTCTTCAGCTTGACCGACTTTGCTTCGGAGACGATTGCCTTCGGCACCAGATTGGCGGTGTCTTCGCCAAAGATCGTCAGGCGCGGATCGTGTTGAAAGGGTCGGTCGAGTTCCACGGCATAGGGATCGACCAGGAGCTTGGAGGGGTCAAACCAGAGGCCGTGATCAGGCGAATAGACGCCATCAGCGCGAAAGCCGTAGCGCGTGCCTTTCGGGGCATCCGCGACCGTCAGGCTGTGCACGTCGCCGCTGCGTGCCATCGGCAGCTGCCGCAATTGCTTGGCGCCGGTTTTGTCGAACAGGCAGAGATCGATGCGGGCGGCGTTGCGCGACCAGACCGAAAACACGGTGCCCTCAGGCGTGATGGCGGCACCGAGGAGAGGATTTCCGGTGGTCGGCATGAAGGCGGCCCTCTTGTTCAACGTATGCGCTGCTCACCCCCTCTGCCCGGACATGGGGGAAGGGTCGAAAGAAGAAGGGCCGCATGTAGCGGCCCTTGTGCAGTGTCTCAGGTGATCACGCTCGGCTCGGTGCGGCCGGTGCGGGTCTTGATGCCGGCAATCTCGTCGGCAACGGCGATGAGATCGGCGAGCGCCTCCTGGGTGTCGATGCCATGGCGCGTGGCGTCCGGCTCGAAGCGCTCGATGTAGACGCGCAATGTCGCGCCCGACGTCCCGGTGCCCGACAGGCGGAAGACGACGCGCGAGCCGCCTTCGAACAGGATGCGGATACCCTGGTTCTTGCTGACGGAGTGGTCGACCGGGTCGTTGTAGGCAAAGTCGTCTGCGGTTGCGACCTTGAGCGCGCCGAAAGACGTGCCGGGAAGCGTGGTCAGCTGGTCGCGCAGATTGGCGATCAGGCCGTTGGCCGCGTCGCTATCGACCTCTTCATAGTCGTGGCGCGAGTAGTAGTTGCGGCCGTAGGTCGCCCAGTGCTTCTCAACGATGTCGAGCGCGCTTTCCTTGCGGGCGGCAAGGATGTTGAGCCAGAGCAGAACCGCCCAAAGGCCGTCCTTCTCGCGCACGTGGTTGGAGCCGGTGCCGGCACTTTCTTCGCCGCAGATCGTCGCCATGCCCTCGTCGAGCAGGTTGCCGAAGAACTTCCAGCCGGTCGGCGTCTCGTAGAGGCCGATGCCGAGTTTCTCGGCGACGCGGTCGGCAGCACCGCTTGTCGGCATCGAGCGGGCGATGCCGGCGATGCCCTTGGCGTAGCCTGGCGCCAGGTGCGCATTGGCGGCAAGCATGGCGAGACTGTCGGATGGCGTGATGAAGATGCCGCGGCCGATGACGAGATTGCGGTCGCCGTCACCGTCCGACGCTGCGCCGAAGTCGGGTGCGTCCGGCGCCATCATCGTCTCATAGAGCGCGCGGGCATGGACCAGGTTCGGGTCCGGGTGGTGGCCGCCGAAGTCCGGCAGCGGAATGAAGTTCATCACCGAGCCCTTGGGCGCGCCGAGGCGCTTTTCGATGATCTCCTTGGCATAGGGACCGGTGACGGCGCTCATGGCGTCGAAGACCACGCGGAAGCCGCCCGCAATCATTTTGCGGATGGCGCCGAAGTCGAACAGGGTCTCCATCAGCTCGGCATAGTCGGCGACCGGATCGATGACCGTGATCGTCATGCCGTCGATGTCCTGGGTGCCTTCGGCATCAAGGTTGATGTCGGCGACGTCGGAGATCTTGTAGCTGTCGATCACCTTGCTGCGGGCAAAGATCGCGTCGGTGATCTTTTCCGGTGCCGGGCCGCCGTTGCCGATATTGTACTTGATGCCGAAATCTTCCGTCGGGCCGCCGGGATTGTGGCTGGCCGAAAGCACGATGCCGCCGAACGCCTTGTACTTGCGGATGACGTTGGACGCGGCCGGCGTCGACAGGATGCCGCCGCGGCCGACGAGCACGCGGCCGAAGCCGTTTGCTGCCGCCATCTTAATGGCGATCTGGATGACTTCGCGGTTGTAGTAGCGGCCGTCGCCGCCGATCACCAGGGTTTCGCCCTGAAAGCCCTCGAGCGAATCGAAGATCGATTGGATGAAGTTCTCGGCGTAGTTCTTCTGCTGGAAGACCGGGACCTTCTTGCGCAGCCCTGACGTGCCAGGCTTCTGGTCGCCGTAGGGGGTCGTGGTAACCGTTCTTATCATGCTGACTTAACCTTTCCCGAGAAGACCGGAATATAGAGAGACGTAACGCTCGGCACTTGTGGCCCAGGAAACGTCCGATTTCATGCCCTGGGTCTGAATTTTCGCCCAGACCTTGGGTTCGCTGTATGCACGCAGGACGCGGCGGATCGCAAGCCGCAGGCCGTCGCCATTGACAGGCGTGAACTGGAAGCCGGTGGCGACCTTGGCCGCAAGGCCCGCTTCGTTGGCGTCGATGATCGTATCGGCAAGGCCGCCGGTGCGGGCAACCACCGGCACACAGCCGTAGCGCAAGCCGTAAAGCTGGGTCAGACCGCAGGGCTCGAAGCGCGACGGGATAAGGATCGCGTCCGAACCCGCCTGCATCAGGTGCGACAGCGGCTCGTTGTAGCCGGTGACCATGCCGATGTGGCCGCGATGGCGGGAGGCGGCGGCGAGAAGCGCGCCTTCGAGTGCCGCGTCACCGGAACCGAGCACGACGAGCTTGCCGCCCATCGCGACGAGTTCGTCCGCGATTTCGGCAACGAGGTCCATGCCTTTTTGCCAGGTGAGACGGCTGACGACGCAGAAGATCGGGCCGGTGCCCTTTTCAAGCCCGAAGCGTTCTTCCAGCGCCCGCCGGTTGCCGGCGCGCTGCTTCAAGGTTGTGGCGCTGAAATGCTGGGCGATGTGCGGGTCGGTCTGCGGGTCCCAGACATCGGCGTCGATGCCGTTGACGATGCCCGAGAGATCGGCGACGCGGCTCTTCAACAGGCCTTCGAGCCCCATGCCGAATTCGGGCGTCAGGATTTCCTGCGCATAGGAAGGGCTGACGGTGGTGACCGCGTTTGCGGTCTGCAGGCCGCCCTTCAGGAAGCCGACGTCGCCGTAATATTCGACGAACTGCATCGAGAAGGCTTCGGCGGGAAGGGCAAGCTCCGGGAACACCGATGCGCCGAACTGGCCCTGGAAGGCGATGTTGTGGATCGTCATGACCGTCGGTGTGGCGGCGGCAGGGCCGAAATGCATGTAGACGGGTGTCAGTGCCGTCTGCCAGTCATGGGCATGGACGATGTCGGGCTTCCAGCCGGGGATCACGTCGCCGCCGGCGATCTCTGCCGCTGCCAGCGAAAGGGCGGCGAAACGGCGGAAGTTGTCGGCGTAGTCGAGGCCGGTCGCATCGACATAGGGGCCGCCGTCGCGGTTATAGAGCGCCGGCTGGTCGAGGACCAGCAGATCGAGCCCGTCGACCTCGGCTGCGAGAATGGTCGCCGGATTGCCAAACAGGTTGTCGAAGGTGCCGACCTTCTTTTTCTTTTTCAGCTTCTGCAGCACGGCCGGATAGCCGGGCACCAGGGTGCGGGTTTTGACGCCGTGCGGCAAAAGCGCTGTCGGGAGCGCGCCGACGACATCGGCGAGCCCCCCGGTCTTGATCAGCGGATAGACTTCGGACGCAACGGAGAGGACGTTCATAGAGTGCCTACATTCCCAATTTGTCGATCATCGTTTGCGTGATCAGGCAGACGCCGTTTTCCGAGCGTCGGAAACGCTTGGCATCGAGCTCCGGATCGTCGCCGACGACGAGGCCCTCCGGGATCACGACACGGCTGTCGATGACCACATTGCGCAGCGTCGCGTGACGACCGATCATCACATCGGGAAGAACTACGGCATTCTCCAGACGGGAATATGAATTGACCCGCACGCCTGTGAACAACAGGCTTCGGTTGAGCGCGGCGCCCGAGATGATGCAGTCGCCTGAGATGAGCGACGAGGTCGCCGAGCCGCGGCGATTTTCATCGTCGTGCACGAATTTTGCCGGCGGCTTGATCTCGGCAAAGGTCCAGATCGGCCAGGTGCTGTCGTAGATGTCGAGCTCGGGCGTCACATGGGTCAGGTCGATATTGGCCTGCCAATAGGCATCGATCGTGCCGACGTCGCGCCAATAGGCCTCGCGCTCGAAATCCGACCGCACGCAGGACTGCGCAAAGCGGTGGGCGACGGCTTTGCCGTTGTCGACGATGTACGGGATGATGTCCTTGCCGAAGTCGCGGCTCGATTTCGGATCGGCGGCGTCGCGGCGCAGAAGGTCCATCAGGAACTTCGTGTGGAAGACGTAGATGCCCATCGAGGCGAGCGCCATCTCGGGATTGCCGGGAATGCCAGGCGGATCGGCGGGCTTTTCGACAAAGGCGATGATGCGGTCCTTCTCGTCGACATGCATGACGCCGAAGCCGGTCGCTTCCATGCGCGGCACTTCAAGGCAGCCGATGGTGACATCGGCGCCGGAATCGACGTGCTGCTGCAGCATCAATTCGTAGTCCATTTTGTAAATATGGTCGCCGGCGAGGATGACCATGTACTCGACGCCGTGGTCCTCGATGATGTCGATGTTCTGGTAAACGGCGTCGGCGGTGCCTTCGTACCATTGCGTCTCGGAAACACGCTGGCTGGCCGGCAGGATGTCGAAGCTCTCGTTTCGCTCAGGCCGGAAGAAGTTCCAGCCGCGCTGCAGGTGCCGGATCAGCGAGTGCGCCTTGTACTGGGTGGCGACGCCAATGCGGCGGATACCGGAGTTCAGCGCGTTCGAGAGCGCGAAGTCGATGATGCGGGCCTTGCCGCCGAAGTAGACGGCCGGCTTCGCCCGGCGATCGGTCAGTTCCTTCAGGCGACTGCCGCGGCCGCCAGCGAGAACATAGGCCATGGCATCACGTGCCAGAGGTTGCGTACGCTTTTCCACCATTTGTCCTCCCCATAACATTGACCTCGGGGTCGTCAAGGCGGCTTTCGCAGACGCCTCGCGGCCCTCGAAATTGGCTGCTTAGTCCTGTTCCAACATCAGTGTCGCCAGAGGCGGCAGGGTGATGTTGGCCATAATCGCTCCCGTGGTGCTCTTCTTGGCATGGACGGCACCGCCGTTGCCCTTGCCGCTTCCTCCATAGATTTCCGCGTCGGTGTTGAGGATCTCTTTCCAGCGACCTTCGAACGGCAGCGGGATGGCATAGCTCTCGCGGTAGACGGGCGTGAAGTTGGTGATGACAGCAACGAGCTTTTCGCCGGGCGCCTTGCGCAGCCAGGCGAAAACAGAGTTGTCGCGGTCGTCTGCCAGCAGCCACTCGAAACCATCGCCCTCGCAATCACGGGCGTGCAGCGCCGGCTTGGCGCGATAGGTGCCGTTCAAGTCACGCACGAGGCGCCGCATGCCCTCGTGCAGGTGGTATTCCAGAAGGTTCCAGTCGAGAGCGCGGTCCTCCGACCACTCGCGCCATTGGGCGAATTCCTGGCCCATGAACAAGAGCTTTTTGCCCGGATAGCCCCACATGAAAGCGTAGTAGGCTCTAAGGTTGGCAAACTTCTGCCAGTCGTCGCCGGCCATCTTGGCAATCAGCGAACCCTTGCCGTGCACGACTTCGTCGTGGGAGAGCGGCAGCACGAAGTTTTCGCTGAAGGCATAGAGCAGGCCGAAGGTCAGGTCGTTGTGGTGGAACTTGCGGTGCACCGGCTCGCGCGACAGATACTGCAGCGTGTCGTGCATGAAGCCCATGTTCCACTTGAAGCCGAAACCGAGGCCGCCGGAGTGAACCGGATGCGAGACTTTCGGCCAGGAGGTCGATTCCTCGGCGATCGTCAGGATGCCCTTGTGGGAGCCATAGATCTCGGTGTTCATCGTCTGCAGGAAGCGAACCGCTTCGAGGTTCTCGTTGCCGCCGTATTCGTTCGGCACCCATTCGCCGTGCTTGCGCGAATAATCGAGGTAGAGCATCGAGGCGACCGCATCGACGCGCAGGCCGTCGACATGGAACTTCTCTGCCCAGTAAAGCGCATTGTTGACGAGGAACGACAGCACTTCCTGGCGGCCGAAATTGTAGATGGCCGTGTTCCAGTCGGGATGAAAGCCCTGTCGCGGATCCTCGTGTTCGTAAAGAGCCGTGCCGTCGAACCAGCGAAGCCCATGTTCGTCGGTTGGAAAATGCGCCGGCACCCAGTCGAGGATCACGCCGATGCCGACCTTGTGGCAACCGTTGACGAAGCGGGCAAAACCTTCGGGTTCGCCGAAACGGGCGGTCGGCGCGTAGAGGCCGGTCGTCTGGTAACCCCAGGACGGATCGAACGGGAACTCGGAGATCGGCAGGAACTCGATATGGGTGAAGCCCATGTCGACGCAGTAGGGGATCAGCCGGTCGGCAAGCTCGTCCCAGGAAAGCATGTCGCCATTGTCGCGGCGCTGCCAGGAACCGGCGTGGACCTCATAGATCGAGATCGGTTGGCGCCGGGCATCGACCGTCGCCCAGTGATTGCGGTGCGCCTCGTCTTCCCAGGTCTGCGCGATCTCCGGCGTCGTCATCGAGGCCGTATTCGGCCGCAGTTCGGAACGCCGGGCAAAAGGATCGGCCTTCAACGGCAGCAAAGTGCCGTTGCGGTCGAGGATCTCGTATTTATAGGCAAGCCCGCCCTCGACGCCCGGGATGAAGATTTCCCAGATACCGGTGTCGGTGCGCAGCCGCATGACGTGCTTCCGGCCATCCCAGTCGTTGAACTGGCCGACAACCGAAACACGCTTGGCGTTCGGCGCCCAGACGGCGAAATGGTAGCCGCGCGCGCCGTCATGTTCGATCGGGTGCGCGCCCATCTTGTCGAAGAGCCGGAGATGCGAACCCTCACGGATGTAATAGTCGTCCATCGGTCCGAGCACCGGGCCGAAGCTGTAGGGATCAACGACGACCCATTCGCCGCCCTGGTTGCGGGCGCGGTAGCGCACCGGCTGCGGCTTCTTCAGCGACACCGGGCCTTCGAAGAAGCCGGCATCGTCGCGCCGCTCGAGATTGCCCAATTCCTTGCCGGCAAGCGTTTCCACCGTCACGGTCTCGGCATCGGGAATGAAACAGCGGGCAAGGATGGCCTTGCCTGCCGGATGCACGCCGAGAACGGCAAAGGGGTCGTCGTGCGTGCCCGAAAGAATGGCCGCGATATCCGGCGCTGACAGCAGACCTGAAGCTGCGGGTTCCGGGTCCTTGCCGGCCGAAGGCGTCATCCAGCTCTCCAGATTTCCCCGGCATATTGCCGGATGGTGCGATCGGACGAGAACCAACCCATCCGTGCCGTGTTGCGGATCGCTTGCGCGTACCAATCGGACGGGGTGGTCCAGAGTTGGTCGATCTCGCGTTGGGCCTGTGCGTAGGCCTCGAAATCGGCTGCCACCATGAACCAGTCGTGATTGTAGAGTCCTTCGACGAGGCTGGAGAAGCGGTTGCGATCATCAGGCGAGAACACGCCCGAGGCGATCGCCTGCAGCGCCTGCGACAGCTCGCGCGAACCCTCGATGATGGCGCGCGGATTGTGGCCCTCGGCGCGCGCCTTTGTCACTTCCTCGGCCGTCATGCCGAAGATCTTGATGTTTTCCTCGCCGATCCAGTCGCGCATCTCGACGTTGGCACCGTCGAGCGTGCCGATCGTCAGCGCCCCGTTGAGCGCGAACTTCATGTTGCCGGTGCCCGACGCTTCCATGCCGGCGGTCGAAATCTGCTCGGAAAGGTCGGCGGCTGGAACCATGATTTCGGCCAGCGAGACGTTGTAGTTCGGCACGAAGACGATCTTGAGCAGGCCACGCACCGCCGGGTCGTTGTTGACGACACGGGCGACGTCGTTGGCGAGTTTGATGATCAGCTTGGCATTGTGGTAGCTCGGCGCCGCCTTGCCGGCGAAGAGCTTGACGCGCGGCACCCAGTCGAGTTCCGGATGCGAGCGGATCTGGTCGTAGAGTGCGACCGCCTCGATGATGTTCAGCAGCTGGCGCTTGTATTCGTGGATGCGCTTGATCTGGATGTCGAACATCGCCGACGGATCAAGCCGGATGCCGAGCCGGCTCTGGACGAGCTGGGCGAGGCGCACCTTGTTGGCGCGCTTGACGGCGGCGAAATGCTCCTGGAAATCCGCCTTCTCCGAGAAGGCGTCGAGCGCCTGCAGCGCCTCGGTGTTGTCCATGAATTCGTCGCCGATCGCCTCGCGGATCAGCCCGAAGAGACCGGGATTGCACTGCATCAGCCAACGGCGCGGGGTGATGCCGTTGGTCTTGTTGTTGATGCGGTCCGGATAGAGCTTGTGCAGGTCGGCAAACACCGTCTCCTTCATCAGCTCGGTGTGCAGTGCCGAAACGCCGTTGATCGAGTGCGAGCCGACAAAGGCGAGGTTACCCATGCGCACCCGCCGTTCGCCGCTCTCGTCGATCAGCGAGATATTGCGGATCTCGTCGTCGGTCGCACCCTTCTGGCGACGGGCCTCGATCAGGATCTTGGCGTTGATCGCATAGACGATCTGCATGTGGCGCGGCAGCAGTCGCTCGATCAGCGGCACAGGCCAGCTTTCGAGCGCTTCGGGCAACAGCGTGTGGTTGGTGTAGGAAATCGTGCGGCGGGTGATGTCCCAGGCTTGCTCGAAATCGAGGCCATGCAGGTCGGTCAGGAGCCGCACCAGCTCGGCAATCGAGATCGCCGGGTGGGTGTCGTTCAGCTGGATGGCGACCGCGTCGGGCAGCGAGGTGAAATCCGGATACTGCTGCAGATGGCGGCGCAAAATGTCCTGAAGCGAGGCCGAGGAGAAGAAATACTCCTGGCGCAGCCGCAGTTCCTGGCCGGCCGGCGTTGCGTCGGCGGGATAGAGAACGCGGGTCAGGCTTTCTGCCTTGTTGCTTTCCTTGAGCGCGCCGATGTGGTCGCCGGCGTTGAAGGCGGCAAGCAGGATCGGGTCGATTGGCTGCGCCGTCCAGAGGCGGAGCGTATTGACGCGTTTTGCACGCCAGCCGACGGCGGGCGTGTCGAAGGCGGTGGCGATGACGCGCTCGGCCGGCTTCCAGACGAAACGCTGGATTTCCTCGTCGACATTGGCGGTTTCGACGATCCCGCCGAAGCCGATTTCGTAGGAGCTTTCGCGCCGCTCGAATTCCCACGGGTTGCCGTGGGCAAGCCATGTTTCCGGCAGTTCCACCTGCCAGCCATCGGCCATCTGCTGGCGGAAGAGGCCGTGCATGTAGCGGATGCCGTAGCCATAGGCCGGTACGTCGACGGTCGCCATCGATTCCATGAAACAGGCGGCAAGGCGGCCGAGGCCACCATTGCCAAGTGCCGCGTCCGGCTCGAGCTGGGCGACGATGTCTATATCGACGCCGAGCGAGGCGAGCGCATCGCGCATCTCGTCCATCAGGCCGATATTGGTCATGGCGTCGCGCATCAGGCGGCCAATGAGGAATTCGAGCGAGAGATAATAGACGCGCTTGGCGCCGGTCGCGTAGGTCTTGCGGGTGGAATCCATCCACTTGTCGGTAATGCGGTCGCGCGCCACCAGGATCGCCGCGGTCAGCCAGTCATGCGGCTTGGCGACCTTGGGGTCCTTGCCGATGCGGTATTTCAGGCGTTCGAGGATTTCAACAGCGAGCTGGCTAGGTTCGGACGACCTTGGGGCGGGCTGCGGCACGTCGTTGGTGGAGAGCCTGTTCATCATGAAACTGTCTTTACCCTTTTGCGTTGGGAGGTCGCAGGCCGGACCCGACCGGGGATAAAGGCAATTTATGCATCGATCCGAAGCGCTTGCAACAGATGTTTTTAAATGGATTAGATGCGTCTTAAGCGGTGGATAGCGGCAGACGCAAAACACAAAAAATGCCGCCCGGTCGAGCCGGACGGCACGGTCTTGATACGGTCGCTCTTATTTCGTCAGGCGCGCCATCTTGCCGGAGGTCGTCGCGCCGATCTCTCCGAAGTCCTTGACCAGCGCGTCGGCATTTTCCGGCGCCTTGTAGTCGGCCGGGGTGCTGGCGCAGCGCTTCAACACCGACTTGCCCTGGATCGGCGCCATGAAGGCGATTGTAAACACCCGGATTCCGGCGTCTTTCGCATCCTGGCACGCCTTGAGCGTTTCAGTATCCGACTTGGAGTCTTGAGGCGTGTATTTGTCGAGGTCCGGTTCCGGCTTTGGCGGCGTCGCGAGGGTCAGCGCCTTCCCGTTATAGTGCGTATTCGCACCGTCGGTCATGAAGACGATGTACTTGTTGGGCTTGAGGCCGTTGGAGGCCGCATGGGCGTCGGTCTCGCCCTTGAGCTTGAGGTCTGCGACCGCCTTAATGAAGGCCCCGCTTGAATCCGTGCCGCCGTTGGCTTCCAGGGCCTTGACATAGGTGCTCGCCTTCGTCGTGCCCCATGCCAGTTTTTCTTCCGGGAAGATGGAACTGCTGTAGGAAACCGCGCCGACGCGCACATACTTGCTGTCGGGATCCATCGTCGCCAGTGGCTTCAGCAGCGTTTCGACCGCAGATTTCAAGGTCGTGATCTTGTCGACCATGCAAGGACTGGTCTCGGAGATGTTCTTGCCCCAGTTGTCCGCCGTCCAGTTCTTGCACTTTGTCCGCTTCTCGTCCTTCACGTTCGTCACGAACGCCATCGAGCCCGAGCGGTCGAGCACGAGATACATCGACATCGCGTTCTTGGTTTCCGTTGCACTTTCGGCGACGGCGACCGTTTCCAGATTGATGGAATTCTTGCCGAGCAGGCGGGTCATCGCGTTCAGCTGGAACGACTGCCTGTTGATGACGTTGACCTTGTAGGCCTTGTCGCTCTTGCCGACATCCGTCGTGATAATATCGATCGTCGGCTGGGTCTGAACGTCGGTCGGCGAGCCAGCGGCAGCGCCGCTAACCGCTCCGGTACCGCCGGTTCCCCCGGGCACGTCCGTCGAGGTCGCCCCCGACTGCGCCTTCAAGAAATTCAAGGCGATTTCCTTGGCTTTCTCGGGCGTAAGTGCGTCCTTGTTCGCGACCAGTGACGATGCGGCCGCGAGCGCTGCTGCGTCTGCGGCATCCTGCATCTGGTTTTTGGTCGACATCACGTTGGCGAAGTCAATGGCCATGCCGCCGGCCGCCAGGATCAACGGTGTCGCGATCGCTGCCATGATGCCGAAATTGCCACCCCGGTCCTTGAGCAACGCTCCGAACGACCGGCCTACTGTGTATCGTCTTCCCATCTTTGCACACCCCAAAGGAACACGTTGCAAGCTTGAGGGCATCAATAGCGGCGATGGCTTACGATATCGTTCCCGCAATCATTGCAATTTTAATGGAATGCAGGAAAGTCAGTGCTTACAGCACGTTCCGTGGAGGTTGTCGTGTTCGAAAACGGGAAACGGGCTGTACCAAAACGGATCACGGTACCGGAATGACGTCGACGGACTGTTTCGTCGTCTGGCTGCCATAGCTTTTCAGGATACCAATCACCGGCGCAACGTCACCGTAGTCGCGCCCATGACCGACGACGATATGGTCGGTTCCAGCCGGAATATTGTTGGTCGGATCGAGTTCGAACCATCCAGCGGTTGCGCCGCACCAGACGCGCACCCAGGCGTGCATCGCATCGGCACCTTCCAGCCGTTCCTTGCCCGGAGGCGGAATCGTTCTTAAGAATCCACTAACATATCCGGCGGGAATGCCGAGGCTCCTGAGCGCCACGATCATCACATGCGCGAAGTCCTGGCAGACGCCGCGTTTCAGCTTGAAGGCCTCGTCGGGCGTCGTATTTACCGTCGTGGCTTCACCGTCATAGGTAAAGTCGCGATGGATCCGTTCGCACAGCGCCGCGGCGATCTGGCGGACCGTCATCGTATCGTTGATCGTGTCGCGCGCGTAGGCCGAGATCGCGGCAGCCTCCGGCAAGAGGGGGCTCGGGCCCGTGAAGTGATGCGGCGCCTCGGCGTCGACGGACCAGCAGGCTGCGAGTTCCGTCGGAAGGCCTTCAAGCCGTGGCGAAAAATCCGCGGTCAGCGGTTGCGCTTCCACCTGCACCCGCGCCTGCATGCGGATCGTGAGGTCGGCGTGGGCGGTGCGGAAGAGGATCGAGGTAAACGGGTTGGCGAAGAAGTCGGTGCTTTCGGTGCGTTCGCCCGGCATCGGCTGGCAGCTCACCGAACCGACGACGAGGCGCTGTCGGCCGGGAAGGGTGGCCGGCAACACGCGCACCAGGTGTCGGCCGCCGGAAACCGGTACTTCATAGTCGTAGGTGATCTTCAGGCTGATGTCGTAAAGCATGGCGGATCCCTGTCCCGCTAGTCCAGATAGGTTCGCGCAAGCAGATCGGACAGGTTTTCGAAATCCCGCTCCATCCGGTTGTAGACATCCAGGTTCATCGCTTCCGGCGTCATGACCACGAGGCTCGAATGCAGGCGCATGGCCTCACGGTAGAAGGGCGACATCTGTCCGTTGACAAGGGCATTCGGCAGCAGTTCCACCTCCGTCTTGATCTCGTTCAACTGGTAAAGCACCGAGCGCGGATTGAGCGGGTCGAGCGCCAAAAGGTCGGTCACGGTCAAGGCGGCGGTGCTGACATTGTAGCGCCGGCGGTGGGTCATGACGCTGTCGCCGATTTCAAGAAGCATGTCGTAGGCGCCGTCGGGCGCGTCTGGACCGGACATATGGCCGAGCAACCGCGTCATGTGCAGGCCGCGCTCGATGTAGCGGCCGGTCGAAAGAAAGCGCCAGCCGGTGAACCGGTACATGTTTTCGTGAACAAGACCGGCAAAACCGGCAAGCTTGCGTAGGAGGACGGTCATTGCGCGCGTGGCATCGTCGCCGGCCTGAACCGTCGCATGGAACTTGCGCGCCGTCTGCGACAGGTCGTTCAGCGCCAGCCAGCCGTCGGGCGAGAACCGGTCGCGAATGTTGCCGGCGCTGAAAAGAGCGCTGGAAATATTGGCAAGCAGGCTGTCGGGCACCGGCTGGCGCGTGTCGATGTCAAGTGCTGCGAGATAGTCGCTGACATCCTTCAGCAGCGGCAGGTCGGGATTTGCGGTTTCGGCGAAGCGGCCATGCCAGGCGCGCAGGATGCGCAGCGCCCCTTCGGCCCGTTCGATGTAGCGGCCCAGCCAGAACAGGTTGTCGGCTGCCCGGCTCGGCAGGCTTCCGGGCATGTTGCGGGTGAAGCTCTCTTCGGCCGGCAGCAGCGTCGTGCGTTCGACCGGGCGGTCACTGACGATCCAGACGTCGGCGGCAGTGCCGCCGGCCTGCATCGCGATCGCGGCTACGTCGTCGCCCGAACCGATGCGGGCAAAGCCACCCGGCATGATCTGCCAGCCGTCGCGGGTGCGGGCTGCAAAGACCCGAAGGCTCATGGGGCGGGGCGTCAGCCGGCCGCGCACCCAGGCGGGCGTGGTCGAAAGCGTGACGACCTCCTGGCCGACGAGCGTGCCGCCTTCGGCGCCGAGCCAATCGGCGATCGAGGCCTTGGCCCCGTCGTCGAGTGCTGCGCCGAGCACGGACTGGCCGTTGTCGTCGAAGAAGGGGCGCGTCGCATAGGCCGGACCGATGACCATGCGCTCGATATTGGCAGCGACCTGCTCCCGCTCCGCGCTCTGGCCGCACCACCAGGTGGCGATCGAGGGCAGCAGCTGTTCCTCACCCAGCAGGTGGCGACAGATCGCTGGGATGAAGGCAAGGAAGGCGCGGGTCTCGACGATGCCGGTGCCGAGCGCGTTGACGATCGAAACGGAGCCGGCGCGCAGCGCCTCGACGATGCCGGGGGTACCGATATGGGAGGACTGGTTGAGTTCCAGCGGATCGGCGAAGGCGGCGTCAAGACGTCGCCAGAGCACGCCCACGGGCTTGAGACCGGCGACGGTTCGGACCATCACCCGGCCGCCGACGACGGTCAGGTCCTCGCCTTCGAGCAGCATGAAGCCGAGGTAGCGGGCGATATAGGCGTGTTCGAAATAGGTCTCGTTGGCGATGCCGGGCGACAAAACGGCGATGCGATCGTCCGGGTGCAGCCTGCGGCTTTGCAGCGTGTCGCGGAATTCTCCAAAAAAGCCCGCCAGCCGATGCACGTGGGTCTCGGCGTAGAGATTGGAGAAGGCGCGGGTGGTCGCGACCCGGTTTTCGAGCGCAAAACCAGCACCCGAGGGCGCCTCGGTGCGGTCCGACAGGACCCACCAGTTGCCGTCGGGGCCGCGGCCGATCTCGAAGGAGATGAAGTGCAGGAAGTGGCCGTCGGCCGGCTTCACGCCGACGAGCGGTCGCAGAAACTCCGGATTGGAGGCGACAAGTGCCGGCGGCAGCAGGCCCTCGCGCACCAGCCGGTTGTCGCCGTAGATATCGGCGACGACCTTCTCCAGAAGCTCGGCGCGCTGCACGAGCCCTTGCGAGACCGCGGCCCATTCCTTCTCGTCGATCAGAACGGGAATGTGTGACAGCGGCCAGCTGCGCTCGGAACTGTCCTTGGCGCCGTAGACCCGGTAGAAGACGCCAGCATCGCGCAGATAGCGATCGGCGCGCGCGAAGCGGTTGGCAAGCTCGGTCTCATCGAGGCGTCCGAGGGTCGCAAGCAGTCGCTGCCAGACCGGGCGGACGTTTCCCTCCTGGTCGAGCATTTCGTCGGCTATGCCGGGAAGGGCGCGGTAGCCGAACACCGGATCGTCGTCCGGACTGCGATGGTCTGCGGCCGCTGTCTGCTTTTTCGCCATTTACGCTCCTGGCGGACGCCTGAGATCAAGCGTCATCGGGAATTCCATCGACGGGCTTTCCGGGCGAAGCGGGTATGCGCCTGTGGTGTGACCCCAAGGTTCGAACCGCGACAGGCGACGCGCTTCCGCTTCGTTGCCGTTGACCGGAAACGTGTCGTAGTTGCGTCCCCCCGGATGGGCGACGTGGTAGATGCATCCACCGATCGCCCGATTCGACCATGTATCATAAATATCGAATGTGAGGGGAGTGTTGACCGGCAGGACGGGGTGGAGACCCGAGGCGGGTTGCCAGGCCTTGTAGCGAACGCCGCCAACTGTGGTACCGTTTGAGCCGGTGCGCGTCAGCGGCACTGCTCGACCGTTGCAGGCAACCGTGTAGCGCTCGGGATTGGCGGTATCGAGCTTCACCTGCAGGCGCTCGACGGAGCTATCCACATAACGCACCGTGCCGCCGATAGCGCCCTGTTCGCCCATTACGTGCCAAGGCTCCAGGGCCTGGCGGATTTCGAGCTTTGCCCCTTCGTATTCGACCTCGCCGCAGAACGGAAAGCGAAACTCGAGCTGGGCTTCGAACCACTCGGGCTTCAGATCGAAACCATGGGCGCGCAGATCCGCCAGCACTTCGAGAAAATCCTGCCAGACGTGATGCGGCAGCATGAAGCGGTCGTGGAGCGTGGTGCCCCAGCGCACGAAGCGGCCATCGACAGGGTGTTTCCAGAAGCGGGCGATCAGCGCGCGCACCAGCAATTGCTGGGCAAGCGACATGCGGGCGTTGGGCGGCATCTCGAAGCCGCGGAATTCGACGAGGCCGAGGCGGCCGGTCGGGCCATCGGGCGAAAACAGCTTGTCGATGCAGATTTCCGCCCGGTGCGTGTTGCCGGTGACGTCGACGAGCAGGTTGCGGAAGAGCCGGTCGACGAGCCAGGGCAGGGGCGGCGGCGTCGCCGAGCCCGGCATCGGCACCTGCGAAAGCGCGATCTCAAGCTCGTAGAGCTGATCGTGCCGGGCCTCGTCGATGCGCGGCGCCTGGGATGTCGGGCCGATGAAGAGGCCTGAGAACAGGTAGGAGAGCGAGGGATGCCGCTGCCAGTGCAGCACCATGCTTTTCAGAAGATCGGGACGGCGCAGGAACGGGCTGTCGTTGGGATTGGCGCCGCCGACGACCACGTGATTGCCGCCGCCGGTGCCGGTGTGGCGCCCGTCGATCATGAACTTGTCGGCGCCAAGCCGGCTCTGGCGGGCCTCCTCGTAGATCGCCGTGGTGATGTCGACGCAATCGCGCCAGTGGGCGGCCGGATGGATGTTGACCTCGATCACGCCCGGATCCGGCGCGACGCGGATGACATTGATGCGCTCGTCCTGCGGCGGCGCGTAGCCTTCGATGTGCACGGGCAGGCCAATGGACGCCGCCGCGCGTTCCGCCGAGGCGATCAGGTCGAGATACTCCTCGATGCTGACCGTCGGCGGCATGAAGACACAGAGGCGGCCGTCGCGCGGCTCGACGCTGATGGCCGTGCGCACCAGGCCGGCGATCTCGTCTCGCGGCGTCGGGAGCGGGGTTTCGGGAACCTCCGACGCCTGGAAGCGCGCGTGTTGCGGCCGGCTGATCTGCTCGGAGAAATCCGGCAGGTCGTCGCGCGGCACGGTCGGGTCGAGCGGGTTGATATAGGGGTACCAGGTCGGGGCGATGTAGGGCAACGCGCCGAGCGGCAGTCGGTAGCCGACAGGGCTGTCGCCAGGTACCAGGAACAGGCGGCCGCGTCGGGTGCTCCATTTCTCGCTCATCCATTGTCGCCCCGTTGCGCGGGCGTTCCAGGCCTGGACCGGTAGCACGTAGCCGGTCGGCGTCGTCAGGCCGCGCTCGAAGACGCGCGCCATGCGGCTGCGTTCCTCCGGGTCCTTGAGCTTGGAGTTGGCGGGATCGACATTGTCCGGGAGGTTCGCCTCTTTCAGCAGCCATTCGGCCGGATCCTCAAAGGCGGGTACGACCATGTCGGCTGAGACATCAAGCTCGCCGGCAATCGCCTTCAGCAGCCGTTCGGCGTCCTTTTCGGTGACGTCATGGCGACCGGCTTCCTCGGCAATGAGATCCGGCCGCCGCCAGATCGGCACGCCGTCCTTGCGCCAGTAGAGTGAAAAGGTCCAGCGCGGCAGGCTTTCGCCGGGGTACCATTTGCCCTGGCCGTAGTGCAGGAATCCGCCGGGCGCAAAGCGCTCGCGCAAACGCCGAATGAGGTCGTCGGCCTTTTCGCGCTTGGTCGGGCCCACAGCTTCCGTGTTCCATTCCTCGGCTTCGAAGTCGTCGATCGAGACGAAGGTCGGCTCGCCGCCCATGGTCAGGCGAATATCGTTCTCTTGAAGCACCCGGTCGACCTCGCCGCCAAGCGCGTTCAGCGCCTCCCAGCTCTCGTCGGAGAAGGGCTTGGTGATGCGCGGATGCTCGGCAACGCGCGCGACCTTCATGTCGAAGGCGAAGTCGGTTCGCGTTTCAGGGTCGCCGAAGAAACCGCCGGAGATGGGTGCTGCGTTGCGGAAATGCGGGGTGGCCGCAAGCGGGATATGGCTTTCGCCGGTCAACAGCCCCGAGGTGGGGTCGAGGCCAACCCAGCCTGCGCCGGGCAGATAGACTTCGGCCCAGGCGTGCAGATCGGTAAAATCGTGGTCGGTGCCGGAGGGGCCGTCGAGCGCCTTCAGATCCGGCGTCAGCTGGATGAGGTAGCCGGAGACGAAACGGGCGGCCAGACCGAGATTGCGCAGGATCTGCACGAGCAACCAGCTGGAATCGCGACAGGACCCCCTGGTCGAGGTCAGCGTATCCTCCGGCGTCTGCACACCCGGCTCCATGCGGATGACGTAGCCTATTTCCTGCTGCAGGCGTGCGTTCAAGCCGACGACCATATCGACGGTGCGCTGGTGGGAGCGGTCGACCGTCGCCATAAAGGCGGCAAGTGCCGGGCCGACCGGTTCGGGCGTCATGTAGATCTGCAGGTCGTCGCTGAGGTCCTCGGGATAGGCGAAGGGCCAGTGCTCAGCCTCTTCTTCGACGAAGAAGTCGAAGGGGTTGTAGACCGTCATGTCGGCGACCAGATCGACCTCGATTTTCAGTTCGCTGACCGGATCGGGAAAGACGTAACGGGCGAGGTAGTTGCCGTAGGGATCCTGCTGCAGGTTGACGAAATGATTGCCGGGCGAAACCTTCAGCGCGTGGCTGATGACCTTGGTCTTGGAATGGGCCGCGGGCTTCAACCGGATGATCTGCGGCGACAGCCGGATCGGGCGGTCATAGGTATAGTGGGTCAGGTGATAAATGCTGGCCTTGATCGACATGCCGGATTTGGTCCCCTTCGTGGTAGGTCTTGCGCCCCCATTTTGGAGAAGTTTGTGCAATGCGAAGGGAGAATGCAAGCGCGAATGCGCGGCGGGAAAATCAAGCCGCGGCAACGCTTTCGCACGCCCGGTCAGGCGTGCGAAAGGTGCTCCGCTATCGGTCAGACGATCGGCGGATTGATGCGGGCGAAGCCTTCCTGGCGATAATAGGGGAAGTAGGGGTAGGCAGGGGTCGTCCGGCTTGCCTCGTCCAGCCGGGCGATCTGTTCAGAAGAGAGCGACCAGCCGACGGCGCCGAGGTTCTGGCGAAGCTGCTCCTCGTTGCGGGCGCCGATGATCACGCTCGAAACCGTCGGGCGCTGCAGGAGCCAGTTGATGGCGATCTGCGGGATGGTCTTGCCGGTCTCTTCAGCCAATTGGTCGAGCACGTCGACGACGTCGTAGAGTTTTTCATCATCGACCGGTGGGCCGAAAGCGGCCGTGTCGTGCAGGCGGCTGCCTTCCGGCCAGGGCTGGCCGCGGCGGATCTTGCCGGTCAAACGCCCCCAGCCGAGCGGGCTCCAGACCAGAGCGCCGACGCCCTGGTCGGCGCCGAGCGGCATCAGCTCCCACTCGTAGTCGCGACCGACCAGCGAATAGTAGACCTGATGGGCAACGTGGCGCACGAGGCCGTGTTTTTCCGAGGCCGCAAGCGACTTCATCAATTGCCAGCCGGCAAAGTTGGACGCGCCGATATACCGGAGTTTTCCGGCGGCAACGAGACTGTCGAGGGTCGCAAGACTTTCCTCGACGGGCGTGCCGGCGTCAAACGCATGCAATTGCAGGAGATCGATATAGTCGGTGCCGAGACGCCTGAGCGCGTCGTCGACCCCCTTGATGAGGCGCGCGCGTGACGTACCGGCATCGTTCGGCCCATCGCCCATCGGCAATGCGATCTTGGTCGAGATCAGCACCTGATCGCGCCGCCCTTTGATCGCAGCACCAAGCACGCTCTCGGAAGCGCCGTCCGAATAGACGTCGGCCGTGTCGAAGAGATTGACGCCGGCCTCCAGCGATATGTCGATCAGCCGCCGCGCCTCCGCCTCGCCGCTGTTGCCCCAGGCGCTGAAGAGCGGCCCCTTGCCGCCGAAGGTTCCTGCGCCGAAGCTCAAGGCCGGCACCTTCAGTCCAGATGATCCAAGCCGTCTGTATTCCATCGTTCAAGCTCCTCGCTGGGTTTGGGCGACGGATCTCATCCGCTCGCCTTGACGAGGAGGTGGTGTCGCAACCATTTGCGATGTAGACCCGATGAAGGAACATCATTTGTGAGTTGAAGTCACATGTCGCGTTTTCCGGTCAATCGTTCGGGCGAAATGGCGGTTTTCGCCAAGGTGGTGGAGCTTGGTGGCTTTTCGGCAGCGGCCCGGGTTTCATGCATGACGCCGTCGGCGGTCAGCAAACTCGTCCAGCGGCTGGAGGAGCGGCTTGGCGTGCGTCTGGTCAACCGCTCGACGCGGCGGCTGCAACTGACGGCGGAAGGCTGCGCGTTCTATGAGCGGGCTGTGCGGATCCTCGCCGACATCGACGAGGCAGAACGTGCGGCCGGCGCCGGCGAAACGCCCGAAGGCCGCGTGCGCCTCAATGTCAGCGCTTCCTATGCCGCGCATGTCCTGATGCCGGTGCTGCCGGAATTTCTCTCGGCATTTCCGTCGGTTTCGCTCGACATTCTGCAAACCGATACGGTTGTCGATCTGATGGCGGAGCGTGCAGACATCGCCGTGCGTGCCGGGCCGCTCAAGAGCTCGAGCCTGATTGCCCGCAAGCTCGGCACGACATCGAAGACGATCGTCGGCGCGCCGGCCTATCTCGACCGTTTCGGCATGCCCAAGGACCTTCAGGCGCTCGAGATTCTGAACAGGCTGAGCCACAGCTACGCCCGGGCCGTCGACGGCTGGCCGATCCTCTTGGACGGCGCGCCGATGACGCTGGCGCCGACGGAACGGGTGCGGGTGAGCGATGGCGAGGGCTTGCGCCAGCTGGCGCTTGCCGGTGTCGGGCTCGCCCGGCTTCCGACATTCACGATCAGCGAGGATATCCGTTTCGGCCGCCTGCTGCCGGTTGCCGAACACCTGAACCCTGGCGACACCGAGGCCTTCCATGCCGTGTTTCACGGTCCGGGTGGCGCGCTGCCGGCGCGCGTGCGGGTCGTGCTCGATTTTCTCGCTACGCGCGCGCGGATTTCGCCGTCGTGAGGTGGGCGATCGACAAGCCCGCCGGGTGGCCGCAGACGCGGTTGCGACCCTCGGATTTGGCGCGGTAAAGTTCGGTGTCGGCGCGTGCGATCAGGCGTTTCCAACCGCCATTGGCGCTTCGTCCCTCAGCCACGCCGAAGCTGGCCGTCACGGTCAGTGCCTGGCCTTCCGAAACGACGATCGGCTCGCGCGCCAGATTGGCCCTTATTCTCTCTGCGAGGGCAAGGGCGGACTCGATGCTGTCGCCGGGGGTAATGACGGCAAATTCTTCGCCGCCGAAACGCGCGACAAGGTCCGAGCTGCGCACCGAATTGCGAATGATGCGGGCGGTTTCCTTCAGCACGATATCGCCGACCAGGTGGCCGTAGGTGTCGTTGATCTGCTTGAAGCGGTCGATATCCATCAGGATCAGGCAGGCCTCCTGATCGCCGCCGTTCTTGTGTTCGGCACTACCGATGAGCTCCAGAGCACGGCGATTGAGCAGGCCGGTCAACTCGTCCGTTTCGGCCTGGCGCTCAAGATGCTGCATCAGCAGCGTGCGCTCGTCGAGCCTTTGGCGCAGCACGTCGATCGCGTCGAACAGACGACCCATCTCGCCTTCGCCACCCTTGCCCTGAAGGCGGGCGATGGGCCGGTCGTTGGCAAGCTCGATGATGCTGTGTCGGGCGAGCAGCAACGGCTCGAACACCAGCGAGCGGGCGCGGCGCATCAGGATGAGCAGCACGAGGAACAGCGAGAAGGTTGCAAGGCTGGCAATTGCAAGCTTGACCGACGCCCGCGTCTTGTTGGCCGAAAGCCGCTCGACGGTCGAATCCATGAAGGCGCGGCGCAGGTCCTCGAGCGGCTTCATTTTCGGGACAAAGCGGTCGGTGAGCTGCTCGGCGGTCATCGGGTAGGCGCCCGAATGCTTGCCTACGGCGATGACGCCGTCGATGATCGCAAGGCCTTCTGCGAAGAATTCGCGATCGATTTTCGCAAGGTCGCCTATGTTTTTCTGGCTGAGGCCGGGAAGGGCGCCCGGTTTGCCGACGATCGACCAGATCTCCTGCAACCTGCCGCGCGTGCGCTCGCTGTCAGCCAGGTTCTTGGCTCCGAGCGGCTTGCCGACTGCGACCGGTGCCATGATCTGCGAACCGAGGCGGCCGCCGTCCTCGCGCAGGTTGGCGAGCATCTGGGCCGCAAGCGCAATACCGGCCAGGTTCGGGTCTGTGTTGGTGAGGCGCTGAATGTTCCAGTCGATCGCCGGGCGAAGCGCATCGATGACACCGAACATCGCCTCGATCGTCGCCTGGATTTCGGTAAGGTCGCGCTTTTCCGGGGGCAGCGCGGCAATGCGGTCGACTTCTGCGCGCGCAAGCGTCAGGCGACGCTGGACCTCGGAGAGGATCGGCGAAAGGGCGCCGGCCGGTTCGGAGCGGCTGGCATTGTCGATGTCGGCGGTGAGTTGTGCGAGTGCCGCGTCGCTGCGGGCACGGAATTCGGCGAGACGGGCTTCAACCGGTGATCCGGGCGCAACCCCGATGCCGAGCATGCCATTCGACGGACCACGTTCGGCCGAAAGATAGTTGGCCGCGTCCAGGACCCGACAAAAAGCCATGACCTCGGTCAGGTTGCGCCGGGCGATCACGAAATCGCTGTAGGAGGCCGCGATGATCTCGGTGGCAAGAACGCCCGTGCAGGCGACGACGATCGCGACGAGCCATTGAAGCTTGCGGCGCAGCACCTTGGCCGTGCGCACTTCCGCAACGCCCGCCGCAGGGGACGCAAAGCTGCCGCCATTGTTGCTCATCGATGCGAAGTTGCTCCACTCATGTCGCCGCTCGTCGCTCGGCTGTCGCGACAAATTCTTGCCAAGCGACAAGAAACCCATCCGAAATCAGTGTGCCTGCCACGCCTGTTAACGTATAAGGTGTTAAATAACCTTGAAATACCCTGAAATACTAGGGGCTAAACCGCAACCGAGGGATGCGCCAGACGCAGGGCAGCATTGGCGATCTCGGGATCGGTGCTGGTTACTCGGTCTTCCAGAGACAACGGATGAGGTCCGCTTTCTTTCCGAAAGCGGACCTCATCTTTGTATTGATCCTTTTTTACTTCGGAAACACTGTTGCGACAATCTCGGCCTGAGCGCCGAAGACGTTGCAACGAGATCATTTCATTGTTTCGTCGAAACAGTGAAATGATCTAACTCTCTGATATTACGCCATTCCGTACGGAAAACCGTTCTACACAATTCCTGGAATTGCTCTAGCGCCTGGGCCCGACCAGTGCGAAGAGCGCGCCTTGTGGGTCGAGCGCCTGAACGATCCAGGCCCCTCCGGGCACTTCCATCGGCTCAAGCACGATCTTGCCGCCGCCAGCCTTGATGCGTTCAATGGAAGCGTCGAGACCCGACACGTTGATGTAGTAGAGCCAGTATGGCCCGGGAACCTCTTTCGGCTTGGTCATCATACCGCCGATCGGAGCGCCGCCCTGGGCGAAGATCTGGTAGATGCCCATCTCGCCCATGTCCATGGCCTGGTCCTTCGTCCAGCCGAAGAGCTCGGCGTAGAAGGGAAAGGCCGTGTCGAGATCACCCGCGGCCAGTTCGTGCCAGCCGACAAGACCCGGCGTCATCGGATCGGTGACAGGAGGTGGATCGCCGATCCCCCTGAAGATGGAGAACACGGCGCCGTGCGGGTCGGTCACGACAGCAAAGCGTCCGATGCCCGGAATGTCGTCCGGGGCGCGATGAACCTTGCCCCCCTTGGCCGCGATCTTGGCAGCCGCCGCATCGACGTCGTCGACGCCGATATAGCCGAGCCAGGCAGGCGGCACCTTCATGTCGAGCGCGCCTTCGGGCATGGCCATCAGGCCCGCCACCGGCATGTCACCGACATTAAACAGCGTGTAGCTGATGCCGGTCATGCCGGAATCGCGAGCATCCCAGCCGACAACGTCCCTGTAGAAGGTCTCAGCGGCTGCCATGTCGGTCGTCATCAGTTCGTACCAAACGAATTTACCGTGATCTGCCATTGCCTTCCTCCAGTTTGCAGGTGGTTTCGATCCGGCGTGCCCGGCGCCTCGTCTCCTGTTCCCGTGCCCGAAGATCTCTTCGAATCCGCGCGCGGGACGGGGCGGAAAAGCGGCCATGCTTTTCCTTATGTCGCCTTCAGTCGCTGCGGCTGTACTGCGCGGTCATCATCGTGCGCCAGCTTCCGTCTGGTGCCTGAACCTGGGCGGTCAGCAGGCGGCGGGAATGGTCAACGAGCGTGATGACGTCACGGTAACGCGCTGTCTGGCCCGGGTTCTCGAAATCCGGACCGTCACAATGGAGCGACAGAGACATGCCATTTGCGTCCAGTTCGCCGTCATAGATCCACATGTGGGTCATCATGGACCCGACCCAGGTCCCGACATAGCGTTTCGTCTCGGGATTGAAGCCAAGTGTCATCAATGTCTGGCCGAAGCCGCCGCCAGGCATCGTTCCCTGTCCCTCGCATACGATCCAGAGACCGTGGAGCGAACGGACATGCTCCGTCCAGGGGCCGCTGCCGTCGGACTCACCATCTGCGCCAAGCGTGCGAACGTGCCAGTCGCCTAGCATTTGCTCGAGCCAGCGATGCGCTTCTTCCGGTTCGACGCTCACGGCACATCCTTATTTTTGGTGCGGCTCTTGGTTCTTATGTCAGTTGCGTGCGGGCACAGGTTCTCGGCCCGGCAAACGGGTGTTCGTCAAACGCCGCTACGGGCGAAATGTTCCGCCTGCATCGGCTTAGCCCGCCTTTCGCGGCCGCCCGTATTCGTCGTGGCGTCGCACGAAGCTCATGGCTGTCTCTTCGTTGCGGCCTTTCGGTGCCCGGTCGAGCAGCATCAGTGTGCCGGCCAGTTCCTCCAGCCCGCGGGCATAGGTCGAATAGGTGTGATAAAGCGCGCCGTCCTCGCCCTTCTGAAAGGCGCTCAGTCCCGGCAGTTCCTCATGCGCGTTGGCGCTGGCGATCTCGGTGAAATTGTAGGAGACCGCGCCGCTTGAGAGTTCTTCCGGCGAGAAAGCCACATGGAAATCATGGTTGAAACCGTTGCCTGCGGCGGAAACCCAGGGGAAGTCCCAGTTCATGCGCTTCTTGTAGGCCTCGATCTTGGCAAGCGGTGCGTTCGCTGCGGCAATCAAGGTCACGTCATGATGGTTGAGATGCGGCAGCATGCCCGAGAAATGATCAACCAGGAAGGAACAGCTTGGGCATCCGGCCTCCCAGGAGGGGCCGAACATGAAGTGATAGACGACAAGCTGGCTGCGCCCGTCGAATAGTTCGGCCAGTGTCTTGCGGCCGGTCGGCGTGTCGAAGACGTAGGTCTTTTCCATTTTCACCCAGGGCAATGCCAAGCGGGCGGCATTGACCTTGTCGCGCAGGTGGGTGTGTTCCTTCTCCAGCGCAAGTAGAGCTTTGCGCGCCCTCAACCACGCCTCCGGCGATACGACTGCATGCTCGTGTCTCATGCCCGCTCCTCCTTCAAACGCCGCACTTGACTATTTATGTTGATATCAACATTAATGGGCCATGTCAAAGCAGCCCCCCGTTCCGTTCGAGACGACCCTGCATGTGCGGGATACCTGTCTCTGCCTGCATGTGCAGCGCGCCGCGCGCGCCATGGCCCGTCGGTTCGACGAGGCGCTGCGGCCCTTCGACATCACCAACGGACAATTTTCCCTACTGATGTCGCTCAACCGACCGGCGGCTCCGAACATGGGCTCGGTTGCCTCGTTGCTCGCCATGGACCGGACAACACTGACGGCGGCTCTGAAGCCTTTGGAGCGGCGTGGGCTGGTCCAGAGTTTCCCGGATCCCGATGACCGACGATCCAGGCGGTTGCAGCTCACTGCGGAAGGAGAAGCGTTGCTTTCGCGCTCCATCCCAACCTGGAAGGCGCTGCATGCGACCCTAGATCCGATGCTTGACGGAGGAGCCGGGCGACTGCGCTCCGATCTCCTGACCCTTGGCCGGGGGTGACGGTCGTGCGCTCCGTCTGCAGGTCACGTTTCGCCTGAAGCCCTGGCGGTCGGCTTCAGGATGGCAATCGCTTCGGCGATCAACGCCGAGGCCTGACGCAGCCGCTCTTCTCCAAGCTCTTCTCCAAAACTGTCCGCCCAGACGGCCTGTCGCTGCTTGATATCGTGGAGGATGCGGCTGCCTTGCCCAGTCAGCACCATCAGCTTGGCGCGCTGGTGAACCGGGTTGTCCTCATAGCCAATCAGCCCTTCCTCCGCCAAAAGGTCTGCGATGCGCTGTACGCCCTGCCGGGCCAGGCCCAGCGCGCGCGCCGCGTCGGCAACGGACATGGGTCCGTGATTGGCCGCGGCGAGCACCTGCCAGCGGGCGCTCGTCTGGCCGGATGGTTTCGAAAGCGCGTCGCCCGCCACGGTCAGCGGGCCGGCCAGACGGAGAACCGAGATGGCAAATTCGGCGAAAGCGTCGCCGGCGGGGGTGCGTTCGGGATCGTCCATGCGGCTGTGTCGGCTTCTGTTGGCAACTGCGAATGACAGTATGTTGTCATTCTTGCGGAGTTGTCGCAAGCCTGCGCCCGCTATTGACAACATATTGTCATTATGCAAAAAGCGATTATGACAATATGTTGTCACACTGGTGGCGACCCAAGCACAGGGAATGATGGTGATGAAACTGACCTACAAGGGAAGCTGCCATTGCGGAAACATCCGCTACGAGGCTGATATCGACCTCGATGCCGGCACCGGAAAGTGCAACTGCTCGATCTGCTGGAAGCGGCGCTATTGGGGCGCGATCGTCAAGCCCGAGGATTTTCGTCTTCAGTGCGACGAGGCCGGTATCGCCGACTACCAGTTCAACAGCAACAGCGTGCATCACCGATTCTGCAAGACATGCGGCGTTGCTGCCTTCGGTCACGGCTACATCGAGGAAATCGGCGGTGCCTACTACTCCGTCAACGTCGCCTGCCTCGACGATCTCGACCCGGCTGTTCTGGCCGAAGCGCCGGTGCAATACATGGACGGTCGCAACAACAACTGGTTCCACGCGCCGGCCGAAACCCGCCATCTCTGATATCAGGCATGTGAATGCCCGTCACATCTTGCGAAATTCGAGGTGGTAGATGACTTCCTCGCCGGTCGCCGGGTCCATGCCCGGCGCGCCGTAGATCACCAGCCTGTCCCCTTCCACCACAAAGGGCCGGATCAGGTCGGATACGCCCCAGGCGGGGTTCCAGCTTGCGTCGACATGGTGGATGATCCGGCCGTCTTCCAGCGTGTAGGAACCGGAATAGGCGAGCATGGAATCAAACAGCGCCGCCTTTTCATCGTGCGACGGCACGAGTCCCTTGAGTTGGGGCCGCTCGCGCTTCACGACCACGGCGCTCATGCGACCATCCGGAAAATACGAGAGATAACCGATGGGATTGGGTCCCATGGCGTCGCTCACCTGACCAGTGGCGACGACCTCCCGTGTCCAGGAGAGCATTTTCCAGGTGCCGAGCAGTTCGGACTCGTTGGCCATGATCCACCTGTTTGATTTTAGATTGACCTAAAATAACAGATGGGTTCCGTCCGGCAAAGCGATACGCAGATTGCGGGCGGAAGACGAGCAACGAAAAAGGCTCCCGACATGCGGGAGCCTTTTCTTGTTGTCTGCACCGAAGTTTGGATCATTTCATTGTTTCGTCGAAACAGTGAAATGATTTCACTCTCTGATATCTAGCAATTCTGGACGTAAAACCGCTCTACACTTTTCCTGGAATTGCTCTAAAGCTCGCCGAGGTCGCGTACCGCGCCGCGGTCGGCCGACGTTGCGAAGGCGGCATAGGCCTTCAGCGCCGTCGTCACCTTGCGCTTGCGGATCTCGGTCGGCTTCCAGCCCTTTGCATCCTGCTCCGTGCGGCGGCGGTCAAGTTCCGCCTCGTCGACGCGCAGGCTGATCGTGCGGTTCGGGATGTCGATGTCGATCATGTCGCCTTCGCGCACCAGGCCGATCGTGCCGCCGTTGGCCGCTTCGGGTGAAACGTGGCCAATCGAAAGGCCCGACGTGCCGCCGGAGAAGCGACCGTCGGTGATCAGCGCGCAGGCCTTGCCGAGGCCCTTCGACTTCAGATAGCTCGTCGGATAGAGCATTTCCTGCATGCCCGGGCCGCCCTTCGGGCCTTCATAGCGGATGACGACGACGTCGCCGGCCTTGATCTCGTTGCCGAGGATCGCCTTGACCGAAGCGTCCTGGCTCTCGAACACGCGGGCCGGACCGGAGAACTTCAGGATGCTTTCATCGACGCCGGCGGTCTTCACGATGCAGCCGTCAAGCGCGATGTTGCCCTTGAGCACGGCGAGGCCGCCGTCCTTGGAGAAGGGGTGTTCGACCGAACGGATGACGCCCTTTTCACGGTCGGTGTCGAGTTCGTCCCAACGCGCTTCCTGGCTGAAGGCCACCTGGGTCGGAATGCCGCCCGGGGCGGCACGGAAGAAGGTGCGAACGGTTTCGCTCGACGTGCGGGTGATGTCCCAGCGGTCGATGGCGTCGCCGATCGTGGCACTATGAACTGTCGGGCAGTCGCGGTTGATGAGGCCGCCCTTTTCGAGCTCGCCGAGGATCGACATGATGCCGCCGGCGCGGTGCACGTCTTCCATGTGCACGTCGCTCTTGGCGGGCGCCACCTTCGAAAGGCACGGCACCTTGCGCGACAGCCGGTCGATATCGGCCATGGTGAAATCGACCTCGCCCTCATGGGCGGCGGCGAGAATGTGCAGAACCGTGTTGGTCGAGCCGCCCATGGCGATATCGAGCGCCATGGCGTTTTCGAAAGCCTTCTTGGAGGCGACGCTGCGCGGCAGAACGCTTTCGTCTTCCTGTTCATAGTAGCGGCGGGCTATGTCGACGACCAGATGGCCGGCTTCGACGAACAGGCGCTTGCGATCGGCATGGGTGGCAAGCGTCGAGCCGTTGCCTGGCAGCGACAGGCCGAGCGCCTCGGTCAGACAGTTCATCGAGTTGGCGGTGAACATGCCGGAGCAGGAGCCGCAGGTCGGGCAGGCGGAGCGCTCGATGATCTTGACGTCCTCATCCGAGACATTGTCGTCGGCGGCAGCGACCATGGCGTCGACCAGGTCGAGCGCATGCGTCTTGCCGTGCAGCACGACCTTGCCGGCTTCCATCGGGCCGCCGGAGACGAAGACCGCGGGAATGTTGAGGCGCAGTGCCGCCATCAGCATGCCGGGGGTGATCTTGTCGCAGTTGGAGATGCAGACCATGGCGTCGGCGCAATGGGCGTTGACCATGTATTCGACACTGTCGGCGATGATCTCGCGCGACGGCAGCGAATAGAGCATGCCGTCATGGCCCATGGCGATACCGTCGTCGACGGCGATGGTGTTGAATTCCTTGGCGACCCCGCCGGCCGCCTCGATCTCGCGGGCCACAAGCTGGCCGAGATCCTTGAGGTGAACGTGGCCTGGCACGAACTGGGTGAACGAGTTCACCACGGCGATAATCGGCTTGCCAAAATCGCTGTCCTTCATGCCTGTCGCGCGCCAGAGGCCGCGGGCACCGGCCATGTTGCGGCCGTGGGTGGTGGTACGTGAGCGATAGGCAGGCATGGCATGTTCCTTCACGGACAGGGGTATTGCGCGGATATGGCGATCCGGATCGCCACCGAAGGGGCTACCTAGCGCAAAATTGCGTGCGCGTCATCTTTTGCGTCAGATTATTTCGACGCCTGCGCGCCCGCGCTTTGCCGGGTTTCCGTCTCTTCACGTGCCAAGTCTAGCGGCGCGCCCGAGCCTTGCACAGCGGCAAAGCGGGACCTTTACGGAAATCTTATGCGCAGCACCTGAAGTCGGAATCGAAACCGGACGCCAAGCGGCATTAGCTTCTTCCGCATCGAATACGGATGCGTGTCATGTCTCTTCACGATTTCAGTTTCCTTCGCCCTGTTTCGAGCGGTCCATCCGATAAGGAGCTGTGCGAACGATCCGGTGGCGGCGAAATGGTTGCCGACGGGCTGGATGCACTGCTTCTGCGACTGTCTGCGGTCCGCCGCCTGCGCGAACATCATGTCTGGGAAGCCGTGCGGCTCGTCCGTGAATTGCCCGGCCTTGCGCCCGGCGCGTTTCCGTCGCGACGGTTCCGCGAATTGATGGCGGCGGACGCGCTCGTCGATGCCGCCATTCATCTGACGTCGTCGACCGAGGCGAAACTCTGCCTGCGCACGCTCAACCATGAATTGGGACTTTGGACCTGCGCGCTGCGCTATCAGCCGCCGGGCGCCGGCCGGGTCACATTCAAAGCGCGGCACGCCGACCTGGCGGCTGCGATCCTTGGCGCCTTCCTGCGCTCCTGCCGCGGTCATCGGCTCGCAATCGGAGCCACCGGTCGCGGCCACTTTCCGATCTGAAGGACATATCCATGAACATGCATTCGCTGCGCCTCGAAGGGGCGATCACTGCGCTCGTCACGCCGTTTCGTGACGGCAAGGTCGATATCGTCGGACTGATGTCGCTGGTCGAGTGGCAGATCCGCCATGGTATCTCCGGCATCGTTGCCTGCGGCACGACCGGCGAAGCGCCAACGCTGTCGCGCGCCGAGCGGGCCATGGTGATCGAGCGTTGCGTCGAGGTTGCCGAGGGCCGGATCCCTATCCTTGCCGGAACCGGTACCAACAGCACCGAGACGACGATCGCACTGACGCAGGAAGCCAGGGCGCTCGGCGCCGATGCGGCACTTGTCGTCGCGCCCTATTACAGCAAACCCTCCCAGGAAGGCCTCTTTCGCCACTTTGAGGCCGTCACCAGCGCCGTCGACCTGCCCATCATCATCTACAACGTGCCGTCCCGCACCGGTGTTGATCTCGCGGCACGGACGATCGAGCGGCTGGCCGCGCTCCCTGGCATCGTCGGCATCAAGGACGCGACTGGTGATCTCGGCCGTTTCCTCACATCGTCTACGGCCGTGAAGAGCCGGCTCTGCCAACTCTCCGGCCACGATCAGACGGCCCTGCCGTTCAACCTTTGCGGTGGCCACGGCACCATATCGGTGGCGTCCAACGTGGTCCCTCGGCTGATGGTGGCCATGCATCAGGCGATCGCGACGGGCAACGTTGCTTCGGCGATCGCCATCCATGAACGGCTGCGGCCACTGCTTGCAGCGCTCGAGCGGGAGACCAATCCGGGGCCGATCAAGTACGCGCTGCATCTGGTGCGGGCGCTCAGCCCTGAAATGCGGCTGCCGCTTACCCCGATCGCGCCCGAAACCGCTGCAGAGATCCGGGCAGCGCTTGAGCCGCTGACGGATATTCCGGCCACGCACATCGGTCGCAGCGTCCGCATCGCGCTCGCCGGCTGACGCTGCCGTCAACGCCAAAAACAACCGAAACCCCGCTGTCGCGCCGCGTGCCGAGCTCGGACCGTTGCGACCGCTTTCCATCCCAGCCCCCCCCGCACAGGAGACAGATGATGTCACGCCTTCCTCACCTCGCCGCCCAGGCTGAACTGCGTCGGCGCGCCAAACCGGCTGAAAGCACCGAGCGCCATCGCGGCAACGACACCGCGGTTCGCGACGCCTTCCTCGGTATCGGCATCCGGCTCGGTATCGTGCTTTGCCTTGCCTACGGCATCCAGGCCGCCATTCCCTGGATCGCCGGCTGAGCTCAACCTCATTTTCAACAGGAACCATTTTATCATGGGCAGTACGCAGCAGATCCGTCGTGGTTTTCTTGCACGTGCACGTTTCGTCGTTGGCCGCGACCGGCATGGCTGGTGGGTCGTCTCCGACCGCAAGGGTGTGGTCGGTGGCCTCTTCACCAATGAGACGGCGGCCATCCACTTTGCCGTCGAGGCAAGCGACCGGCATCCGGAAGAGGTTTGCCGCGCGCCGGAAGGGGCCGCCATCGATCTTGATACGTTTTCGCACGCAACCAACGCCTTGCCGCAGCGGCGACGTCGCGCCCATTCGTGATCGCAAAGGGGCATCAGTCGCGACCGGAAGCCTTGACTGATGCCCCGCAGGCCATGTCGAACGTGTGCTTGTGAGCGGGGCGTCGCCGCCGCGTTCTGCCGGCGCAAAAGCCAAAGCATCCGGCCTCACTTGTTATCAGCTGAGGCGGAAAGACGCTCTGGAAGCGGAGTCCAGAGCGTCTTGCGCGCAATTCTATGAACGGGCCGCTCTAACCAAGCGACGCGATTGCCTCGTCAATCAGCGCAACGATCTCCTTGGCATGCGAGGCGAGCGAAGCGTGGCTGGCGTCAAGCGTGACGATCTTCTTCGCCTTGATGCGCTCTGCCATCCATTGCTCGGTCTCCGGCGGAATCATGTGGTCTTGGCTCGATACCTGATACCAGCTCGGCTTTGTCTTCCACGCAGGCGGTCCGGCCTTGTCTTCAAAGCAGCGCCCGGCGATCGGCTTTTGCGCTACGGCCATCACCAGGGCGTCCGTCTCGCTCAGGTCCTGGCCGAAGCTCTGGCGGAAGGAAGCCTGATCAAGCCAGAGGAAGCCATCCTTGTCCGGACGAATGCTGACGGCACCCGAAGGCGGTTCGCGCCGCGCGAAAATGCTGCCGAGGCTGTCGCCTTCATCCGGCGCGAAGGCAGCGACATAGACGAGGCCGACGACGTTGGCCGCATGACCGGCGCCGCTGATGACCGCGCCGCCATAGGAGTGGCCGACGAGCAGCGTCGGGCCATCAAGTGATTCCGCCAGCTTGCGCGTGCGCTCGACGTCGTCGGCAAGCGATGTCAGCGGGTTCTGTACCGCGGCAATCCTATACCCTTTCGAATGCAGTGGCGGGATCACATGACGCCAATGGGAGGCGTCGCCCCAGGCGCCGTGTACGAGCACGATGTTCTTGACGGCAGGCATGCTCCGTTCCTTTCGCTTGGATGGAGAGGTGGTCGGTTCGACATCGCAGCCGCCTCCGGTCACTCATGCGCGGCATGGTGTGCGCCGTCTGTTCGGCGAACTTCCTTCGTGCCTGATCAACTCCGGTAGGTGGCAAGGCGATAGCACAGGGAAAGTTAGGGTGGGCAGGCGCGGCTTCCATGACGCAAACCACAATTATTATCGGTAGAGACGCCAGCCCTCGTGCCCAGGAGGCCCTTTGACAGTGGCGGTCGATGGATTGCGAAAAGGCGAGGAAAGGGCGGGGTCCCAGAGCTGCGGTTTTGGGGCTTCGGGGCGCCGCCCTGGGACCGGTGCGCCCTGGTGGCGGGCTGTGCTCCCGGGCGCTGACCGTATCAATGCATCTCGCCGCAGATTCGGCAACGTGCCCCGGACCTTTGCCAGCTCACGTCGGACCTAAGTCCTAAGCATATGTGGTAGCGGTTTGTGCGAAGGATTTGCGGCGCGCTCCGCGGTCGGGAAGGTCAACAGATCCCAAGTACGAAAAAAGGCCTTTCGATTTCTCGAAAGGCCTTTTGAATTCGAATGGTGGGCGTGACAAGGATCGAACTTGTGACCCCTACGATGTCAACGTAGTGCTCTCCCGCTGAGCTACACGCCCATCCGATGAGGCGCATAGACCACAAAAGCCGTTGTCGCGTCAATAGGGTTTCCGAAGGTTTTTTGACAGAAATTTTAAGGTGGTGGTTTTCGCGATTGGAACAGCGTGGATGAGCCATCGGCAAAGCCCCGGATTTCCTGGGTTTCCGCTAAGGTATTGAAACGAAAAGACCGCCGGAGATCCTTGTGGATCGCGGCGGTCGGCTCGAAGTCGTAATCAGTACAGTCGCGAGAGGCCGCGCCTGTGGAAAACTGTCGTGATCAGGCGGCAGTCAGCATCTTGTTGACCTCGTCGACGAGGTCACGGAGATGGAAGGGCTTGGACAGCACCTTGGCATCCTTGGGCGCCTTGCTGTCGGGGTTCAGCGCCACGGCGGCAAAGCCGGTGATGAACATGACTTTAAGGTCCGGGTCGAGCTCGGTCGCCCGGCGGGCAAGCTCGATGCCGTCCATCTCCGGCATGACGATATCGGTCAGGAGAAGCGAGAACGGCTCTTCGCGAAGCCGGTCGTAGGCGCTGGCTCCGTTGTCATAGGACATGACCTTGTAGCCGGCCTTTTCGAGCGCCTTGACCAGGAACCGGCGCATGTCGTTGTCGTCTTCGGCAAGAAGGATTTTCGCAGTCATGAATTCGGCCGTGCTTCTCTTTATTCAGTTCATTGCGCGCAGATTGCGGCGATTTATCCAAACCGCAACGCGGTAAATATCTCGTGAACGCGGGGCGTCAATTCCCCAGGATGCTGTGATTGGCCACTATGGACACAGAGCGGGCCAACTGGCAACATGATGACAATTGCAAGTACAGCATATGGTAAAAAAGGGTTCAGATGGGGGAAATTGCGGAGAGGGAACTGTTTGAGGTCCTGGAACCTCCGATCCAGCGCATTCCCTTTGTGTTCAATTCGCCGCATAGCGGCCGGTCCTATCCCCAGAGTTTTCTCGACCAGTCGCGCCTTGATGCGCTTTCCATACGTCGGTCGGAAGACCACTATGTCGACGAGCTGTTCCAGAATGCGACGTTCCTCGGCGCGCCGATGCTTTTGGCGCATTTCCCCCGCGCCTTCCTCGACGTCAACCGCGAGCCGTACGAACTCGACCCGCGCATGTTCGACGGGCCGCTGCCACCACACGCCAACATCAGTTCGATGCGCGTTGCCGGCGGGCTCGGCACGATCCCCCGGCTTGTGGCCGAGAACATGGAAATCTATCGCGGACGTTTCCCGGTCGAGGACGCGCTTGCGCGCATCGAGGCGATCTACAAGCCGTACCATGCCACCTTGCGCAAGCTGATCGCCCGAACCCACGTCCAGTTCGGTCTCTCGGTGCTGATCGATTGCCATTCGATGCCAGGCAATGTGCATTTGCCTGGCAGCGCCCAGCGTCCGGACTTCATTATCGGCGATCGCTATGGGACCAGTGCCGCGGGCGAGCTTTCGCGGGCCGCGGTCGATTTGCTGCAGCAGCTCGGCTACAGCGTGGTGCGCAACAAGCCCTATGCCGGCGGTTTCATTACCGAACATTACGGCCGGCCGACGCGCGGGCTGCACGCGCTTCAGATCGAGATCAACCGGTCGCTTTACGTCGATGAAGCGACATTGGTGCGCAAGCCTGGCTTTGGCGCGCTGGTCGCAGATCTCACGACCTTCATCGCGTCGCTTGCCCGTCATGTCGAGGACTACGGCTCTGATCTGCCGCTGGCGGCTGAATAGCTTCTGCCCGCAAATCCTTGGCCAACCACGGATCGCAACCAACCGAGTGCGATGACGCCGTTGCGCGCCTGATCTTTCGCCGCGGGAAGGCGCTTGGCGCGTCCGTATTCTTCTGTCGGGGAGCTTCAAAAAAAACCGCGCCGGTGGCGCGGTCAAGTCTAGGGAGGAAACACCCAAGGAGGGTATTTACAGTCACAGGTGACTGTACGAAAACCATAATATTGCACTGCACAAATGTCAAGTTGAGACGTTGAAAACTTTTGCGTCGCATCAAAAGAATTTCACTCGCAAGCGGTGCTTGAAACGATTTAACGGCGCGAAACTGCAGATTGGCGGCGGATCGGACCAAAACACGGGGCAGGCTTGCGGGGCTTGCCCGCCGGACGGGAGACGCGACGCGCGAGACGGCGGTGAGGCTGGCCGTTTGCCTTTCCGAAATTTTCGTCTATTCAGAATGCACCTTCCGCCATCTTCCCTGAGAGAGAGCCATGCTGCCCGACCGCGCCTTCTTCGATCGCCTTGCCGAAGCCGCCAAGGCGGAGACCCTGCCGCGATTTCGTATCGGCACGAGCGTCGTCAACAAGCTTGAAGGTGGTTTTGACCCGGTGACCGAAGCCGACCAGTCGTCGGAAGCGGCGATCCGGGCACTGATCGAAGAACACTTCCCCGATCACGGCATCCTCGGCGAAGAGCACGGCAATGTCGGGCTCGACCGCGAATATGTCTGGGTCATCGATCCGATCGACGGCACACGCGCCTTCATCTCCGGATTGCCGGTCTGGGGCACGTTGATCGGCCTTTACCGCAACGGTGAAGCAGTCATGGGCCTGATGGACCAGCCGTTTACCGGAGAGCGCTATTTTGCCGATGGCAAGAAGACCATCTACCGCGGCCCCGACGGCGAAAAGGTGCTTTCGACGCGGTCCTGCAATTCGCTTGCGGATGCGGTCCTCTTCACCACGTCGCCGCACCTCTACACCGGCGAGTTCAAGAACAAATACGAGGCGGTCCAGAGCAAGGTCCGTCTCTTCCGCTACGGTTGCGATTGCTACGCCTTCGCGCTTCTCGCTGCCGGTCACATCGACCTCGTCATCGAGTGCGGGCTGAAGCCCTATGACGTCGGCGGCCTGATCCCGCTGATCGAGCAGGCCGGCGGGATCGTCACCAACTGGCAGGGCGGACCGGCGGAAATGGGCGGAGAAGTCGTCGCTGCCGGCAGTGCCGAACTGCACGCTCAGGCTCTGGCAATCCTCAACGGCTGAACGCGCCACGTTCACTGTGGGACGTCCGGAAAATACCCGCAAGATCAATCGGCAAACGAGATCTGACCTCTGGCGGAGAGGTCAGGCGGCCGGATATTCGCGTTCGTCGCTTTCCTCAGGGATTATGAAGGCAAGGATCGCCGCCATTGCCTGGGCGCGATAGCGGTCGGCTTCGTGCAGCAGTTCGTGGCGCGCGCCATCGATCGGGATCATCTGGGCGGCGCGGAAATTGCGCGCCAGCCACTCGACGGAAAAATGCGGCACCAGCCGGTCCGCCGTCGGCGCCAGAATGATCGTCGGGAGAGTGATGCGCGTCAGATGCTCACGGCGGATGACCCGGCGCATGGCACGGAACGCTTCGCTCAGCCAACGCGCCGTCGGTGGGCCGAGCCGCAACTCCGGATGCGCGTCCGTCAGTGCGATGTTGCGCGCGTAGCGGCGGCGGTCGGCCGTCAGCACGTTCTTTTCAAACGGGCGATTGCCCTTGTCGGGGTGGGCCGGAACGGCGCCGAGACCGACGCAGCGCATAAGGGTTGCGACCGTCGCGATGCTCTTCTCGCCGAGCGCCTGGCCGCCAAGGCCAACGAAGGGGGCGAGCACCACCAGCCGGTCGATGCGGCTTGCGAGCATCGGCGCCAGTGACAGCGCGACGAGCGCGCCCATGGAATGGGCGACGATCGAAAACGGCAGGCGGGTATCCGGCAGCACGATCTGCTCGATGAACGTACTGAGGTCGCGCTCATAGTTGGAAAAGTGGTCGACATAGCCGCGCCCCGCCTGTGGCAGCAGCCGCTCGGAGCCAGCCTGGCCGCGCCAATCGAAGGTGGCGACCCAGAGGCCAGCGGCCGTCAGGTCCGCGATCGTTTCGAAATATTTCTCGATGGACTCGTTGCGACCTTGCAGCAGAACGACCGTACCACGCGCCATCGGCTGCTTCGTTTTGAAGATCGCGTAGCGGATCTTGCGGCCACCGACGCCATCGAAGAAGCCTGCCACATGGTTGTCCGGTACCGGATTGTCCGGGGAAGCGTGGAGGATCGAGGTCATGGACGCGAAGCCGAGTAAAACGAGTTGATCGGTTTCATCAGGGATAGGCGGCAGGGTCATCGCCGTCAAAGAAAAAAGCCGGAAACGGTGGGTGAAATCCGGACGATCACCGTTTCCGGCCGCTGAAGGGGAAGGGACATGTCACTTCAGCCTGGAAGTTTCCTTCCAGGGTTTCATTTCTAGTCTCCCGCTCCTGAACCGGAACCGAAGCCGGCATTCATGTCGGGTTCACCAAAAAATCGTCGGCGGTCGCGTCTTGAACTCGCGAAATCGCCTCCCCAAATCAGGGTCACGGACGCCGAAGACGGGTCCGTTCACCGGTCTCGCCGCTGCCAGAATGGGGTGGCCGACCAGACATCGCAAACAGTTGCTCCCAGGAGGACACAATGCGTCATTTCGATTTCTCCCCCCTCTACCGCTCCACCGTCGGCTTCGACCGCCTCTTCACCATGCTCGACAGCCTCGGCCAGCCGGGGGAGCCCCAGACCTATCCGCCCTACAATATCGAGCGCACCGGCGAAAACGCCTATCGCATCACCATGGCCGTTGCCGGCTTTGACGAGAGCGAGCTTTCGATCGAGGCGCGCGAGCACACGCTGACGGTCAAGGGCGAAAAGGCGGATGAAAAGGGCGATGAAAGCCAGTTTCTCCATCGCGGTATCGCCAAGCGCGCCTTCGAGCGCCGCTTCCAGCTTGCCGACCATGTGGAGATCAAGTCCGCTTCGCTGAAAAACGGGCTGCTTCACATCGACCTCACCCGCGAGATCCCGGAAGCCGCCAAGCCGCGCCGGATCGAAATCGCGTCGGTCGCCGCGCAAGCCAAGCAGATCGAGGCCCAGAGCCTCTAAGCCTCATGCCCGGGTAGGGCACGAAACAGGCCTCCCAAAAGGAGCGGCGTCCCTCAGGGGCGCCGCTTTTTGCTTATCAGGACTGGGCCGGCGCCGGCACGGTGGAGGCTGTCGCTGCCGCTTTCTTGGCGGCATAGCGCTGGGCGATCACGGCGCAGGCCATCAGCTGGATCTGGTGGAACAGCATGACCGGCAGCACGATTGCGCCGATGTTCTGGCCGGCGAAGATGGCGCTTGCCATGGGGACGCCGCTCGCGAGGCTCTTCTTCGAACCGCAGAAGGTGATGGCGATCTCGTCCGCCTTGTCGAAGCCGAGCAGGCGGCTGCCATACATGGTGACGGCCAATACGACTGCCAGCATGACGATTTCGATGACGACGAGCACGCCGAGATCGGTGAGCGAGAAGGTCTGCCACAGGCCCGAGGTCACAGCCTGGCTGAAGGCGAGATAGACGACCATCAGGATCGAGCCGCGGTCGACGGGCGCAAGCAGTCCCTTGCGGGCGCGGATCCAGTTGCCGATCAAGGGCTGCAACATCTGGCCGATGACAAAGGGTGCGAGCAGCTGCAGCAGGATCTGCTTGACCGCATCAAGCGTGACGGTGCCGTGGCCGCCGGCGGAAAACAGCAACCCGACCAGAAGCGGCGTCAGGAACATGCCGAAGATGTTGGAGGCAGACGCCGAGCAGATTGCCGCCGGCACGTTGCCGCCGGCCATCGAGGTGAAGGCAATCGACGACTGCACCGTTGAGGGCAGCACGCAGAGGAACAGCAGGCCGGTGTAGAGCGATTGCGGCAGCACACTGTCGGGCACGAAGCCGATGGCAAGGCCGATCAGCGGGAAGAGCACGAAGGTCGAGGCAAGGATCGTCAGATGCAGCCGCCAGTGCAGGATGCCGGCGATGACCACGTCGCGCGACAGGCGCGCGCCGTGGAGGAAGAAGACCATGCCGACCGCCACCTTCGTCGCCAGGCCAAACCAGACGGTCGGCTCTCCGTGGATCGGCAGGACCGATGCGAGGAGCACCGTCGCGAGAAGCAGGATCGTGAACGTATCGGGTAGGTAGCGGCGCATATCGGGTCACTTGCTCGTCATGAAACGTCTTGCCGGGATCATGCATTATGAAGCAGGATGCAAGGAATAACAGTTATCACGATTTGAGATGAGCCATGTTGGATCTCGTGCAGCTGCGCAGCTTTGTCGCCCTGGAGCAGATGGGCAGTTTCACGCTTGCGGCGGAGAAACTGTCGCTCGGACAATCGACGGTCAGCCAGCATATTCAAAGGCTTGAAGCGTCTCTCGGGCGCACGCTGGTTGACCGCGACACCCATCGCGTTTCGCTGACCGCGGACGGGCAGGCGCTGCTTGCCCACGCCCGTTCGATGTTGGCGATCGACGGCGAGGTCACGGCGCTTTTTGCCGAGAGCAGCCTACGCGGCCGCCTGCGGCTCGGGGTGTCCGAAGATTTCGTCATGAGCCGGCTGCCGGCGGTGCTCGAGGATTTCGTCCGCGCGCATCCGTCCGTCGACCTGGAGCTCACGGTTGCCTTGAGCGGCGTGCTCTATCAGATGCAGGACAATGGCGAGATCGATCTCGTGCTCGCCAAACGCAGGCTCGGCGATATCAGGGGCGAGCTCGTCTATCGCGAGCCGCTCGTATGGCTGGCGCGCGATCCGGAAAGAGTGAAGCGCGACAAGGTGCTGCCGCTGATCGCGTTTCCGCCACCGAGCATCACCCGCAGCGTCGCCCTCGAAGTGCTCGACCGGCACCGCTTGCCATGGCGGATCGTGTGCACCTGCGGCAGTCTCAGTGGGCTAACGGCGGCGGCGCGCGCCGGCATGGGCGTGCTTGTCCAGCCGCGCAGCATGGTGCCGCAGGGGTTGAAGGAAATGCCCCCGGGTGCCCTGCCGCCGCTTGAAGACGTGGAATTCGTGCTGGTGCCAAGCAAGGGCGTCGACCGAAAGCTGAGTGCTGCACTCTCGGTCGAGATCCTCGCCAATCTGAGGACGCTGCAGGGGCAGGCCTGATGCTTCAGCAGGCGGCGACGAACCGATCGACGTCGTCGGCTTTGGTCGCAAAACTGGTGACCAGGCGATAGAGGCCTTCGTTTTCGCTGAGGTGGCCATCAAGGTCGTGCGGCACCGGCCAGTCATAGAAGACCGCGCCCTGTTGGCGAAGCTTGGCCGCCACGTCCTTCCTGATGATTGCGAAGACTTCGTTGGCATCCGCAGGCCAGGCGAGCCGGCTCGTGGCGGATGCGGCGATGCCTTCCGCAAGGCGCGCGGCCATGGCGTTGGCATGACGGGCAAGGTTCAGCCAGAGGTCGCCCGAGAGATAGGCGTCGAACTGGGCGGCGACGAAGCGGGACTTGGAGAAGAGTTGTGCTGCGCGCTTCCTGAGGAAGTGCATTTCATGCGCCTTCGAGAGATCGAAGAGCACCAATGCCTCGGCGCACCAGCAACCGTTTTTCGTGCCGCCGAAGGAGACGAGATCGACACCGCGCTTCCAGGTCATTTCGGCCGGTGTCGCGCCAAGACTGACCAGCGCATTGGCAAAGCGCGCGCCGTCCATGTGGACCGGCAGCTTGTGCGCCTTGGCAACCTTGGCGATCGCCTCGATCTCGGTGAGCGAATAGACCGTGCCACTTTCCGTTGCCTGGGTCAGCGTCACCGCCGCCGGCTGGCCGCCATGGACATTGTCGAGCGGGAAGCGGCGGATCTCGGCTTCCAGCCGTGCGGCTTCCATCTTGCCGCGCGGTCCGTCCACGGGCTTCAGCCGGGAGCCGTGCGAGAAGAACTCCGGTGCGCCGCACTCGTCGGCAATCACATGCGCCTCGCGATGACCGAATGCGATGCCGCCGGCGCGGTTGGCGCTCGCGAGCGCCAACGAATTGGCAGCGGTTCCGGTGCCGACGAAGAAGACGGCGACGTCCCGCTCGAAAACCTCGGCGAATTTCTTTTCCACCTTCCGGTCGAGCTCGCTTGTACCGTAGGCCGACGCGTAGCCGCTGGCATGCGCCATCAGGCTTTCGGCAATCGCAGGATGGGCGCCGGCCCAGTTGTCAGACGAAAAAATCATCACTTCTCACTCTGTTTTACCGTGTTTTTGACGGGTTTATCCGACCTTAGCTGAGTTCTTGACGGGATCAATCGCGGTTTGGCGCCGGGAGGCCAACAGGAGGGCTGTTTGAAACCAAATGGAAGAAAACGCCGGCAAGCCGTAATTAAATTATAAAAGCCGGAAATTTCCGGCAATGTTCGGCAAAATCTTCTCTATTATTTGCTGATATGCCCCTTGCGGAGGGGGGTGGTTTCTGGCATAGAGCACATGAAATAGGACAGGTTTGCTGTCCTATTTCGGTCTAGGGACCGGAACAATCGCCGCGAGTGCCTAAAAAAATGGCATCCGGCGTGCGCAGCAGGGGGATTGGCCGGATTTCATCCGGTTGTTAACGCCTGCCGTCAGGATGGTCGCAGACATCAGTGCCTGATGATGCCGTGCTTATTTGCGACCTGATCAGGATCATGAGACGATGAATGCCCCGGCTTTTCAGCGTGCCTTCGCACGCAACGAAGAGTCATGCGCGGGCGGTGCCATGCCCGGCGGTCGCCGGGTTCAACAGGAGGGAAAACGATGACGGATCATTCGCCATCACAGCAATCTGGGCTCAACCTCGCACACAGCGTTGCGACGGCTGAAAAAACGCCCGCATTCCCGACTGGCCTGCCGCGAAAACAGGGTCTCTACGATCCGCGCAATGAACATGACGCCTGTGGTGTCGGCTTCGTCGCGCATATGAAGGGTCAGAAGTCGCACCAGATCGTGCGCGACGGCCTCTTCATGCTCGAAAACCTGACGCACCGCGGTGCCGTCGGCGCCGACCCGCTGATGGGCGATGGTGCTGGCATCCTCGTGCAGATCCCCGACCGCTTCTTCCGCGAAGAGATGGCCAAGCAAGGCATCACCCTGCCGAAGGCGGGCGAATATGCCGTCGGCCACATCTTCATGCCGCAGGACGATGCGCTCGTCGAACACTTCAAGCAGGTGATCAAGGACGTCGTCACTGACGAGGGCCAGGTGCTCATCGGCTACCGTGACGTACCGGTCGACAATTCGTCGTTGTCGAAGGCGCCCGAGATCGCCGCGACAGAGCCGCGCCATGTCCAGATCTTCATCGGTGCCGGCCGCGACGCGGCCACGAACCCCGAGTTCGAGCGCCGTCTCTTTACGCTGCGCAAGGTGATCTCCAACCGCATCTATGATGAATACAAGGGCGAGGAGAGCAACTTCTATCCCGTGTCGCTGTCGTCCTCGACGATCGTCTACAAGGGCATGTTCCTCGCCTACCAGGTTGGCGCCTATTACAAGGACCTGGCCGACCCGCGGTTCGAAAGTGCGGTCGCGCTCGTCCACCAGCGCTTCTCCACCAACACCTTCCCGTCGTGGAAGCTTGCGCATCCCTACCGCATGGTCGCGCACAACGGCGAAATCAACACGCTGCGCGGCAACGTCAACTGGATGGCGGCACGTCAGGCGTCGGTCTCTTCGCCGCTCTTCGGCGACGACATCTCCAAGCTCTGGCCGATCTCCTATGAAGGCCAGTCGGACACCGCCTGTTTCGACAACGCGCTCGAGTTCCTCGTGCAGGGCGGTTACTCGCTGTCGCATGCCGTCATGATGCTGATCCCGGAAGCATGGGCCGGCAACCAGCTGATGTCGCCCGAGCGCAAGGCGTTCTACGAATACCATGCAGCGCTGATGGAGCCGTGGGACGGACCGGCCGCTGTTGCCTTCACCGACGGTCGCCAGATCGGCGCAACCCTCGACCGCAACGGTCTGCGTCCGGCCCGTTACATCGTCACGTCCGACGATCGCGTCATTCTCGCATCCGAAGCCGGCGTGCTGCCGGTCGACGAGGAAAAGATCGTCAAGAAGTGGCGCCTGCAGCCGGGCAAGATGCTGCTCATCGACATGGAGCAGGGCCGCATCATCTCCGACGAGGAGGTGAAGTCGTCGCTTGCCCAGAAGCACCCCTACAGCAAGTGGCTTGAAGACACCCAGCTGATCCTCGAAGACCTGAAGCCGGTGGAGCCGCGGGCTCTGCGTCGCGACGTCTCGCTGATCGACCGCCAGCAGGCCTTCGGCTACACGCTTGAAGACACCAAGATCCTGATGTCGCCGATGGCGACGACCGGTCAGGAAGCGATCGGCTCGATGGGCACCGACACGCCGATCTCGGCAATGTCGGACAAGCGCAAGCTGCTCTACACCTATTTCAAGCAGAACTTTGCGCAGGTCACCAACCCGCCGATCGACCCGATCCGCGAAGAACTGGTGATGAGCCTCGTCTCCTTCATCGGCCCGCGTCCGAACATTCTCGACCATGAAGGCATGGCGCATGCCAAGCGGCTCGAAGTGCGCCAGCCGATCCTGACCAATGGCGATCTCGAAAAGATCCGCTCGATCGGTCACACGGAAGACCGCTTCGACACCAAGACGCTCGACTTCACCTATGACATTTCGCGCGGTGCCGAAGGCATGCCCGAAATGCTCGACCGTCTGTGCGAGCGCGCGGAAGCGGCGGTAAAGGGCGGCTACAACATCATCGTTCTGTCCGACCGCCAGGTCGGCCCGGATCGTGTCGCGATCCCGGCGCTGCTGGCGACCGCCGCCGTGCACCACCACCTGATCCGCAAGGGGCTGCGCACCTCGGTCGGCATCGTGCTTGAATCCGGCGAGCCGCGCGAAGTGCACCACTTCTGCCTGCTCGCTGGTTACGGCGCCGAGGCGATCAACCCCTATCTCGCCTTCGACACGCTGACCGACATGCACAAGCGCGGCGACTTCCCCAAGGAAGTCGACGGCAGCGAAGTGGTCTACCGCTACATCAAGGCGGTCGGTAAGGGCATCCTCAAGGTCATGTCCAAGATGGGCATCTCGACCTACCAATCCTATTGCGGCGCGCAGATCTTTGACGCCGTCGGCCTGTCCTCGAAGCTCGTCGACCAGTTCTTCTTCGGCACGGCGACGACGATCGAAGGCATTGGTCTCGACGAGATCGCCGCCGAGACCGTCGCCCGCCACAAGGCGGCTTTCGGTGCCGATCCGGTGCTTGCCAACACGCTCGACATCGGCGGCGAGTATGCCTACCGCATGCGCGGCGAAGCCCATGCCTGGACGCCGGACGCGATCGCCTCGCTGCAGCATGCCGTGCGCGGCAATGCCCAGGACCGCTACCGCGAGTTCGCCGAGATGGTGAACACCTCGGCGTTGCGCATGAACACGATCCGCGGCCTGTTCACTGTGAAGAGCGCCGAGGCTGCCGGCCGCAAGCCGATCTCCGTCGACGAGGTGGAAGCGGCTGCCGATATCGTCAAGCGCTTCTCGACCGGCGCCATGTCCTTCGGCTCGATCAGCCGCGAGGCGCATACGACGCTCGCAATCGCCATGAACCGGATCGGCGGCAAGTCGAACACCGGCGAAGGCGGCGAGGAAAGCGACCGCTACCTGCCGCTGCCGGATGGCTCTGCTAACCCCGAGCGTTCGGCGATCAAGCAGATCGCTTCCGGCCGTTTCGGCGTGACCACCGAATATCTGGTCAATGCCGACATGCTGCAGATCAAGGTGGCGCAAGGGGCGAAGCCCGGCGAAGGCGGCCAGCTGCCCGGCCACAAGGTCGACGCAACGGTTGCCAAGACCCGGCATTCGACGCCGGGCGTCGGCCTGATCTCGCCGCCGCCGCACCACGACATCTATTCGATCGAAGACCTGGCGCAGCTGATCTACGATCTGAAGAACGTCAATCCGGAAGCGGACGTCTCGGTCAAGCTCGTCTCGGAAGTCGGCGTCGGCACGGTTGCCGCCGGCGTTGCCAAGGCGCGTGCCGACCACATCACCGTTGCCGGCTTCGACGGCGGCACCGGCGCCTCGCCGCTGACCTCGCTGAAGCACGCCGGCAGCCCGTGGGAAATTGGCCTGGCCGAAACCCAGCAGACGCTGGTGCTGAACGGCCTGCGCTCGCGCGTCGCCCTTCAGGTCGACGGCGGCCTCAAGACCGGCCGCGACGTCATCATCGGTGCGCTGCTGGGTGCCGACGAGTTCGGCTTCGCCACCGCGCCGCTGATTGCCGCTGGCTGCATCATGATGCGCAAGTGCCACCTCAACACCTGTCCCGTCGGTGTCGCCACCCAGGACCCGGTCCTGCGCAAGCGCTTCAAGGGCACGGCCGAGCACGTCATCAACTACTTCTTCTTCGTCGCTGAGGAAGTGCGCGAGATCCTGGCGTCGCTTGGCGTCAAGAAGCTCGACGAGATCATCGGCGCGTCCGAGCTGCTCGAAAAGGATGGTGCGCTCGCGCACTGGAAGGCGAACGGCCTCGACTTCTCGAAGATCTTCCACAAGGTGGAAGCAAAGAAGGAAGAGACCTACTGGACCACGCGCCAGAAGCATCCGATCGACGACATTCTCGACCGCAAGCTGATCGCGGAGGCCAAGGTCGCGCTGGAAACCAAGGCTCCGGTGAAGATCGAAGCCGAGATCAAGAACGTCGACCGCTCGGCGGGCGCGATGCTTGCCGGTGCGCTTGCCAAGCGTTGGGGCCACAAGGGCCTGAAGGACGATACCATCCACGTGACCCTCAAGGGCACGGCGGGCCAGTCCTTCGGCGCGTTTCTCGCCCGCGGCATCACCTTCGACCTCGTGGGTGACGGCAACGACTATGTCGGCAAGGGTCTCTCGGGCGGACGCATCATCGTCCGGCCGCCGGAAAACGCGACGATCGTTCCGCAGGAATCGATCATCGTCGGCAACACTGTGCTCTACGGCGCGATTTCGGGCGAGTGCTACTTCAACGGGGTGGCCGGCGAACGCTTCGCCGTACGCAACTCCGGCGCGGTCGCGGTCGTCGAGGGCGTGGGTGACCACGGCTGCGAATACATGACCGGCGGTGTCGTCGTCGTGCTCGGCACGACGGGCCGCAACTTTGCGGCCGGCATGTCCGGCGGTGTCGCCTATGTGCTTGACGAGGAAGGCGATTTCGCCCGACGCTGCAACATGGCGATGGTCGAGCTGCAGCCGGTTCCGGAAGAGGACGACATGCTGGAGAAGCTGCACCATCACGGCGGTGACATCATGCACAAGGGCATGGTCGACGTCTCCGGCGACATGACGCGCCACGACGAGGAGCGGCTCTACCAGCTGATATCCAACCACCTTCACCACACGGGTTCGCCCCGGGCGAAGGAGATCCTCGATCACTGGGCGGATTACCGGCCGAAATTCCGCAAGGTCATGCCGGTCGAATACCGCCGTGCGCTCGAGGATATGGAACGCATGAAAATGGCAGAGGCGGCCGAATAGGAGGCCCCGGTGACCAAGGCTCCCGGTTCATCACAGATCGGTTCGGGGGTCCCTCACGCGCGCTTGTCAAAAGCGCCTGTTCAGACGCAAAGCTTTCAGGATGATACGATGGGTAAGGTAACTGGATTTCTCGAGATCGACCGGCAAGTGGCAAAGTACCAGCCGGCCTCCGACCGCATCCGCCATTTTCGCGAATTCACCATTCCGATGTCCGAACCGGAAGTGCAGAAGCAGGCCGCTCGCTGCATGGACTGTGGCATCCCCTATTGCCACGGGCCGACCGGCTGCCCTGTGCACAACCAGATCCCGGACTGGAACGATCTCGTCTACAATGGCAACTGGGACGAGGCGATCCGCAACCTGCATTCGACCAACAACTTCCCGGAATTCACCGGTCGCGTCTGCCCGGCGCCGTGCGAGGAAGCCTGCACGCTGAACCTCGAAGACACGCCGGTCGCGATCAAGACCGTCGAGCAGGCGATCGCCGACAAGGCCTATGAGATGGGCTACATCGTGCCGCAGCCGGCTGTCACCAAGACCGGCAAGAAGGTCGCTGTCATCGGCTCTGGACCTGCCGGCATGGCGGCCGCCCAGCAGATGGCGCGCGCCGGCCACGAGGTTCATGTCTACGAGCGCGAGACCAAGCCCGGTGGCTTGCTGCGCTACGGCATCCCGGACTTCAAGATGGAGAAGAACTTCATCGACCGCCGCGTCGACCAGATGCGCGGCGAAGGCGTCACCTTCCATTGCGGCATCAATGTCGGTGTCGACATGCCGATGCAGCGCCTGCTCGACGACCACGATGCCGTGCTCTACTGCGGCGGCTCGGAAACGCCGCGCGACGCGGGCATCCCCGGTGTCGAGTTTGCCGGCGTGCATGACGCCATGCCCTATCTGGTCCAACAGAACCGCCGCGTCGGCCGCGAGAACATCGACAGCGTCGGCTGGCCGTCGCAGCCGATCCTTGCCGGCGGCAAGCACATCGTCGTTGTCGGCGGTGGTGATACCGCGTCCGACTGCGTCGGCACCGCCTTCCGCCAGGGCGCGGTCAAGGTGACCCAGCTCGACATCCGTCCGCAGCCGCCGGAAAAGGAAGACAAGCTCGCCGTCTGGCCGTTCTGGGCGACGAAGATGCGCACCTCCTCCAGCCAGGCCGAGGGTGCCATCCGCGAATTCCAGGTGGCGACGCTTGAATTCATCGGCGACGAGGACGGTAACTTGACCGGCGTGAAGTGCTGCCAGGTGGATGATCGCCGCAAGCCGGTTGCCGGCACGGAGTTCATCATCAAGGCGGACCTCGCCTTCATCGCCATCGGCTTCAGCGGTCCGTTCACCAACAGTGTCGTGAAGGATCTTGGCGACAAGCTGACGCTCAACACCGACCGTCGCGGCTCGACCAACGTCGTTGCCAATGAACGCGACTACAAGACTTCCGTCGACAAGCTCTGGACCGCGGGCGACGTGCGCCGCGGCCAGTCGCTGGTCGTCTGGGCGATCCGCGAAGGCCGCCAGGCCGCCCGCGCGATCGACGAGGCGCTGATGGGCTCGACTACCCTGCCGCGCTGATCAATTTACTCCCAAGCATGAAAAAGCCCCGCAGTGATGCGGGGCTTTTTTTCGGTCACAGATCGACCAGATACGTCATTCCCGCCGGGACTTCAGTTGCGGATCACCGGATTGCTGATCACCGTGCCCGGCTTTGACAGTCGGAAATCGTCGACTCGGCCGGCCGGTGCCGATGCGACGTCGCCTTTGTCGACCAACAGATCGCGGGGGCTCTTGCCATTTCCCTTGTCGGGCGCGGTGCTGCCAAGCAGCGACCCGGCGCCATCCAGTTCCGGATCGGTGAGCCCGATCGGCTGGGTCTTGACGATGTCCTCGTTGCCGAGCGGCGCCGTTACCACCAGATCCTTGAGCTCGTCCGCCCCGGGCACGTTCTTGTCAGTTGTGGCGGCATCGCCGAGCAGCCGGCGAATGTCCTTTTCGACATAGAAGGCAAGCTTGCGTTTGCCGGCCTTGGTCAAATTCACGCCATCGGCCCCGCGCAGACGCACCTGCTGGCCGTTGATGTCGGAGCCGGTCAGGACGAACTTGCCGCCCTCGTCGACGAAACCGTCCCAGATGTCGACGAACTGGCCGCCGACCTTTTCGATTTCTTCGCGGTAGATGCCGTTGAAGGTCACCATGTCGGCGGTCATTGCCGCCGACTGGAAGGGCGGCATGCCGACCCAGAGGACCGGAAGCTTTTCCTTCCGTGCAAGGGTGGCGAGCGCATTGACGCGCTTGCGGTATTCCGCCGTCCAGGCGTCGGTGCGGAACTTCTCCTTGGCGTCGCCGATCTGCATCAGCTGTCGATCATTGGCGCCGAGGCTGACGATGATCACGGAGGGTTTTACTTCGCCAACATAGCCGGGAAGGGTGCCGGGCCAATTGAAGTAGTCTTCGCGCACCAGTCCCGAGGAGCCGTTGGCGCGGGTCTCGACGGCAATGCCGGGCGTCATCTCGAAGGCGGTCTTCAGGCCGTCGCCGAGGCTGCCGGCCATGAAATCGCCGACGACCAGAACCTTCTTGGCATCCGGCGTCTTCTCCACGACCTGGGGGGGCGGGGCAGGGGTGTCCGCAAGCTTCGTCTTGGGCTTCTGCTGTCCCTGGCCCTTCTGCCGCTGCTGCTGTTGGCGCTGGCGTTTCGGGCGCGGCTGTTCGGGAAAATAGGAGCGGTCTTCGTAGACAGGCCGATCGCGGCTGAGCCCGCCAAAGAGCATCTGAAACAGATTGCGACGCGGGACTGGTTCCTGCGCTGCGGCAAAGCCGGCGTACAGACCGCCCACAAGCATCGCCAGGGCGGCGATGCAGGTCGTCGCAAGCGTGAGGGGCGTTCGGCGCAGTTGCGGGCGGCGCTTGCTCGTCATTTTGTTCATTGCTCTTTATTCGCGCGGCAATGTGCCGCCGTCATGACACGGCGCGCCGCACGCGAAGGTGCGGGCGCGCTTGTCGACACATGGTCTCACGGATGGGGCGATCGCGAAACCCTACAGCGCCGCGCGTCCTTATCAGACGCGCCAAGGTCGCCGTAGCACTTTGCAATGCTGCATGGACGCGGAGGGCCGCGTCAGTTGCGCAATGCCCGCAGGAGCATCTGGGTCGGCTGTCCGTCCGGGGCAAGGCCGTTCTGCGACTGGAACGCCTGGATGGCGGCCTTCGAGCCGGAGCCGAAGTTGCCGTCCACCTCGCCGTTGTAGTAGCCGAGTTCCTTCAGGCGGTTCTGCAACTCGAACTTTTCGCTGATGTCGAGCGAACCGTCCGGGCGCGGCCAGCGCTGCTGCATACCCTGATAGCCGGCGATCTGGTCGGCAAGCAGGCCGACGCCGAGCGCGTAGCTGTCGGACGCATTGTAGCGCTTGATGACGAAGAAGTTCTTGGTCATCAGGAAGCCGGGACCTTCGCCGCCGCTCGGCAGCTTCAGTTCGGCGCGCGTGCCGCCGTTGCGGAAGCCCTTGCCGTTCGGCCTGATGAAGCCCAGCGAAGCCCATTCCTTGAGCGTCTTGGTCTGGCCGGAGTACTTTGAGGCATTTGCCGGCGGCGCGACTTCGTAGCCCCAGGTCTCGCCGGATTGCCAGCCGTTCTTCTTCAGAAGGTTGGCGGCGGTTGCGAGAGCATCCGGCACCGAGTTCCAGATATCGCGATGACCGTTGCCATCGGCATCGACCGCGTAGAGCAGATAGCTCGTCGGGATGAACTGGGTGTGGCCCATGGCGCCGGCCCAGGAGCCGGTCAGCTCGCGCGGCGTGATGTCTCCGCTCTGGAGGATCTTCAGTGCAGCGATCAGCTGCTTCTTGGCATAGTTCGACCGCTTCGGGTCGGCATAGGCAAGCGTTGCCAGAGCGCGCGGCACGTAGTGCAGGCGGTCGTCCTTCTCAAGCACCGCGCCGTAGTTGGATTCCATCGACCAGATCGCAAGCAGGATGGTCTTGTCGACTCCGAAATGCTTTTCCAGCGCCTTCAGCGTGCGGGCGTGCTTCGTGGCCATCTCCTGGCCGACGCGCTTGGTGTAGGGGTTCACGCGGGAATCGATGTATTCCCAGATCTTGTGCTTGAACTCCGGCTGGTAGTTCGCCTTTTCGATGACGGTCTGGTCGGGCGATTTCACGCCGGCAAAGGCCTGACGATAGGTCGCCTTGGTGATCCCGGCCTTGGCCGCGGTCGCGTAGAATTCGTTGATCCAGTTCTGGAATCCGGCGTCGGCGCGCGCCGGCGATGTGCCGAGTGTCACGGCAGATAGGACGAGGGCGGCTGCGATATGACGGAAAAACGTCCTGCGGTTTCTGATCATCAGCTGTCGGTTCCGTTTCTCTGCGGGGCTTCGGCCGTCATGGCCCGAATCACTCCGCAAGGTGGCAGTCTGGGGCCAGCCTCGACGGTGGGGGCAGTCGTCGGCGGCTCCTGTTTCGGATCCGGCCGCGCGTGTTGCATTGCCGGATTGCAACGAATCTACAGAAACGTGGTCAACAAACCCTTTACCATGAAATTGTGGTGGCGTCTTCGGCTGCAGAAAATGTCAAGCCTTGGTCGTGGAGTTCGCATATGCATTTGTTTCGTCGGTTCA
>NZ_DASYHB010000027.1:0-28855 GCF_035999185.1 Ensifer sp. | reverse complement strand
AACGAGCTGGCTTGCTTGTATGGGAAAAGCGGTTAAAACGGCAACCGTGACCGGAGTCGGCACGAAATTGCCGCGCGACGTTTGGAAAAGGTAAGATTTGAACATGAAAGCTGGTTCAAGGTTTTTGAACGCGGTGTCGGCTGCTGCGCTGTCAACGAGCATTGTTGTTTCCGGTGCTGGTGTTGGTTTGGTCGCAGGTACGTCGGTTGCAGAGGCTGCCACCATCAGCCGTGTCGATGTGCGCGGCGCAACGCGCGTCAGCGCTGAGACGGTTCGTGCGAACATCACGATCGTTCCGGGCAAGAGCTTCAGCAACACCGACATCGACGCTTCCGTAAAGCGCCTGTACGCCACCGGCTACTTCTCCGACGTCAGCATCAACGTTTCCGGCGGTACGCTGGTCGTGACCGTCAGCGAGAATCAGCTCGTCAACCAGGTCGTCTTCAACGGCAACCGCAAGATCAAGGACGACAAGCTGCAGGGCGTCGTACGTACGCAGCCGCTCGGTCCCTACAGCGAAGCGACCGTCGAAACCGATATCCAGTCGATCAAGGACGCCTATGCTGCCATCGGTCGCGGCGACGTGACGGTGACGACGCAGGTCGTTCCGGTCGCCGAAGGTCGTGTGAACCTTGCTTTCGTCATCAATGAAGGCGAGCGTACCAAGATCTCCCAGATCAATTTCGTGGGCAACGAAGCCTACAGCGATGGCCGTCTGCAGTCGGTCATCGCGACGAAGGAATCGGGTATCTTCTCGTTCATTACCCGCAAGGACGTCTACAATCCTGACAAGTTGCGCGCGGACGAAGAGCTGCTGCGCCAGTTCTATTACAACCGTGGTTATGCCGACTTCCAGGTCGTTTCGTCGGAAGCGACCCTCAATGAGGCGACCAATGAGTACACGGTGAACATCACCGTCGAAGAAGGTCCGCGGTATGATTTCGGTGCCGTCAACGTCGAATCGACGGTTGAAGGCGTCAATGCCGAAGAGCTGAAGGGTCTCGTGCTCAGCCGCGAAGGCTCGGTCTACAAGGCCAAGGACGTGCAGGCGACGATGAGCGAGATCTCGAAGCGTGTCGCTTCGGCTGGTTACCCGTTTGCACGCGTAACGCCGCGCGGCAACCGCGATCTCGGCAACCACACGATTGCAGTCGATTATCTCGTCGACCAGGGCGAGCGCGCCTACGTCGAGCGTATCGAAATCCGCGGCAACACCCGTACGCGCGATTACGTTATCCGCCGCGAGTTCGACATGGGTGAAGGTGACGCCTTCAACCAGGAAATGGTTGCCCGCGCCAAGCGCCGTCTAGAGGCTCTTGGTTACTTCTCGAGCGTCAACATTTCGACGGCTCCCGGAAGTGCTGCTGACCGCGTCGTCGTGATCGTCGACGTGCAGGACCAGTCGACCGGTTCGTTCGGTATCGGCGCCGGCTACTCGGCAGGCAGCGGTGGCGGCTTCCTCGTCGAAGCGTCGATCGAGGAGAAGAACTTCCTGGGTCGTGGCCAGTACATCCGCGTTGCCGCAGGCCGCGGCGACGAGAGCCGCACCTATAACGTTTCGTTCACCGAGCCGTATTTCCTTGGCTACCGTCTGGCTGCCGGCTTTGACGTCTTCAAGAACGAGAACGATTTCGACGACGATAACTACAGCTACGAAGATCAGGGCTTTAGCCTGCGCGTGACTGCGCCGATCACCGAGAATCTGTCGACGACGTTGCGTTACAACTTCACGCAGTTCGACTACAGCGGTGACCGCTCGAAGCTGTCGTCGCCGTATATTCGTGCGATTGACGGCGGTGACTGGGTTCGCTCGTCGGTATCGCAGTCGATCACTTACAACACGCTTGATGATGCGCAGCTGCCGCACGACGGTATCCTGGCGACCTTCACGCACGAGTTTGCTGGCCTTGGCGGCGACTCCGATTTCTACAAGATGACCGGTAAGGCCAAGTGGTACTACACCGTCAACGACGAAGCGGACATCATCGCTTCGCTCGGCGGTAGCGCCGGCCATATCTTCGAAACCGGTAGCGATCTGCAGGTCTTCGACCAGTTCCAGCTCGGCAGCAGCGATATTCGCGGCTTTGAACGCAACGGTATCGGTCCGCGCGAAGCGCGGTCCGGCGACGCGCTCGGCGGCACGACGTACTTCACGGCTTCGGCCGAAGCGACGTTCCCGCTTCCGGGGATTCCGCGTGACAGCGGCTTCCGTGGTGCGGTCTTCGCTGACGCCGGTACGCTCTACAGCAACAAGGTCGCTCTGACGGCTCCCGGCGAATCGGTGCAGGGCAACGATGCCTCGCTGCGTGCGTCCGTTGGTATCGGCTTGATCTGGGCTTCGCCGTTCGGTCCGCTGCGTGTCGACTACGCCTGGCCGGTTGCCAAGGAAGATTTCGACAAGGTACAGAACCTGAAGTTCGGTATTTCGTCGTCGTTCTGATAAGAAGCAGTCCAGAACTGCCAGAAAAGATCGTTCTGGAGTGTCCATGGAACAGAACTGGTTTTTTCCGCCCCATGAAGGGATTCGCCTGGGTGACTTGGCGGATCAAATTGGGGCGGAGTTGGTGGATGTCGCGGTCGCAGACCGCGCTGTCCGCTCTGTAGCGCCTGTTTACCGGGCCAAGCCCGGCGACGTCTGCTATATGCTGTCGCGCAAGAGCCGTGCTGAGCTTGAAACCTGTCAAGCGTCAGCGATCATCTGCGACAAGACAATTTCTCCTCTTGTGCCTTCCCACGTCCCGGTTCTCTTGAGCGCGCGTCCGCATACGGCCTTTGCCCTTGCCGGAACGCTGTTGCACGAGATTGCGATGCGTCCGGCCCGCAATACGAGCCTCAAGGGCATCGCACCGGGTGCATTCGTGGATCCGACCGCCCGTCTGGAAGACGATGTCGAGGTCGAGCCGCTGGCTGTCGTCGGCGCCGGAGCCGAAATCGGAAGCGGCACCCGTATCGCGGCTGGCGCCGTGATCGGCCCGGGCGTGCGCATCGGCCGCGATTGCACGATTGCTGCCGGCGCGAGCGTGCTTTGTGCGCTCGTCGGCAACAGCGTCATCATTCATCCGGGCGCGCGCATCGGCCAGGATGGTTTCGGCTATGCGCCGGGCCCGAAGGGCGGGATGATCAAAATCGTCCAAGTCGGGCGCGTTATCATCCAGGACCATGTCGAGATCGGCGCAAACACGACGATCGACCGCGGCACGATGGACGATACGGTGATCGGCGAGGGCACCAAGATCGACAATCTCGTCCAGATCGGTCACAACGTACGGATCGGCCGCTTTTGCGGCATCGTCAGCCAGGTCGGCATTGCCGGCAGCACGAAGATCGGCGATGGCGTGATGATCGGTGGTGGCAGTGGCGTCAACGGCCACATCACGATCGGTGACGGCGTGCAGATCGCGGCCATGAGCGGCGTCGCCGCCGATGTGCCCGCTGGCGAGCGGTACGGTGGTATTCCAGCGCGCCCGATGCGCGATTTCCTGCGCGACGTTGCGGAAATGGCCATGCGGGCAGGCGAAAGACAGAAAAAGAAGAAGGGCGATACGAATGAATGAGGCGGCAACGGTTCTCGGTACGGCGGACATTCAGGAAATCCTGAAACTGCTCCCGCATCGTTATCCATTTCTGCTCGTCGATCGCATCATCGAGATCGACGGCGACAATTCGGCGATCGGCATCAAGAATGTCTCGGCAAACGAACCGCATTTCACCGGTCACTTTCCCGAGCAGCCGATCATGCCTGGCGTTTTGCTCGTCGAGGGCATGGCACAGACGGCTGGCGCGATCTGTGCTCGCAAGGTCGGGACAGGAACGAACCTCGTCTACTTCATGACCATCGACAATGCGCGTTTCCGCAAGCCTGTCGTGCCCGGCGACCGCGTGGAATTCCATGTCGTGAAGCAGAAGCAGCGCGGCAATATCTGGAAATTTCACTGTGATGCAAAAGTTGACGGGCAACTTGTCGCGGAAGCTGATATCGGCGCGATGATCGTCAGCAAGGAAGACGCCTGAACATGATTGCAGCATCAGCGAAGATCCACCCGTCCTCGGTCGTCGAGAGCGGGGCTGTGATCGGCGAGAACGTCAAGATTGGCCCGTTCTGCTACATCGGGCCGAAAGTCGTTCTGGGCGACGATACCGAGCTCCTGAGCCATGTCGTGGTGACCGGTCGCACGACCGTCGGCAAGGGAACGAAGATTTTTCCGAATGCCGTGATCGGCGGTGATTCGCAGAGCGTGCATCATAGTGCCGTCGACACCGAGTTGCTGATCGGCACGAATTGCACGATCCGCGAAGGCGTGACGATGAACACGGGAACGGTTGAGCATGGCGGCCAGACGGTCGTCGGCGACAACAATCTCTTTCTCGCGAATTCGCATGTGGCGCACGATTGCCGGCTTGGCAACAACATCATTCTTTCGAACAATGTGATGCTGGCCGGCCATGTGACGGTCGAAGATCGCGTCATTCTCGGCGGCGGCTGTGCCGTTCATCAGTTTACGCGCGTGGGCCGTCAGGCCTTTGTCGGCGGCCTTTCTGCGGTCAGCTATGACGTGATCCCCTATGGCATGCTCAACGGAAATCCCGGCCTGCTCAGCGGTCTGAACGTTGTCGGCATGACGCGGGCGGGCATCGATCGCGCCACCATCCACGTGGTTCGCCGCGCCTACAAGCAGATCTTCGACGGGCCTGAGTCGATCCGCGCCAATGCGGCTGCCATTCGCGAAGACTATGCCGACTGTGCACCGGTGATCGAGATCCTCGATTTCATCGGAACTGAAAGCGACAGGGCGCTCTCGTCGCCGACGCGCGGCAAGGCCTGAGCGTGATGGCCAATGCCGCGAGCCGCGCAGTGTCCGGCGGCCGGCTCGCAATCATTGCAGGCGGTGGCGCCCTTCCGCACCACGTTGCCGAAGCGGTACGGGCCCGCGGTGAGGATCCCTATGTCATCGCGCTCTCGCGCGAAGCCGACGAGACCGATTGGGTCGATTTCGATCACTCGGTGCTGGCGATCGGCGACTTTGCCAACATCAGCCGCACGTTTCGCGACGAAGGGATCGACCGCGTCGTCTTGTCCGGCTGGGTCCGGCGCCGGCCCGAATGGCGCGACATTCGCCCGACGTTCCGAACCCTTGCAAAAATACCATCTGTACTGAAGACGCTGGTGTCTGGCGGCGATGACGCGGTCTTGCGCATGGCGATGCAACTGATCGAGGCAAGCGGTGCCCATGTGATCGGTGTGCATGAAGTCGTTCCCAATCTTCTTGCAGAGCCGGGGCCGATCGGCGCGGTGACACCCGACGGTGATGACCGTCGCGACATCGAGGTCGGCATCGCCGCTGCCAATGCGCTCGGCACGCTCGATGTGGGGCAGGGCGCTGTGGCCGTTGGCGGGCGCGTCGTGGCATTGGAAGGGGCAGAGGGCACGGATGCCATGCTGGAGCGGGTTGCCGCGTTGAAGGCTGAGGGACGTGTTTCGTCCCGCCGGCGGGGTGTCCTCGTCAAGCTTTGCAAGCCCGGCCAGGATCTCCGTGCGGATCTGCCGTCGATAGGACCGTCGACGGTCGAACTCGCGAGGCGGGCCGGGCTCGCGGGCATTGCCGTCGAAGCCGGCCGAGCTCTGGTCCTTGAGCGCGCTGAGGCAATCGAAATCGCAGACCGGGCCGGGCTCTTCGTGATGGGCGTCGAGCGCGCTTCCTCAGGAGTGGGACGATGAGTGCGGCGACCTACAAGCTTGCGGTTATCGCCGGCGAGGTGTCCGGCGACTTGCTGGGGGCCGATCTGGTGCGTGCGTTGCGAGCGCAAAGCGGTCGCGGCATCGAGCTTGTCGGTGTTGGCGGCGAAGCCCTGGAGGCCGAAGGCCTTCGCTCTCTTTTCGACTATTCCGAGCTGTCGATCATGGGCTTTACCCAGGTGCTGGCGCGCCTGCCCAAGTTGATCATGCGCATCCGCCAGACGGCAAAGGCAATCATTGCGTCACGCCCGGACGCGCTCTTGATTATCGACAGCCCCGATTTCACCCATCGCGTGGCGCGCAAGGTTCGCGCAGTGCTGCCGGACCTTCCGGTCATCAATTATGTCTGCCCAAGCGTCTGGGCCTGGAAACCGGAGCGGGCGCCGCGCATGCGCGGCTATGTCGACCATGTTCTGGCGGTCCTGCCGTTCGAGCCGGAGGCAATGGAAAAGCTGCAAGGGCCGCCGACGACCTATGTCGGCCACCGCCTCGCAAGCGATGCCAGTGTGCTTGCTGTTCGCGCAAGCCGCCAGCAGCGTCTCGGTGGTGGCGATGACGGCCGCCTGTCCACGTGCTTGCTTCTGCCGGGCTCGCGCTCAAGCGAGGTCGGTCGGCTGTTGCCGATTTTCGGGGTTCTCGTCGAGGAGCTTGCAAGCCGCCATCCGGGCATTCGCTTCCTGTTGCCGACTGTGGCGCGGCAGGAGAAGTTGGTGCGGGAGATCACGGCATCCTGGCCTATCCGGCCGGAGATTAGCGTCGGAACCGCGGAGAAGTGGGCGGCGTTCGATCGCTCCGATGCTGCGATTGCTGCCTCGGGCACAGTCATCCTGGAACTGGCGCTGGCCGGCGTGCCTGTTGTCTCGACCTATGATCCGGATTTCCTGGTGAAGTTCCTGCACAAACGCATTCGCATCTGGAGCGGCGCACTTCCCAACCTGATCGCGGATTTTCCGATCGTTCCCGAGTATTTCGGTGAGTCCATCCGGCCCGGCGCGCTCACGCGTTGGGTGGAGCGGTTGTCCGGCATGACGGCCCAGCGTGCCTCGATGCTCGACGGTTATGCCCTGGTGCAGCAACGCATGGCGACAAGCCGGCCGCCCGGTGAGATGGCAGCCGAGATCGTTCTTGGCTATCTCGAAAAGAAAACGAGATAAGCCCCGCCGCGCCGGCTCCGTGCGCCTCTGCGGTTTTTGATGCCGCTCTCCAGCACCGTGCGTCCTTTCAGACGCGCAAGGGTCGCTGTGGCACTATGATTTTCCGCATGTATTTGTCGGGCACGAACTCAATCACCTGCGCGGTGGGCTGTCGCTATTGGTCCGGCCAAACGAAAAAGCCCGGTCATTTCTGACCGGGCTTTCTGATTCGGGTTGATCTCGATTAGCGCTTGGAGACCGGCACGTAGTCGCGCTGCGGAGCGCCGACATAGAGCTGGCGCGGACGGCCGATGCGCTGTTCCGGATCCTCGATCATCTCGTTCCACTGTGCGATCCAGCCGACGGTGCGGGCGAGCGCGAAGAGAACGGTGAACATGGTGGTGGGGAAGCCCAGCGCCTTCAGCGTAATGCCCGAGTAGAAGTCGATGTTCGGATAGAGCTTCTTTTCGATGAAGTACTCATCCGTGAGCGCGATGCGCTCGAGTTCCATGGCGACTTCGAGCAGCGGGTCGTCCTTGTGGCCGAGCTCTGCGAGCACTTCATGCGTGGTCTTCTGCATGATCTTGGCGCGCGGGTCGTAGTTCTTGTAAACCCGGTGACCGAAGCCCATCAGGCGGAACGGATCGTTCTTGTCCTTGGCGCGGGCAATGAACTCGGGGATACGGTCAGCCGTGCCGATTTCGGCAAGCATGTTGAGCGCTGCTTCATTGGCGCCGCCGTGGGCCGGGCCCCAGAGGCAGGCAATGCCGGCCGCGATGCAGGCGAACGGGTTCGCACCCGACGAGCCGGCAAGGCGAACCGTCGAGGTTGACGCGTTCTGCTCGTGGTCGGCGTGCAGGATGAAGATGCGGTCCATGGCGCGCGAGAGCACCGGGTTGACGACATAGTCTTCGCACGGAACGGCAAAGCACATGCGCAGGAAGTTGGACGCGTAGTCGAGGTCGTTCTTCGGGTAAACGAAGGGCTGGCCGATGTGGTACTTGTAGGCCATGGCGGCGATCGTCGGCATCTTGGCGATCATGCGCAGCGAAGCGACCATGCGCTGGTGCGGATCGGTGATGTCGGTCGAGTCGTGATAGAAGGCAGAGAGCGCGCCGACGCAACCGCACATGACGGCCATCGGGTGCGCGTCGCGGCGGAAGCCGGTGAAGAAGCGCGACATCTGCTCATGCACCATGGTGTGGTGCGTAACGCGATAGTCGAAGTCGGCCTTCTGTGCCTTGGTCGGCAGTTCGCCGTAGAGCAGCAGGTAGCAGACTTCCAGGAAGTCGCCGTGCTCGGCCAGCTGTTCGATCGGGTAGCCGCGGTGGAGCAGCACGCCTTCGTCGCCGTCGATATAGGTGATCTTGGATTCGCACGACGCCGTGGACGTGAAGCCCGGGTCGTAGGTGAACATTTTCGTCTGCTTGTAGAGCGAGCCGATATCGACAACGTCAGGGCCGATCGACCCCGATCGCACTGGAAGATCCGCCGACTTTCCATCGAGTGTTACAACCGCGGTTTTATCAGTCATCGGACCCTCCGTCTTATGGCACCGTGGCACAGAGACATGCCACGAAAATGAACGTTGCGAATTTGCTATATGATTTATTTTCGACTGCCAAGCTGTACGAAAGGCAAATTGTGCGATGCGAAAATGTGCATACGGCGACGCAACAATGGCATGTTACGGCAATAAGTCCAAGCAGATCAATCATCTCGTCCGAGGATGATGCGGTACCATTCTATATAGGATTGCCGCTTTTTTCGGCAGATACCGTTCCGGTTGCGGTTGCGCGGCGTTGGTTGCATGATCACGCGCATACTTCCTGGGCAAAAGTGCAGGCACAATGAACGATACGGAAATGGGGCAGGCGTCTCATCGCGCGGAGCGTGGCAGCTTCGCGTCGGCAGGCGTCGTTGCTGCCGATGCGGCGAACGCCTTGCCCGCAAGTGCGCCGCGCCGCGTGTTCGCCGCACGGTTGAGGCGGGCTGGGCTCGGTTGGTTGGGCCGGTTGCGGCCGGCAGCGATCGCCGGATCTCTGCGGGCGGCGGTCGAGGAGGAACGCGCGTTCGGGCATGGTTTTGTGCTGGTGCCGGTGCTCTTGACCTTCGGCGTCCTCACATGGCTCACCCTGCCATTTGACCCCGGAATTGCCAAACTTGCACTGCTGCTGTGCATTTTTGGAATGGCAGCCGTCGCGTGCAAGGGAAGGCTCGCTCTCCTGAAGCCACCGTTGATCGCGGCAGCGCTGCTTGCGGCAGGCATGCTGCTGATGGCGATGGAAACGGCGCGCGTCGACACGATCGTCCTTGATGCACCGGTGACGACCAATGTGCGCGGAAAGGTGCTGTCCCGTGAGCAGGATGATCGTGGCCGATGGCGCTATAAAGTTGAGATCGAGCAAACCAGCAGGCCGCAGCTGCGCCGACAACCGTTGAAGGTCACGCTGGTGACGCGGGGTGCCGGCGATCCGTTCCCGGTCGGCGCGGTGATCGAGGGCAGGGCGCGGCTGTCTCCGCCGTCAGGCCCGGCGTTGCCCGGGCTCAACGATTTCGCTTTCGACAGTTACTTCAAAGGCATTGGCGCCGTCGGGTTCTTCTATGGCGCGCCCGAGCGGTACGAAGCCGCTGAGATCGAAACTCGCGACGCGGCCGCGTCCTTGTCCTCACAGATCTCAGCCATGGTTGCCACCATGCGCGAGACTGTCGGCGAGAGGATCCGCGCCGCAATCGGCGGCGACACCGGAGCACTCGCGGCTGCGCTGGTGACCGCAGAAGAGCGGGCGATCAGCCGCGAAACGGTGGAGGTGCTGCGGCAGGCCGGGCTTGCGCATGTGTTGGCGATCTCCGGCCTCAACATGGCGCTGGCGGCCGGCACCTTTCTCATTGGCGCGCGCACGGTGCTCAGCATGGTCCCGGGTCTCGCGCATCGTCTGTCGATCAAGAAGATCGCTGCGGGCGGTGCGTTGCTGATGGTCTGCCTCTACATTCTCATTTCCGGCGGCGCCGTGTCCGCGTTGCGCGCCTGGATCATGATCTCCATCATGCTCGTGGCGGTGTTTTTCGACCGCATGTCGATCAGCCTGCGCAATGTCGCGGTTGCCGCGCTCGTCATTGTCGTCGTGACGCCGTCGGCGGCGGCGGGACCAGGATTCCAGATGTCATTTGCCGCGACCTTGGCGCTCGTCTCCGGCTATGCGCGCTGGCGCGACCGGCGAACGGATGATGCGCCCGCAGCGGGAAAGCCAGCGAAAGGCCGCCTGGTTGCCGGTGTGGCAACGGGGGTGTTTGTCACCTCGCTCATTGGCGGCCTGGCGACGGCGGTCTACTCGATCGCCTATTTTCATAGGTTGCCGGCCTATGGCCTGATCGCCAACATCCTCACCATGCCTCTGATCAGCATTGTGATCATGCCGTTCGGCCTGTTCGCCATGCTTCTGATGCCATTCGGGCTCGAGCATTACCCATTGGTAGCGATGGCCTGGGGCCTTGATCGGATGCTCGATGTCGCTCGCTTCGTGACGTCGCTCGACGGGGAGGTGGTCACCGGCCGTATCGGACATCTCGGCTTCGTGCTGATCGCCGTCGGCGGCGTCTTGCTGTGCGTGTTGCGAAGCTGGCTTGCGTTGTCGGGAGCCGTTCTGGCGGCGGTCGGGCTTGTCAGCCTGGCGTTCGGGGACGGTCGCCCGCCGGACGTGGTGATAGCCGAGGACGGCCGGCTCATCGGTGTGGTGACGGACGAAGCAATCGCGACAAACCGCTCGCGACCCTCCGATTTCGTGTTTTCGCAATGGCAGCGCGCTCTTGCGGTAGAAAAACACCTGCCGTCCGTCACGCTTGCTTCCGCTTCACCCGACCTTTATCCGGCTACTGAAACGAACAAGAAGAGCACAGCGCCGATCGATCGGGAGAAGACGGCCGCCATCCGCACCGAGCTTTCGATGGCGATCGAGGCAAATGCCGTGGGTATTTTCGTCTGTCGGGAAAAGCAGTGGTGCGCGACCCGCACGAGCTTGGGCTGGACCATCATCGCGCTGGAGAACCCTCGTCTCTTTCCGGTTCTGTGCGACCAGGCGGACCTGGTCGTGATACCCACTCGGGTCGACGTCGGTTTGTGCCCGACCAACCGCGCCCGCATCATGGATGCACAGACACTTCGCCGCACCGGCGCAATCGAAGTTCGGGCGCTAGCGAGTGAGGGGCAAAGTCCGCCCGCCATGCACGTCCGTCCCGCCTTCACCACGCTCGCCCGCCCATGGGAACGCCATCGCGCCTATGATTGGCGCAGCGGCACGTTCATCGCTGATCCGCCGGCTTTCTGAACTGCGCCGTCCCCTCGCGCCGGCAATGGATGGTTGCGAAATTATTCTTGATTGATAAACTCCACAAATCCTTGTCATTCCGTTTCCCTTTGCGTAAACAGCCGAAAAGCGCGCGAGGCAAGTGGCGGAAGACGATCGCAACCCCTTCGCCCTGACATGACGAAACGGACCAGTACGTGAGGAACGAGATGCCGAGACGAGCCCGATCGACGATCAATTTGCTGGCAGGTGCGATGTTGGTCCTGTCTTCGGCAACCTCGCCGACGGTAGCGTTCGCTCAGACGACGAGTGCGGGGACAACGGCGGAGCCCGCGGCCACCAGCGCGCAAGTAAGCGAGACATCGCCGTCGACGCCAGTTGTGCAGGATCAAGGCGCGGCCGGTGCTGTTGTCGCAAGCGAGCCAACCGCGCGGGTGCAGCCGGCTCCGCAGTCCGCTTCTGGCGAAGGTGCTCCAGTTTCAATTGAAAACGCGCCTGCGACGGCTCAAAGCGTTCCTGCGGGCGTAGAAAGTGCGCCGGCGGCGGAAGAAGGCGCGACGAACCCTGTTCTGCCGCACGATCTATCGCCGGTCGGCATGTTCATGGCCGCCGATCTGGTGGTGAAGAGCGTGATGGTTGGCCTTGCGCTCGCCTCCGTCGCCACCTGGGCAATCTTCCTGGTCAAGGTGCTGGAGCTCATGGGCGCCAAAGCGCGCCTCACGCGTGCGGTCCGCCTGCTTTCTGCCGCCAACGGTCTGGCCGATGTCAAGGCGGCCTTTGATGGAAGGAAGGGGCCGGCGTCTGAAATGGTTGCAGCGGCGGTCGACGAGATGTCGCGCTCGGAGGCGGTTATCGACCACGCGCCTTCCGGTGGCCTGAAGGAGCGTGTGTCGTCGCTTCTGACCCGCATCGAGGTCCGCGCCGGCAAGCGCATGACGAGTGGCACCGGCATTCTTGCTTCGATCGGTTCGGTCGGCCCGTTCGTCGGCCTTTTCGGCACGGTTTGGGGGATCATGAATTCCTTTATCGGCATCAGCAAGGCGCAGACGACCAATCTCGCGATCGTCGCACCGGGTATTGCCGAGGCGCTCCTGGCAACGGCGATCGGCCTTGTGGCGGCAATCCCCGCTGTGGTGATCTACAACTACTTCGCCCGCGCCGTCGGTGGCTACAAGGTGGTTCTTGCCGACGCGGCAGCCGCGGTCGAACGGCTCGTGAGCCGCGACCTTGACCATCGTCTGGTCCGCAAGGCCCAGCCCCGCCGGCAGGATGGCTTCGCACATGCCGAGACCACCATCGCAAGGATCGGGTGAGCCATGGCCGGAAAAGTAAGCGACAGCGGCGGCGATCTCGACGAAAACAGCGAGATCAACGTCACGCCCTTTATTGACGTGATGCTCGTGCTCTTGATCATCTTCATGGTGGCGGCGCCGCTTGCCACCGTGGACATGAAGGTGGACCTGCCGCAATCGGCAGCCAAGCCCACGCCGCGCGATGACAAGCCGGTCTTCGTAACGTTGAAGGCCGATCTTGCGCTTGCGATCGGCAATGAGGAAACCGCGCGGGAGCGTTTTGCCGACGAGTTGAAACGTCTGACCGACGGCAACACCGAAACCCGTGTCCTGCTCAGGGCCGACAAGGCTGTGGACTATGGTGAGCTGATGACGGTGATGAACCTCATTCAGAATACCGGCTACACCAAAATCGCTCTCGTCGGGCTTGAAGGCGCGCCAGGCCGCTAATGCGGCTGTAAGGCCCCGCGACGTCCGCGCGGGCTGTTTTACCCGCAACGCAATTCCCTCCCGTTTTTCCGGCGCAATTTGCCGCTGTCGCTTGAAACCGGCGGGACGCCGATTTATGAGCTTACGTCAAAGGCTTTCGGATGAGGGCCAAGAGACGATCGTGCGTGCTTGCCCATGAAGCGGGCACCACGCCCAGCCGGACATGAGGGCACTACCATGAATTTCGAAGCAGCGCGCACCAAGATGGTGGACAACCAGATCCGGACGACGGATGTCACGTCCCATTCGATCCTGTCCGCATTCCTCACCGTGCCGCGCGAAGAATTCGTGCCGACAAAGATGAGAGAGCTCGCCTACATCGATACCGATATCGCGCTCGACGTTGTCAACGGCGGCGTGCCGCGTTTCGTGATGGAACCGTCTCCGCTTGCCAAGCTCCTCCAGCTTGCCGAGATTGCCAAGTCCGACGTGGTGTTGGAAATAGGTTGCGGTACCGGCTACGCGTCGGCGCTGCTGTCGCAGGTCGCCGGTTCGGTTGTCGCGCTTGAAAGCGACCAGGGGCTTGCAGCCACCGCGACCGAAACACTGGCGCGACTCGGCTATGACAACATCGCTGTCGTGACCGGCGAACTCGAGAAGGGTTATGCGGCCGAGGCGCCCTATGACGTCATCTTCGTTCACGGTTCTGTCGAGGTGTTGCCGACCGGCCTGTTCGAGCAATTGCGCGATGGTGGTCGTCTTGTCGTCGTTGAAGGATTTGGCAACGCTTCTCGCGCTAAACTCTATGTGCACGAACACGGAAAGACGTCCGAGCGGCCTGATTTCAATACCGCGGTAAAGCCGCTTCCCGGCTTCCGGCGTGAGCAGGAATTTGTCTTCTGAGGTTCCTCTTATTGAGGGAACTCAACATTTGATTGTGCTGCAAAAATAACAATGTTGCCAATTCGCAACGGGGTACTTGTTTCTTTTTGAAATGGCTGCGCAGACTAGGGTTGCCCAGTTGTCGGAATCCTGATTCCGGGTTTCAAAGAGTGCAGTGGTAGTGATTTGCTCACCAGTGGGCGGTGTGAGCGCTTTCATCGCCGTGTCTAGGCGGTGCCGTTCTTCGCTGAAGAACAGCACTGCGGAAATAGAGGGCAGGCTTTGCCGCCCCGATCGGAGAGAGAAGTAATGGTGTCGATTGTCCGCAAAGCGGCCCTCCTGGCCGCCGTTTCGACAAGTCTGCTGCTTGCCCCGCAGGTAGCGCTGGCCGAGACGATCTTCGGCGCAATGGCCAAAGCCTACGCAAACAACCCGGACCTGAACGCGGCGCGGGCCGGCCTCAGGGCAACCGATGAGAGCGTGCCGATCGCCAAGTCCGGCTTTCGCCCCCAGGTCGCGGCATTCGCGTCCGGGACGCTTTCGACCATCGACAGAGAAAAAACCCTGAGCGAAGACCTCCATCAGGGACAGGTCGGCATCACCGTAAACCAGATGGTGTTTGACGGCTTTCAGACGCTGAACAATGTTCGCGCCGCTGAATCGAACGTGTTTGCGACGCGCGAATCGCTGCGCGCCAACGAGATTTCGATTCTCCTTTCGGCCGCGACCATCTATTCCAATATCGCGCGCGACCAGCAGCTCGTATCGATCCGCAAGCAGAACATCGCCTTCCTCCAGGAGCAGGTGAATGCGGCCAAGGCGCGTCTCGACGTCGGTGAAGGCACGCGTACGGACGTGAGCCTCGCTGAAGCGTCGCTCGCCAACGCCCAGTCGCAGTTGATCGTTGCCGTCGCGCAGCTGAAGCAGAGCGAAGCCACCTATGTGCAGATCGTCGGCGATGTGCCGAGGGGCATCAAGCAGGCTTCGCCGGCTTCCAAGAGCCTGCCGCGCACGCTCGATCAGGCCGTTGCGACTGGTCTGCGGGAAAGCCCGATCATTCTGTCGGCACAGTACTCCGTTGATTCGGCCGGTTATCAGGTCAAGTCGGCCGAGGGCACGATGCTTCCCGGTGTGACGCTGCAGGGCCAGGTTGGCCGCACCACCGGCAATGCTAGCCAGTTCGACAGCAATGCATCGAGCATCACGGCACGCCTCGAAGTTCCGATCTACCAGGGCGGCGCCGAGTACGGCCAGATCCGTCAGGCCAAGGAACGTCTCGGCCAGCAGCGCATTCTCGTCGACTCCGCTCGCGCTTCGGTGCAGCAGACCATCGTTTCGGCCTATGCTCAGCTCGAGGCGGCGATCGCGCGTATCTCCGCCAACAAGGCGCAGATTTCGGCCGCCAAGCTGGCCCTGGACGGCGTCATCGAAGAGCGCAAGGTCGGTCAGCGCACCACCCTCGACGTTCTTGATTCGCAGCAGGACGTGCTTCAGGCACAGGAACTGCTGGCGCTTGCCCAGCGTGACGCTGTTGTCGCCAGTTACTCGCTGCTTGCCGCCTCGGCGCGGCTGACGGTCAAGGATCAGGGCCTGCAAGTCGCCGAGTATCGCTCCGAGGAGCATTATGAGGCCGTCAAGGACAAGTGGATCGGCCTGCGGACCGTCGACGGCCGCTGAGGCGTCCTTTCGGCTCCAAAGCATTTTTGACAACGCCCCGGTTTCCCCGGGGCGTTTCTATTTTTTCCCCTGAAAACAAATCTGTGCAAGAATCTTAAGCGTTGATTCGCGGCGTATGTTTCGGCCGCGAACTCACTTAAGGTTTGTCGATAACCGGCACATGTCCGTTTTTGGCACACATGTCAGCCGCGTCGAACGAGGATGGAAATGGCACAGCTCAATGTCGCGCGCGAACCTTCGATGGATGAAATCCTGGCATCCATTCGCAAGATCATTGAGAGTAACGAGCCCGGTCAGGCCGGTGTTTCGCCCGAGCAGCATTTCGAGGACGAGGCGGCCGACGAAATCGAGCTGACCATCGACAGTGAGATCGAAACGATCGCCTTCGCTAGGCGCGAGGAGCGAAATGAAGTGCAAAGGCCGCTGCCGACAGTGCCAGCCATCGAAGTCGCCGTCGTCCAGCCCGAGCCGGCGGCGCAGCCGCCGCTTTCGCTTGCCGACGTTGCGGCGCGCGTTCGCGCAGCCTCCGAGCGCCATGCAACAGGTTTTGCAGCGCGCGAGACGCAGCCTGTGACGGAGACGATTTCTGTCCAGGACAGCCCGGTCATAACCGCACGTATGGCTGCGGTTTCCGCGCCGAAGGCGCCAGCGCCTGAGCCGGCCGTCGCCCCGGAGGTGATGGAGGACCTGGTGGCTGCGGCAGTGTCGCCGGTACCGGAGACCCATCATGTCGCGGAGGCGGCTCATCCTGTAGCGCCTGCCGTCGTGGACGCGCCGCTCACCGACAGGTCGCTGTCCGCGATCGTTTCGCCCGAAGTTGGCCGTAAGGTCGCGCAGTCTTTCGGCGATCTCGCCCATGCGATGGATCAGGGCGCTCGTCGTTCCTTCGATGAAATTGCCGAGGACATGCTCCGGCCGATGCTGCAGGAATGGCTGGACGACAATCTGCCGACGCTTGTCGAGCGGCTCGTTCGCGAAGAAATCGAGCGCGTCGCCCGCGGTCCGCGCCGCTAAGATTTCGAAACCGTAATCAAAGAAGCCGCGCGACCGTCGCGGCTTTTTGCGTTCATGTTGACTTGCACCGGCCGTTCCGGTTTACAAGACGCAGACATCAATCTCCTAAATTGGCTCCAAAATGCTTGATAAGACCTACGATTCCGCATCCGTCGACCCGCGTATCGCCAAGAAGTGGGACGAAGAAAACGCGTTTCGTGCAGGGGCGGGTGCCAAGCCCGGCGCCGATAGCTTCTGCATCGTGATCCCGCCGCCGAACGTGACCGGTTCGTTGCACATGGGCCATGCGCTCAACAACACGCTTCAGGACGTGCTGGTTCGCTTCGAGCGCATGCGCGGCAAGGACGTCCTGTGGCAGCCGGGCATGGACCATGCCGGCATCGCCACCCAGATGGTCGTCGAGCGCAAGCTGATGGAACAGCAGCAGCATCGCCGCCAGATGGGGCGCGAGGCGTTCATCGAGAAGGTCTGGGAATGGAAGGCCGAATCCGGCGGCCTGATCTTCAACCAGTTGAAGCGGCTTGGCGCCTCCTGCGACTGGTCGCGCGAACGCTTCACCATGGACGATGGTCTGTCGGAAGCCGTGCTGGAGGTCTTCGTCTCGCTCTACAAGGAAGGTCTGATCTACAAGGACAAGCGCCTGGTCAACTGGGACCCGAAGCTCTTGACCGCGATCTCCGACCTTGAGGTCGAACAGCACGAGATCAATGGCAATCTCTGGTATCTGCGCTATCCGCTCGAGCCGGGCGTCACCTACGATCATCCCGTTGCGTTCGATGAAGAAGGCAAGGCGACAGAGTGGGAGAAGCGCGACTATCTCGTCGTTGCGACCACGCGCCCCGAAACCATGCTCGGAGACAGCGGTATTGCCGTCAATCCGGAAGACGAGCGCTACAAGCCGTTGGTTGGCAAGCATGTCATCCTGCCGATCGTCGGCCGCCGGATTCCGGTCGTCGCCGACGACTATGCGGACCCGACCGCTGGCACGGGCGCAGTGAAACTCACGCCTGCGCACGACTTCAACGACTTCGACGTCGGCAAGCGTGCAGGCCTGCGCGCGATCAACATCATGACGATCGAAGGGCGCATCACCATCAAGGACAACGAGGATTTCCTTGAAGGGCTTGCCGATCCGGCCGCCTTGCACGGTGCCTGGGACGAGCTCGAAGGCAAGGATCGCTTCGAAGCGCGCAAGATCATCGTTCGCATCTTCGAAGAGGCGGGCCTGCTCGACAAGATCGAGCCGCACAAGCACATGGTTCCGCATGGCGACCGCGGCGGCGTGCCGATCGAGCCGCGCCTGACGGAACAATGGTACGTCGACGCCAAGACGCTGGCGAAGCCCGCGATCGCCGCCGTCAAGGAAGGACGAACCAACTTCGTTCCGAAGAACTGGGAAAAGACCTATTACGAGTGGATGGAGAACATCCAGCCGTGGTGCGTCTCCCGCCAACTGTGGTGGGGCCATCAGATCCCGGCCTGGTACGGCCCGGACGGCCAGGTCTTCGTCGAAAAGACTGAAGAAGAGGCGCTGCACGCCGCGATCCAGCATTATCTCGCCCATGAAGGTCCGATGAAGGCCTATGTCGAGGACCTGCTTGAGAACTTCAAGCCGGGCGAAATCCTGACCCGCGACGAGGACGTGCTCGACACCTGGTTCTCGTCCGCTCTGTGGCCGTTCTCGACGCTCGGCTGGCCGAACGAGACGCCGGAACTGGAGCGCTACTACCAGACAGACGTGCTGGTGACCGGTTTCGACATCATCTTCTTCTGGGTCGCCCGCATGATGATGATGGGCCTGCACTTCATGAAGGATGCCGACGGCACGCCTGTCGAGCCGTTCCACACGGTCTATGTCCACGCGCTCGTTCGTGACAAGAACGGTCAGAAGATGTCGAAGTCGAAGGGCAACGTTATCGATCCGCTCGAACTGATCGACGAATACGGCGCCGACGCCCTGCGCTTCACACTGGCGATCATGGCGGCCCAGGGTCGCGATGTGAAGCTCGACCCGGCTCGCATCGCAGGTTACCGCAACTTCGGCACCAAGCTTTGGAACGCGACGCGATTTGCCCAGATGAACGGCGTCGGCAGCAGCGATGGCTTCATCCCGGAAGCCGCGTCGTTGACGATCAACCGCTGGATCCTGACGGAGCTTTCGCGCACCATCCGCGACGTTACCGAAGCGCTTGAGGCCTACCGCTTCAACGATGCGGCCGGAAGCCTTTACCGCTTTGTCTGGAACCAGTTCTGCGACTGGTATCTTGAGCTCTTGAAGCCGGTCTTCGGTGGCGAAGACGAAGCGGCCAAGCGCGAGTCACAGGCTTGCGTCGCTTATGTGCTCGACGAGATCTACAAGCTGCTGCATCCGTTCATGCCGTTCATGACGGAAGAACTCTGGGCACAGACTTCGGGCGAGGGACAGGAGCGTCCGTCGCTGCTCTGCCACGCGGAATGGCCGGCGCCGTCCTATGCGGACGACACGGCAGCAGACGAGATCAACTGGCTGATCGATCTCGTTTCTGGCATCCGTTCCGTTCGTTCCGAGATGAACGTACCCCCGGCAGCGACTGCGCCGTTGATCGTCGTCGGCGCCAACCCGCTGACGCGTGAGCGCCTGCAGCAGCACGCTCAGGCGATTGGTCGGTTGGCGCGCGTCGAGCATATCGATCATGCGGTTGTCGCGCCGCGCGGTAGCGCGCAGATCGTTGTTGGCGAAGCAACGGCTTGCCTGCCGCTCGGAAACCTGATCGACCTGTCCGCCGAAAAGGCGCGCCTGGAAAAGGCGATCTCCAAGGTGGACGCTGAGCGGGACCGCATTCTCGGCAAGCTCGCCAACGAAAAATTCGTTGCCAACGCGAAGCCGGAACTGGTCGAGGCGGAGCGCGAGCGCCTCGTGGAGCTCGACCTTCAGAAGGATTCGCTTGGTGTCGCGTTGACGCGGGTGGCGGAAGCCGGCTGAGCGCAGCCATTCGGTGTGTCTGGCGGGTGAACGTCGCCATGCGCGCTGGTTTTTCAAATCTTGATCCGCGGCGGAAACGTCGCGGATTTTGTGTTTTAGGAGTATCGGATAGAATTCCGGCCTTGAGCGCCGCATCGATTCGTCGAGGCGAGCGTCAAAAGCGGCCCCTGAATCGCCTGTGGTGGTCCCGCGGAGATTCAACGGAGCTTTTCGTCGATTTATCGCAAAAACCGATATTGTTGTCCCGGCGACACAGCTTTCCGATACTTTGGAAAATCATTCCGATGTGAGGCGAATAGCCCGGATGGGTTAGGAAAATAATTCCGAAAAACCGCGACTGTGTCTAAATCATGAGAATCTTACGTAAATTCTGTGACGGAATCGTTCGGTGAGCGCCAGGATCCGGCGTTTGCGATTTCACGCGTTCGTGAGAATACTCCCTACACAGGCGACATGAGGTGGAATGTCGCAGTTTGCAGTGCAGGGGGAGGAGCTGGATGGCTCACATGAATTTTAAGCGGGGCGTCCTGGCAGTGGCGGCTGGTTTGCTGTTTGCGTCTGCCGCCCACGCTGGCGGTCTTGAGCGCGGCGGTTACAACATCGACCTGCTGTTTGACCCGTCGGACTATGCCGCAGAAGCATCGGCGACCTACGTCAATCCGCAGCGCGAACTCAACAATGTGCAGGACGCCGCGGGGGGTGGTAACCTGAACAATCGCCCGAACTCCGGTATTGGCGACACGGAAAGCTATTGGGTGCCGCGTATCGGTGTGAAGGCTGCGATTGGCAGCAATGTTGACTGTATGGCTGACTACTCTCAGCCTTGGGGCGCACATACCAATCCAGGTCGGAATTGGGCCGGCGCCAACGATAACACCGAAACGAAGATCGATAGCGACAACTATGCGGCAACCTGCTCCTACAAGTGGGATATGGGGGCGGGACAATTTCGCGTTATCGGCGGTGTCTTCTACCAGGAAGTGAGCGGCTTCAAGGAGCGGCTTGTTCAGGAACTGCCTAGCGTCTTGGGATTGTCGGGCATTGGCCGGCTGGATCTGGAAGGCAACGGATGGGGCTGGCGTGCTGGTGTCGGCTACGAAATTCCCGAATACGCGGTGCGGGCGAGCCTCGTTTACAACAGTGCGGTTGACCTTGGTGACGTGACCGGAACGCTTGACTTGCGTCAGCTCCCGCTCGGGCTTGGTGGCAGCCCGTTGTCCGGCAGAGTTACCGACGTTTATGGCACTGCCGACATGCCGGATTCTCTGGAGCTTAAGGTTCAGACTGGCGTCGCTCCGGGGTGGGTGGTGTTCGGTTCGGTCAAGTGGACGGATTGGAGCCAGCTTCAGATCTTGCCGTTCTGCCCCACTTCGACCCGCGGCCTTGCGTCGTGCAAGGCAGGAAGCCCAGTCGAAGCAACGACGCTCGACCTCCTTTATCGTGATGGTTGGACAGTCTCCGGCGGCGTTGGACACAAGTTCAATGAAAAGTGGAGCGGTGCGGCGAGCTTGACCTGGGACCGCGGCACGAGCACCGGCCTTGGCTCGCAGACGGACACCTGGACTCTGGGCGCTGGCGTTTCTTACGCAGCCACAGAGAACATCGAGTGGCGTGTGGCCGGCGCGGTCGGCCTGATGACCGGCGGCCATTCCGGAACGGTCTTCAAGGATGGTCGCCCTTACGGTAACCGTGCGTCCTATGATTTCGATGATGACTTCGTCGGCGCGCTCTCGACCTCGATCAAGGTCAAGTTCTGATCCTACATCTTTCCGACTGCTCAAGGCCCGGTTTCGACCGGGCCTTTCTTTTGATGTGGAGCTGCTTAACCAAGCGCCCGCACTGTCCCGCAATGTGACGATTCAGCAACACTTTTAATGCTAGAGTTTGCTAGGATCAGACTCGTCCCGGCTATGTCCATTTCCCGCCACAAACAGGGAGCAGCGATAGTAGGGACAGACCTGCAGCGTGAATTCTAATTCTGCGGTGTTTGGTACGAAATGAAGCTTGGACTGTCGATCGTCATGTCAGATGTGACCCCTGGTGCCGTTGTGCAAGTGGCCAGCTGAAATGAACGTGTCGGAGGTCGTATCGAAGTTACATTGCGTAATGATTGCGCCGACATTGTCGGTGGAGTTGGTGAAGTTTTGGACGGCGGTGGGCCGTCCGGGCGTGTGTGTTTGCAGCGGTGATGAGTTCGGCGTGGCCGGCTGGAACGGAAGAATTAGACTGTGATGCTTGCGGGTGAACTGAAGTCATTGAAGGTTGCGATACTCGGCGTGTCGCTGGCGGTCTGCGGGACCCTCGCCATGCCGGTATATGCTTTTGATCCCGGGGCGGGTGTCACCAAGGAATCCGGTCCGTTCGCGCTCTTCAAGTTCGGCTTTTCCGCCTACAAGAACGGTCGCAAGGACGAGGCCGTCGAAGCTTACAAGTACGCCGCCGAAAAAGGCCATACCGGCTCCCGTTGGGCTCTGGCTAACATGTACGCCTATGGCGACGGTGTTGCCGAAAATGACCTCGAAGCATTCAAGATCTATAGCGAGATCGCCCAGCAGGGTGTGGAGCCGGGCTCCGAGGATACCGGCTATTTTGTCAACGCGCTAATTTCGCTTGCCGGCTACTATCGCCGTGGCATTCCCGACAGCCCGATCAAGTCTGATATGAGCCAGGCGCGGCAACTCTATTTCCAGGCGGCATCGACCTTCGGGGTCGCCGAGGCGCAGTTCCAGCTTGCGCGCATGCTGCTGTCGGGCGAAGGCGGTAGTGTCAACGTGCAGCAGGCCAAGAAGTGGCTGAACCGGGCGCGCAAGAGCGGGCACGCCGGCGCCATGGGTGTCTTTGGCAACGTTATCTTCCAGGAGGGCCAGACCGTCCGCGGTCTTGCCTATATGACCGCAGCCCTCGACCAGTGTTCGCCGAAGGATCGGCCCTGGCTGCAGTCGATGCAGGAGCAGGCGTTTTCCATTGCGACCGAGGACGACCGGCGCACGGCGATCTCGTTGTCGCAGAACCTGCACATGCAAGGTGACGACGACTAAGCGCGTCGCTCCTTTATCCCTGAGCCGCGATCGGCGCAGGGGGATCTCCCGACAATCCAACTGAATGCGTCCGGCGTACAGCACGGCGCATCCTGCCAGAGGCGCAAAGGTCCCTGTCCTTTGATCAGTGACGATCAAAGGACACATGCAGGGAAGTCTCAGGCCGTTGCGAACGCAAACGTCCCGATGACGGGCACGTGATCCGACGGCTTTTCCCAGGCGCGGACATGCTTGTCGATCGAGGTCGATACCAGCCGGTCGGCCGCCTCCGGCGACAGCATCAAATGGTCGATGCGGATACCGAAATTCTTGGGCCAGCAGCCAGCCTGATAATCCCAGAATGTATAGAGCGGCACGGCGTCCGTTGTGGCGCGCACCGCTTCGGTGAAGCCGAGATTGCGCAGACGGCGGAAGGCAGCGCGCGTTTCCGGCAGGAAGAGGGCGTCGTTTTGCCAGACCTTGATGTCCCAGCAGTCGTGTTCTTCAGGGATCACATTGTAGTCGCCGGCAAGAATGAATGGTTCTTCCAGCAGCAGACGCTGCTCGGCGTAGGCCGCCAGCCGGCGCATCCAGGCGAGCTTGTAGGGGTATTTCTCGCTGTCGACAGGGTTTCCGTTCGGCAGGTAGAGCGAGCAGACGCGGATGACGCCGCCTTCGACCGAGAAGACCCCTTCGATGAACCGCGACTGCTCGTCCGTGTTGTCTCCGGGCAGGCCGCGATTGACTTCGTCCGGGCGCAACTTCGACAGTAGCGCGACGCCGTTGAAGCCCTTCTGGCCGTGCGTCTCGACGTGATAGCCAAGCGCTTCGATCTCGAGGCGCGGAAAGCCTTCATCCACCGATTTGATCTCCTGGAGGCAGACGATGTCCGGGCTGGATTCCTTCAGCCAAGCCAGCAGGTCGTCTATGCGCGCCTTGACGCCATTGATGTTCCAGGTGGCAATCTTCATGGCTCGAAAAGCCCTTCCATATCGGTGAGTCCTTGCATGGGATCTTTTCTAGCCGCTCTGGATTCTTTTGACAAATCCGCTACCTGCGGGGTTTGGGGACGTTGAGCGGCAGGCAAAGGCGGTGCGCGTCAGGATCGTCCGGTCGATACGGTATAGGGTGCATTGCGTTGAATTGATTCCGCCCTGCGGCGGGCTATAGTCCCGCCCATGATCGATCTCGTGCAAAATTATTGGCCGCATATCCTGGCGCTCCTGTCGTTCGCGCTCGGCATCCCCGCGGCCATTCACGCCGCGATGACAAAGGACGATGTTCGCGCGGCCGCCGGCTGGGTCGGCGTCGTCCTGCTGTCGCCGATCGTTGGGGCGCTGATCTACGCCGTTGCCGGAATCAATCGCATCCGGCGCTCTTCGATCGGGTCGCAGCGTGCGCTGCTGCGCGGGCAGGGCCCCGATCAGTTCGGCCGCTTTGATGTGTCTGACACGGATATCGCTGGGCGTTTCGGCGAGCGGTTCGCGGCGATGAAAATACTGGGAGATCGCGTCTCTCGGCATCGCATGTGCACGGAAAACGGGATCTCGGTCCTTTCCGGGGGCGACATGGCTTACGCCGCCATGCTGGAAGCGATAGCGGCGGCGCAACGCTCGATCCTGCTCGAGAGCTACATCTTCGATCGCGATGTCATTGGCATGCGCTTTGCCGATGCGCTGATCGCGGCGGTTGCCCGCGGCGTCGAGGTGCGCGTGCTCATCGACGCGGTCGGTGCGCGCTATTCGGTGCCAAGCATCGTCGGTCATCTGGAGGACGCCGGCGTCCCCACGGCCGTCTTCAACGGCAACATCATCATGGGGTTGCGGCTGCCCTACGCCAATCTGCGCACGCACCGCAAGATTCTCGTCATTGATGGCGCGCTTGCCTTTGCCGGCGGCATGAACATCCGCGCGGGCTTCACCAGCGAGATCGCAGGACAGATGCCGGCACAAGACACGCATTTTCGAATGGTTGGGCCGATCGTGGCCGATATTTTCCAGGTTGCCGCCGAAGACTGGCAATTCTCGAGCGGAGAACTTCTGGCAGGTGAGGCGTGGAGGATCGAAGAGGCGCCTTTGCAGGCCGGTGAACCGCCCGTGTTGATGCGTGCCGTTCCGTCCGGTCCCGACGCCACCAACGAGACCAATCACAAGATGCTGATGGGGGCCTTTTCAGTCGCGCGGAAAAACATCCGACTGATGTCGCCATATTTCCTGCCGGACCGCGAGCTGATCAGCGCTCTCGTCACCGCCGCACGCCGAGGGGTGGAGGTCGATATCATCGTGCCCGCGGTCAACAATCTTCTTTTGGTCGACCGTGCGATGACAGCACAGTTCGATCAGGTGCTGAAGGGGCATTGCCGCGTCTGGCGCGCGAAGGGCGCCTTCAACCATTCCAAGCTTTTGACGGTTGATGAGCGGTGGTCCTATGTCGGATCCACCAATCTCGATCCCCGTTCGCTGCGCCTCAACTTCGAGTTCGACCTCGAGGTTCTCGACGACCGTTTCGCCCAGTCGATCAACGCGACGATATCCGACGTGCTTGCTGAGGCCGAACCGGTCACACTCGAAAGATTGCGCAAGAAGTCATTTGCCGACCGCCTGGCGAACCGCATTCTATGGTTGGGATCACCCTATCTCTAACAGCGGTTAGAAGAGCAAGCGCAGTTGGAGCGGCGAAAGCAAAGGCGTTCTTGCCGTCAGATGGAAAAGCTCGTTCCGCATCCGCAGCTTGCGACCGCATTCGGATTCTTGATCTGAAACGACTGGCCGAGCAGATTGTCGATAAAGTCGATCTCCGAGCCGCCCATGTAGACGAGGGACAGGCTGTCGATCAGCACCTTCGCATCGTCCTTCTGCAGCACCAGGTCGTCCTCGTTGGTGCTGTCGACCAGGTCGAACTTGTAGGAGAAACCCGAGCAGCCGCCGCCCTCGACGGAAACGCGCATCGCATTGTTGTGGCCGTCGGAGCGCAGGATCGTGGCAATCCGCTTTGCGGCTGCATCCGAGAGGGTCACGGTTTCTTGTGTCATCATTGCCTCCTGCCGGGGTCAAGATCCGGAGAGAAATTGTCTTGTGCTGTCGCAACGACAAAGCCGCTTTCGGGGGTTCCCTGAAGACCGCTGGCCAAGTTGTTGCTTCCGCTTGCGGAATCGGTCGATGCTTGCATGACGCGTTTCCGTGGCTTTCACTATAGGTATGAAGGCCTGAATGTCCCGTCAATGGGACGACGAGTAGGTGGAAGATGACTTTCGACAAAAAAGCGCTGGGCTTTGGTTATGGCGAACATGCGCCGTTCGCGTCGAACCCCTGGGCGACGCGCGGTCGGCTCTATCCCGAAGCGACGAGCGCGACACGCTCGGATTTTCAGCGTGACCGCGATCGTATCGTTCACACGACCGCGTTTCGGCGGCTTAAGCACAAGACCCAGGTTTTCATTGCCGCCGATGGCGATCACTACCGCACCCGCCTGACACATACGATCGAGGTGGCGCAGATTGCCCGCGCGCTGGCGCGCGCACTCAAGCTCGACGAAGATCTCGCCGAAGGTGTCGCGCTCGTGCACGATTTCGGCCACACGCCCTTCGGCCATACGGGCGAGGACGCGCTCCACGACATGCTGAAGCCCTATGGCGGCTTCGACCACAATGCGCAGTCGCTTCGCATCGTTACCAAGCTCGAACGTCGCTACGCCGAGTTCGACGGGCTTAATCTGACCTGGGAGAGCCTGGAGGGCCTGGTCAAGCACAATGGGCCTCTCCTGACGGCCGAGGGGCAGGGTACGCACGGACCGGTGCCGCAGCCGATCCTCGACTATTGCGCTCTTCACGATCTGGAACTGGCGAGCTTTGCCAGCCTCGAAGCGCAGGTCGCCGCCATCGCCGACGATATCGCCTACAACACGCATGACATCGATGATGGCTTGAGGGCCGGCTATCTGACGTTCGAGATGCTGGAGGATGTGCCGTTCCTGGCTGCGCTGATGCGCGAGGTTCACGATCGCTACCCTGGACTTGAACCCAACCGCTTCACGCACGAGATCATGCGCCGGCAGATTACGGCAATGGTCGAGGACGTCATCGGGGTTGCCCAGCAGCGGATCGCGGCGATCCGGCCACAGAGTGCTGCCGACGTGCGCCAGGCAGGCACCGTGATGGCAACCTTCTCGGACGCAATGGGCGAGACGGACAAGCAGATCAAGCGTCTGCTGATGACCAGGATCTATCGCCATCCAGACGTGATGCGCGTGAGGGAGAACGCCGCGTCGATCGTCTGCGATCTTTACCAGGCATTCATGGACGACCCGACTTTGATGCGCGAGCACTATTGGATCGACCAGATCGCTGGCATGGCGGAGCCCGCACGCGCGCGTCATGTCGGCGACTACCTTGCCGGCATGACCGACACATTTGCGATCAGCGTGCACAGGCGTTTGTTTGACCACACGCCGGATTTGCGGTAGGGACGCCCCGCCTGGAGGCTTGCGGTTCAGCCGAACCGAGCCTCCTTTTTGAGTTTTGCACCGGTCACACGTGGCCGGGAAAAGCGGACGGATCAGATGAATCTCTTCACGGACTTCGAATCAAGAATTAAGGACATTCTCGAAACGCTTGAAAGCGTTCGAGAAAAGCGATCCGAGCTTGATTTCGGACGCGTCAATGTCGAGCCGCCGCGCGATCCGAGCCATGGTGATGTCGCGACCAATGCCGCCATGGTGCTCGCAAAGCCGCTGGGCATGAACCCGCGCGCGCTTGCCGAACTCATCGTCGAAAAGCTCAAGCAGGATCCGGAAGTCGTCGAGGTTTCCGTTGCGGGTCCGGGCTTCATCAACGTTCGCCTTTCGGTTTCCTATTGGCAGAAGCTGTTGACCGCGATGGCCCGTGCCGGCCTCGATTACGGCCGCAGCACCCTCGGCGGCGGCCGCAGGGTCAACGTCGAATACGTCTCGGCCAACCCGACCGGCCCGATGCATGTCGGCCATTGCCGTGGCGCTGTCGTTGGTGACGCGCTTGCGAACCTGCTTGCCTTCGCCGGCTATGAGGTGACGAAGGAATACTACATCAACGACGCGGGCTCGCAGATCGACGTTCTCGCCCGCTCGGCGTTCCTGCGGTATCGCCAGGCGCTCGGCGAGGAGATCGGCGAGATCCCGCCGGGCCTCTACCCGGGCGACTATCTGGTGCCGGTCGGCGAGGCTCTCGCCGACGAGTTTGGCACGAGCCTCCGGCTGATGCCCGAGGACAAGTGGATGCCGCTCGTCAAGGACCGGACGATCGACGCGATGATGGTGATGATCCGCGAGGATCTGGCGGCGCTGAACGTCAATCACGACGTCTTCTTCTCCGAGCGCACGCTGCACGCAAACGGCGCTGCTGCCATCCGTACCGCGATCAATGACCTGACCTTCAAGGGCCATGTCTACAAGGGCACGCTGCCGCCGCCGAAGGGACAGCTGCCCGAGGACTGGGAAGACCGCGAACAGACGCTGTTCCGCTCGACGGAGGTTGGTGACGATATCGATCGGCCACTGATCAAGTCGGACGGCAGCTACACCTATTTCGCCGCCGACGTCGCTTACTTCAAGGACAAGTTCGATCGTGGCTTCGACGAGATGATCTATGTGCTCGGTGCCGACCACGGCGGTTACGTCAAGCGGCTCGAGGCATTGGCGCGGGCCGTTTCCGGCGGTTCGTCGAAGCTTACGGTGCTCCTGTGCCAGTTGGTCAAGCTGTTCCGCGATGGCGAGCCGGTGAAGATGTCGAAGCGCTCCGGCGACTTCGTTACGCTGCGCGATGTCGTCGATGAGGTCGGTCGCGATCCGGTACGGTTCATGATGATCTACCGGAAGAACTCGGAACCGCTCGACTTCGACTTTGCTAAAGTAACGGAACAGTCCAAGGACAATCCGGTCTTCTATGTGCAGTACGCCCATGCGCGCTGCCGTTCGGTGTTCCGCCAGGCGGCCGAGGCCTTCCCAGGCCTTGATATCGAATCACTCGACCTCGCCGGTGCCATCAACGGCCAGATCGTCGATCCGGCCGAACTCCAGCTGATTGCCAAGCTCGCAGAATATCCGCGGGTGGTTGAGGCTGCAGCACTGGCTCAGGAGCCGCATCGCATCGCGTTTTACCTGTATGATCTTGCCGCTGCCTTCCACGGTCATTGGAACAAAGGTAAAGAGAATCCGGAATTACGTTTTGTTAACGATAAAAATAGAGAATTAAGTACTGCCAGACTCGGGCTGGTGCATGCTGTCGCTTCGGTATTGAATTCCGGCCTGTCTATTACAGGCACCTCCGCACCGGAGGAAATGCGATAAGTACTGTCACCATTTTCCCACAATGCACTGGCACAGCGTTACAGGCAATTGTGAGTGGAGAGCATGGCAGACAAACAATTCGCACGAAGCGGG
>NZ_DASYHB010000020.1:0-8830 GCF_035999185.1 Ensifer sp. | reverse complement strand
GATGTCGACGAAGGAGATGCGCGTCGGGATGATTTCCTTCGACTTGGCAATGTCCGCCAGCTTGCGCATGCGCGGGTCCGGCACGGCCACTTCGCCGGTGTTCGGCTCGATGGTGCAGAACGGGTAGTTGGCCGCCTGGGCCGCCGCCGTCTTGGTCAGCGCGTTGAAGAGGGTGGACTTGCCGACGTTCGGCAGTCCGACAATACCGCATTTGAAGCCCATTGGGTCTCGTCCGTATCTTAAAATTCCGTTGGCGTGGCTATGCGGGAAGGGCGCTTCGCGGTCAAGGGTGGACGCCCCCTTCACGGTAAATAAGGGGCTCTGGCCGTTGAACGTGCGGTGTTCGGGCCGCATATGCGCTGCCAATTGCACCGGACGTTGCCGTGGCAGCGAAGAAGGAGAGCAGGCAGCAATGGCAGAGTTGATCGACCAGACGTTCATGTTTCCGCGCATGCCGGTGGCCGTCATCGATATCGGCGACACGCTCGAAGCGCTGTTGATCCGGTCGATGCTCGAGAGCCTTGGCGCTGTCGTGACGCTGCACCTGCCGGGGACGCCCGGCGACTTTCTGTCCCTGATCGGTGCCGGAGAGCGGGTGCACCAGCACCTCGTCATCTGCGGCCACGGTGACGAAAACGGTTTCGTGTTCGGCGACTATATCGAGGAGATCGATACCTCGATGCTTCTCGAGGGCAGCCTGCCGCCTTCGGTCGTCGCCGAACACGCCAGGCTCAAGGGCAATATTGTCCTCAGCACCTGCTGCGAAACCGGTGGCAAGGCCTATGGCGACGCCTTTGCCGGAAAGGGTGGGGCCGGGCTCTACATCGGCCCCGACGGATCGCCAGAGGGTGCGGATGCGCCGCTGTTCGTGCACTGCTTCTTTCATGCGCTGCTTGCGCGCAAGCGGACGGCAGAAGCGGCGCTGGAGCGCGCGCGCGCCTACGACGATGAAGCGAAGATGTTCGTCGGTCATCGCGGCAGCGCCGTCACTGCTTTTGCTTGATCACTGCGGCTGCCCGTAGGATAGTGCGCCGGGCGGCAGAACCGTCCTATCTGTCACAACGGGTGGATTTCCGATGAGTGACAACGAGGTCGCCAGAAAAGTCAAAGTGAAGGTCAAGCCGAAGCTCGATCGGCCGAAGCTTTACAAGGTCATGCTGCTCAACGACGACTACACGCCGCGCGAATTTGTGATCGGCGTGCTCAAGGCCGTGTTCCACATGAGCGAAGAGACCGGTTACCGGGTGATGATGACGGCGCACAAGATGGGCACTTGCGTTGTCGTCGTCTGCGCGCGCGACATTGCCGAGACCAAGGCTACGGAGGCAACGGACCTCGCCAAGGAAGCCGGGTTCCCGTTGCTTTTCACCACCGAGCCCGAGGAATAGGCGCAGCCTGAAGCGGCGGCGCCTTGACCTTACGCCGTTCGATGCAGGCGCAGCGGCTTGCTCGCCTCCCGCGCAACCGTGCCCTTGGCCTCGAGATCGAGCTGCACCGCCTTCAGCCACCAGCCGGCCTTCGCGCCGCCTGGGAAAAGCTCTTGCGACAGGATCGGCAGCAACCGTTCCTTCGCTTCGGCAACCGTCAGCCCCGGTGCTGCCGGTGGCAGTACGGCAAGCAAGGCCTCGCGCATCGCTTCGTATTTCGCCCGGTCGACCCGGTGGATGTGGCCGGGCGAGACGACGTTCTGAATTTCGATTTTCTCAGCTTGCGGTGCCATGGACCTCGCCTTTCACATAGTCGATGTCAGGCGCGCGGAAGCCCATGGCTATCCAGGCGGTGAGCAGCCGCCACATGAAGCGGCCCGAATGGGTTTTGTAGCTTGGCAGCGCGTCATTGAACTCGACGCCGGGCCTGCGGTCTTTCGTCATCGTGCGCATTTCCAGCGGTAGCTGTTCGTCCGGGGCGAAGCGCTGGTTGTAGACGCTCAGCCAGTGGCCACCCTTGAATTCCAGGAACATGGCGGCGTTGCAGCAGCTCGCGATCACCCGGCGGGTCGTCGATTTTGGCGTCAGGCGGTGTGCGCGCAGCAGGCCTTCGCCGCGGATACAGCGGATCCGGTCCTTTCGGTAGAGCGCAAAGCGGGTCGAGCCGTCGGCTTCCAGTACGGCCGGCGCATCGGGCAAAGCCTCGAGCTGTTCGCCCGCGGTGCGGCAGCTGGTGCAATAGCAGGCGGCCCCGACGATCGGTTCTTCCACCGCCTCAAAGGCAACCTGGCCGCAGCGGCAGGCCGCTATTCGAACTCTTCCTCGTGCTTTTGCCATGACCTTCTCCAATAACGTCCTCACTAACTAGACTGGACCGTCCAGTTTGATTTGTCAATGCGACTGGCCTATCCTGGGAGAGTCGGTGATTTGCTGACGCCGCACGGAGAGGGGACAGGATTGAGCAACGGCGCAAAGACGCGCATGGAGCGCACCCGCAAGCTGATCGTCGGTGCCGCCGGTGATCTCTTCCTGAAGCACGGCTTTCTCGGCACCAACATGGACGAGATCGCCGCGACCGCGGATGTCTCGAAGCAGACGGTCTATTCCCATTTCCATAACAAGGAGGCGCTGTTTCTCGAAGTCGTGCGCAGCATGACGGGCGGAGCGGGCGACGAATTTCAGGAGCAGGTCGCCGATCCCGACGGCGAGCAGCCGATCGAGGAATTCCTGCTCGACTATGCGACGCAACTGCTGACGATCGTCATGACCCCGCGGCTGATGCAGGTGCGGCGCCTGGTGATCGCCGAGGTCGAGCGATTTCCGCAACTCGGCGAGGCGCTGCACGAGCGTGGGCCGATGCGATCGATCCGGCGACTTGCCGTTGCCTTCACGCGCTACACCGAGAAGGGGGATATTCGGGTGAGGGATGCGCAGGTTGCCGGCGCGTTCTTCAACTGGCTGGTGATGGGCGGGCCGGTGAATGATGCGATGCTGCTTGGCGACGGCGCCATTCCGGCGCGGGAGGCTTTGAAGGCGCATGCCGAAGAAGCGGTTCGGATCTTTCTGGCCGCGCACAGGGCGACCTAAATCATTTCATTGTTTCGTTGAAACAGTGAAATGATCTAACTCTCTGATATTACGCAATTCCGGACGGAAAACCGTTCTAGACTTTTCCTGGAATTGCTCTAACGACCCTCGCCGCCTGTTGAATGCCTGCCCCACCATCTGAGCACGCGCATCGCCTTCAGCGTCGCAAAGGGCGAGGGCTCGCCAGGTCCGTCGTCGACATCGAACCACACGCGCCCCGGCGACCGCCAGTCGGAGGCCCAGGTCCCGTCGTCCCGGCGCTTGGCGCGGAGCTGATCAATGGCCTCCTGAAGACGCCGGTCGGGCGCGGAGCGACGCCATACCGAAGCGGCGCGAAAATAATCGAGCGCGCGCAGAATGTCGTAGTGCCAGCGGCTCGGGTGGCAGAGGCACAGAAAGCGATCGTCGGCGGGATGTCCGGTCGCCAGGCGACGGAAGAGGTGACGTTTCAGCAGGTATTCCTCGCCGCCCTCGCGTGCTTTCCTGGAGCGGGGCGTGCCGCCCGTCACCTTTTCATATTCCAGCAGCCCCTCCAGCACATTGATGGTGCTGGCGAAGGAGGAGCAGGTCGAGCCGTTGATCCGCTCGCAGTTCCAGCCGCCGTCCGGCTGCGCGTCGTCGAGGAGCCGCTCGACGATCGGCGAGACATCGACGCCGAAATAGGCGCCGTCCGCGACGGTGCGGCCGTTGATGCATTCTTCGACTTCGCCTTGCCAAAAGGGTTGCCTGCCTTCGTCCCAACGGCAATTGGCGCCGATCAGCGCGACGGTGCGCATGGCGCGCTCAGACGATGGGTCGAGGCCGAATTCCCTGAGTTGCGTCAGGGAAAAGCAGGTGGCGGTCCAGGGCTGTCCGCGCTCCGACCATTCGCGCGGATCGAAGTTTGCAGGAATGAAGGCGCCGCCTGCCCATTGCCCGTCGGCGTCCTGATGGGAAAGCAGAAGGGCACCCCAGCCTTCGGTCTCGACCTTCCCACGTTCCGCCCGCCATTCCGCCTCAGGCGCGTCGACGAGGTCGCGCATGACTTGCCAGCGGACCGAAGGGTCCGAAGCGAGAAGCCAGTTGATCACCGGGTCGGTCACAGGGCGTGCTCCAGGCTTGCGCGGTCGGGCAGGGTCCGCCTATCGCAAAACTAGTGCTCGCCTTGGAAACGGGAAGTCAGCCGTTCTTCGACCCGAACAGCTTCTTCAACATGTCGGCCATGGGGCCCGTCGTCGGCAGCTTCTTTGGCTGGGCGGAATTGCGCGCCTGGTGAATGTGCGATTGTCCGCCCTGCTTCTTGGGGCCTGCGGGCTTTTCCGCCTCCGGCTTTCCGCCGGTCGCAAGCGCGATCTTGTTCAGAAGCTGGGACTCTTCCCCGCGCACCAGCATGTCGGCATTGTCGGCGATGGCATCGAGCAACGGCACCAGCCAGGCCTGGTCGGCCTTCGCAAAATCACCGAGCACATGGGCGTGCACGAGGTCCTTGACGCCGGGATGGCCGATGCCAAGGCGCAGGCGGCGATAGTCCTTGCCGCAATGGGCGTCGATCGACTTGATGCCGTTGTGGCCGCCATGGCCGCCACCGACCTTGATGCGCGCCTTGGCCGCCGGCAGGTCCAGTTCGTCATAGATGACGGTGATGTCCTTCGGCTGCAGCTTGTAGAAGCGCATCGCCTCGCCGACGGCTTCGCCGGAAAGGTTCATGAAGGTCTGCGGCTTCATCAGGAGAACGCGCTCGCCGCCGATCTCGCCTTCGGCGATCTCCGACTTGAACTTCTTCGACCAGGCGGAAAAGCCATGCCGCCGGTGAATGACGTCGACTGCCATGAAGCCGATATTGTGCCGGTTGGCCGCGTATTTCGAACCTGGATTGCCAAGCCCTGTGATGATCAACATGGTGTTACGCATTCATGATTTCGGGGTGGTGCCATCCAAGAACACCGCGCCTTCACGAAGTCAACGCCTATTTCTCGGCCTGCAGGCTGGCATTGGGCGTGAGCCCGTACTGCTTGAAGATCGCATCCTGCGTGCCGTTGCCGATCAACCGGTCGAGTTCGTGCTGCATGGCGGCGATCTTGCTGCGCGGCATGTTGCGATGGCAGGCGATGCCGTAGAGCTTGCCTTCCAGCGTCAGCGCCGCTTCGACCGGCTTGCCTTCGGCGCGCATGCTCTCAAAGGTTTTCTCGGAGGTCATCATGAGATCGACCCGGCCCGCAATCAGCTTCTTCAGGCTCGAATCCAGGTTGGCGGCATAGTCGATCTTCGGAAAGCCGTGCTCGACGAGATAGGCCGCGGAGAAGTCTTCGCGCTGCGTTCCGATGGTGTACTGCCGCGCGGCCTCCAGCGAGGCGGGCGAAATGTCTGAATTGGCGTGCCGGACCATGACCATGTGATCGATCAGCAATGGCTCGACCCAGAGGAATTTCTTGTCGCGTTCGGCGTCATGGCCAGTGGTGAAGACGCAGGAGTCCGGGTCGGTCTCTGCTTGCGCGAAAGCGCGCGCCCAGGGCAGAACCTCGATGGTGAACGGGAGTTTCAACCGCTCCATGATCAGCTTGACCTGATCGACAGCCGCACCGCTCGGCCCGTTTACGGTCGAAAAATTGTAGGGCGGATATTCCTCGGTGACGAACTTGATTGTCTGCGCCTCGGCCGTCGTGAAAAGCCCGAGGAAAAATACTGGGATCAGCGCCTTCACATCTTTCCTCCTCATTGCTGCCAGCCTTGCGGCGGGCTCTTATCGTTTCCGCACGGCCGCGGATGTGACGCCGTTGCCTGCAAACCCTCAAGGCTACCGGCAGGTCACGCCCGCATGCTCGGCGCGGCCGCAGCCTTTGCCTCAGAGTCGCTTTCGAGCATCGTGAGCATCCGGTCGACCGGCATCGGCCGGCTGAACAGGTAGCCCTGGCCGCAATTGACGCCGAGCTTGCGCAGGAGCTGCCATTGCTCCTTCGTCTCGATGCCCTCGGCGACGACCGTGCAGCCCATCTGGTGCGAGATCGTGCGGATGCCCTTGATCAACATGCGGCTCTTGCGCCTGATGTCGGCGGTGCCGGAGCTCAGCGACCGGGTGAAGGACTGGTCGACCTTGACGATGTCGACGGGGAAGCGGTTGAGGTAGCTCAGCGACGAATAGCCGGTGCCGAAGTCGTCAAGTGCAATCCGGCAGCCGAACTCGTTGAGCTGCTTCAGCACCGCATGGACCTCGGGATTGTCGAGCATGAGCACGGCCTCGGTGATCTCGACGACGATCCGGCTCGGTGAGATGTGGTGTTTCAGGAGCAGGGCTGCGAGCTTGTGCGGCAGCGTCAGCTCGAACTGCAACGGTGAGAAGTTCACTGCCAGATAGGTGTTCTGGGTGCCGTCCAGTTCGGAGATCGCGGCGAGATGGCGGATCGCCTTTTCGAGGATGCGGTCGCCGATGCGGGCGATCGTTCCGGTTTCCTCGGCAATGCCGATGATCTTGCCGGGCGGCATCAGCCCCTTTTCCGGGTGGTTGAGGCGCATCAGTGCCTCAAAGCCGACGATCTGGCCGTCGGCAAGGCTGACGATCGGCTGCAGCCAGGCTTCGAAATGATCGTCCTTCAGGCCTGCCTCGATGCACTGTTCGATCTCGTGGCGCTCGCGCGAGGCGTCGAGCATGCCGGCGTCGAACACCTGCAGTCCGTTCTTGCCGTCGTGCTTGCGCGCATACATCGCCATATCGGCCTTCAGCAGCAGGTCGGAGGCGTTTTCCGCGTGGGTCGGATAGACCGCGATGCCGACGCTGGCGCTGACGAAGAGCTCGTTGCCGGCGATCGTCATCGGTTCGTGCAGGGCGCTGACGATGCGCTCGCCGATTTCGCTGGCAAGGTCCGCCGCGTGCGCGTCGGAAAGCAGGATGGCAAATTCGTCACCGCCGAGCCGGGCCATGATGTCGCCAGGGGGCAGGGCATCCTGAATGAGCTCGACCGTGTGGCGCAGCACCTCGTCGCCGGTGGCGTGGCCGAAGTTGTCGTTGATCCACTTGAAGCGGTCGAGGTCGATGAACAGGCATCCGAGCTGCATGCCGCAGTCATCGGCCTGCTTGATCGCGTCGTCGAGTGCTGCCTCGAAGCCCTGCCGGTTGAGCAGGCCCGTCAGGTGATCGGTGATCGCCTGGGTATGGTTGCGGCTTTCGGCCTGCTTCAGCGCCGTGACGTCGGTCATGACGGAGAGCGACAGGCTGCCTTCGCCGGTCGCCTTCGTTTCCTGGATCAGCACGGTCATCAGCTCGCCGTCCCGCTTGCGGAAGGGGACGGTGACCTCGCGGATCTCATGGTCACCAACGGCGATCGTCTTGGCGCGGCTGCGATAGGTCTCGTGCCAATGCGCGTCGATGAAGTCGACGAAATCGCGGCCGATGACGTCGTCGCGGTCGTATCCGGTCGCCAGCAGCCAGTAGTCGCTGACGGCAAGCAGACGTCCGTCGACATCGAGCGAAAACAGCATCGCGGGCGTCAGATTGTAGATATCGGTGACGCGCTCATGCGCGTTCTTGAGTTCCGTTTCTTCACGCTCGAGACGGTCCTGCATCTCGTTGAAGTTGGCGGCAAGCGCGCCCATTTCGTCGTCGGAGGTCCAGTCGACGCGATGGCGCGATCCGAGCCGGCGCGTCGCCTCGATCGCCGCCGTCAGGCGCATCAGCGGCCGCATCACCGTGAACCGGTTGCCGATCAGGGCGGCGGCGAAAACGATGGCGACGGCAAAAAGCAGGATGGCGAGGATCGCCAGTTCGTCCTTGCTGAATTGTGACAGCAGGCCGGGTGTGGGCACACGCACCTCGATGCGGCCAACCTGCTTGAGACCGTCGACGGACTGATACGAGATGGGCAGGGTCAAGAGCCGGTCATCGGTGCTCGTGATGGCGCCGCCAAGCGGCATCTGCGCCAGGATCGAGCCGGACTGGTCGCGCACGGTGACGGAGAGGATGTCGGTGCCGTTGATCAGCGAGCGGGCGATATGCTTGATGCCGTCGCTGTCGAAATCCCAGATCGGCTTGCCGAGCGCCTCGGCGCTCGCGGCCATCAGGAGTTCGATGTTGTGCAGGCGTTCGCGCGCGATGCGCTCGCTGGAAATGCTGAGGAAGAGCACGAGAAGCGGGGCAATGAAGACGAGCATCGTGCCACAGACAATCGCGATAAATCGGTTCTCGACGGAATGCATCATCGAATGCACGCCTTGGACGCTGCTGCCACGCATCTCATATCAGGATTCTCTTCAAGTGCCCCAGTTTCCCCGCATGAAGAACATCATCAAATCCTTAAATGTTGCTGAAATCGCTACATGAAAAATCGTGAGGCGGCACTTCGTTGCAGCCGGCGGTTGATTGTCAAGAACGCAAAAAGCCCGCCCCACGCGCGTGGGACGGGCTTTCAATCAGGTAGCCGTTCGGCCAGAAGCGAACTTAAGCTTCTGCGTCGCCTTCAGCTTCTTCCTTCACGCCACCAGCCGGAGCAACGATCGTTGCAACGGTGAAGTCGCGATCGGTGATAACCGGGGTCGCGCCCTTCGGCAGCTTGATGTTGGAGATGTGAACGGCGTCGCCGACCTTCAGGCCGGAGAGGTCGACAGACAGGAATTCCGGAATGTCGTCAGCCGAAACGTTGAGCTCGACTTCGTGGCGAACGATGTTGAGAACGCCGCCAGCCTTGAGGCCCGGGGACTTCTCTTCGTTTTCGAAGTGAACCGGAACTTCGACGGTAACCTGGCTGTCCTTGGAGACGCGCAGGAAGTCGACGTGCATGGTGAAGTCACGGACCGGATCCAGCTGGTAGTCCTTCGGCAGGACGCGGATCTTTTCGCCGTTGACGTCG